>JAGRHC010000088.1 GCA_020445145.1 Alphaproteobacteria bacterium
GAATAATCAGCAATGTTGCCGGAACTGCCATTTTCAGGCGCTCGTTCGCTTCCTGCATCTGCTCAAACTGGCCGGAAAGCTTGAGCGTATAGCCCTGCGGCAATTCCAGCGTTTTGAGTTTCTCCCGCAAATCGGCAATGTAAGAGCCAAGATCGCGCCCTTCAATATCCACAAACACCCAGCCATTGAGCCGTGCATCTTCGGATTTAATCATCGAAGGCCCCTCGGCAATGCGGATTTCGGCGAGATCAGCCAAAGGTATCTGCGCGCCCTGTGGTGTGGGCACCAGAATATTATCCAGCTCTGAAACATGCTCGCGGAACGGGCGGTCATAGCGCAACATGATCGGATAACGCTCCCGGCCTTCCACGGCCTCGTCTAGCTGCATACCGCCGAGCGCGGTTTGAATAACCCGCTGCACCATGCCCAGCGATATGCCGTAGCGAGCGATTTCGCGGCGGTCAGGAACGATCTCGATATATTTCCCGCCGACAACCCGGTCGGCAATGGCGCTGCGCGTGCCCGGCACCTCCTTCGCCAGGACTTCAACCTTTTTGGCAATGCGGTCGATTTCCTGTAAATCCGATCCCGCAACCTTGATGCCAACCGGCGTACGAATACCTGTGGTCAGCATGTCGAGCCGGATTTTGATCGGATAACCCCAGCTATTTCTCATGCCCGGCAGGCCGATGCGCTTGTTCAAATCATCAATCAGCTTTTGCGGACTCAATCCTTTACGCCACTCGGAACGCGGTTTTAATTCCACCCATGTTTCGATCATGGCAAGCGGTGCGGGGTCTGTGGCCGAATTGGAACGCCCGGCCTTGCCGAACACATGCTCCACTTCCGGTACGGTCATAAGCTGACGGTTTGTTACTTGTAAAATTTCCCGCGCTTTGGCCGTTGAAACACCTGGCAGGGTCATCGGCATATAAAGAAGCCCGCCTTCATAAAGCGGCGGCATAAACTCGCTGCCCAGCTTTGCCGCAGGCAGCGCGGTGCTGACAAGAGCGATCACAGCCAGCGCCATCGTTGTCTTGCGCCATTTCAAAGCGGCATTCAGAAACGGCTTGTACAGCGCAATAAAGAAGCGATTGATCGGGTTCTCATCCTCGCGCCGGATTTTTCCACGCACCAGCCAGAGCATAAGAACCGGGACAACCGTCACCGATAGGAAAGCGGCTGCGGCCATGGCGTAGGTTTTGGTAAATGCCAGCGGCGTGAACAACCGCGCCGATTGCCCGGTCAAGGCAAAGACAGGGAAGAACGACACGGTAATAATCAACAGAGAGAAAAACAGTCCCGGCCCGACGTCTTTGGCAGCTTGCAGGATGGCTTCATGCCTTTCCTCTTTTGTCATCTCCGCCTTGTGTGGGGATTCGGAAAGACGGCGATGCGCGTTTTCCACCATGACAATGGACGCATCCACCATCGCGCCGATAGCAATCGCAATCCCGCCCAGCGACATGATATTGGCTGTTATGCCTTGCGCGTTCATCACGATAAAAGCGGCAAGAATGCCCAGCGGGATGGTGATAATCGCCACCAAGGCGCTGCGGGCGTGTAGCAGGAACAAAAACGTCACCAGCGCTACCATCAGGCTTTCTTCAATCAGCTTGCCTTTCAGGTAATCAACAGACCCTTCAATCAACCGGCTGCGGTCATAAACGACTTTCAATTCTACGCCCGGCGGCAGGCCTTGCTTTACACTTTCCAGCCGTGCTTTGACATTGTGAATTACGTCCAAAGCGTTCGCGCCGGGGCGCATGACAACAATGCCGCCCACCGCTTCGCCTTTGCCGTTCAGCTCCGTTATGCCGCGCCGGATTGCCGGGCCTTCCACAACGCGGGCCACATCACCGACTGTAACCGGCGTCCCATCCACTGTTTTCAAAACGGCTTGCTGCAAATCTTCCGGTTTATTCACATAGCCGAAAGACCGGATCAGATATTCCGTTTCAGCCATTTCCAGCGTTCGGCCTCCGGTTTCCTGATTGGCAGAACGCACGGCCTCAATCACTTTTTGCAGCGGAA
>JAGRHC010000089.1 GCA_020445145.1 Alphaproteobacteria bacterium
TTGGTCAGCGCGTCTTCCGCTTCCCTAAAAGCGACCAAAACGGTTTGCTGGTAGTTTTCAGCTAATTCTTTTTGCCGTGCGGTCACGCGGTTTACATTGCCTTCCAGCCGCCCGCCTTGAAAAATGGGGGCTATTATAGACGAAGCCAAGGAAAGCGCCGAAGCGGAGGGGTTGGCCGCGAGCAATAGATCTGTGCCTATATTGACGGATGGAAAAAACGCCGCACGCGCCGCGCCAATATCGGCATTAGCCTCCATCAGCCTGGCCTCCATGCTCTGAATATCGGGTCTGCGTTCCAGCAAATCCGAAGGTTGTGCCGCCGCCATGGCAGGAATACTCACATGATCCAGCGCACTGCCTGAAACGGAAAATGTTTGCGGCGGCTCGCCGATCAAAACGGCCAGCGCGTTCTGCGCCAATGCTAGTTGTTGTTCCAGCGCCGCAACCTCCGCCTCCGCATTTGAGAACATCGTTTCCTGCTGGGCAATATCCAGCGCCGTGCGCGCCCCAGCCTGAAAACGGGCTTTTACCGCCTTTAAGAGATCTTCGGTACTTTGGAGATTTTCCTGCGCGATACGGTGACGTTCTTTTAAATTGAGAACATTGAAATAAGTCTGCGCCACGTCGCCCATAATAATGAGCGCCAGCGCGTCATGTGCATATTGTGTGCTTAAAAGCTTTTCCCTGGCCGCGTCAGTGCTGGCGCGATTGGCTCCGAACAGATCAAGCTCGTAGGAAATTCCAGCATCCCCTGTAAATTCGGGAACGCCTTTATTGCGCCGGTCGGTGATATTGAAAGCCTGCTGCGGCCCGTTCATATAAGACGCCGTGGCACTGGCCGAGGGCAAAAGAGAGGCCCCGGCAATCTGCAAACCGGCGCGCGCTTGTTCAATGCGTTGTAAGGATGCCTGCAAATCGTTATTTTGCGCCAGCGCCTGCTGCATGAGCGCATTTAATTCGCTGCTGCCAAATTGCTCCCACCAATCGGCGGCGATTGCAGTATTTTCGGAAGATACGCCTTCTTTCCACGCAGGCGTGCTCACCTCCGGCCTTTGATAATCAG
>JAGRHC010000022.1 GCA_020445145.1 Alphaproteobacteria bacterium
CGTTGACCTTGACCGAGACGTTGTCCTTCGAGATGACGTCTTGCGGCGGGATGTCTTCGGTACGGATGCGCATGTCGACGAAGAGGACGCGCTGGAAGACGGGGACGATGAGCTGTACGCCTGCGCCGCGGGTTCCGGTGTAGCGGCCAAGTGTGTAGACTACGCCACGTTCATATTCCTGAATGATTTTGATGGACGCGATGATGCCGATGACAAAGGCAATTACGATTACTGTAAGAAATGGCATTTTAAAAACCTCCTGTGTTTTCGAATTATTCTGCGACGTCGAGCGTCAGTTTGCGTACCTGTTTAATTGTTACACTATCTCCGATTTCGAGATTCATTTCTTTTTCTGAAACGGCGTCCCATGCTTCGCCTTCGTATTGGACGCGGCCTTTTTTGCCTTCCCATTTAAGGATGTCTGCCTTTTGGCCGATCATGCCTTCGGGGCCGGTATCTGTGCGCATGGTTTTGAGTTTTTTCCAGACGAGGATGCCTGCGATCAATGCTGTGAATTCAAGAATGGCGATGCCAAAGAACAGGCTCCAGCCGATGTCGAGCCCCAGTAGAGGGGCTTGGCCGGTTTGCAGGGCGTAAGCGGCATATAGGGCGAGAAGGCCGTTCAGGGCCAGTACGCCGAGCGAGGCGACGCCGATTTCTGCAAGAAGGAGGAGGGCGCCTGCGATGTAGAGCGCGTCGACCGTCATGTCCAGCGGAGAGATACCGATGAGGTATAATAGAAGGATTATGCTCGCAATCATGCTGCCTGTTCCTTTTTCCCTGTTTTTTCGAGTTGCGTGATTAGAGCATCTCCCATGCCGCTTGTCGAGGTTTGGGTGCAGCCGGGGGCCATAATGTCGGGGGTTCTTGTGCCGTCGTTGAGAATTGTCTGGACTGCATCCTCGATTTTGCTTGCGAGGTCCCCGCGATTGAAGGAGTAGCGGAGGCACATGGCGAGGCTGAGGATTGTGGCGAGCGGGTTGGCTTTGCCTTGGCCTGCGATGTCGGGGGCGGAGCCGTGAACCGGTTCATAAAGGCCCGTTGACCCGGGTTGACCCAAGGAGGCTGAGGGGAGCATTCCGAGGGATCCCGTCAGCATAGCGGCCTCGTCCGAGAGGATGTCGCCAAAAAGGTTGTCGGTCACGATGACGTCAAATTGCGATGGATTGCGCAGGAGCTGCATCGCGCAGTTGTCGGCGTACATGTGTTCGAGTGTGACGTCCTTGTATTCGGCCTGGTGCAAGCTAGTGATGTCCTCGCGCCAGAGTTTCCCGGATTCCATGACGTTGGCTTTTTCGCAGGATGTGACCTTGTTTCCGCGCTTGCGGGCAAGTTCGAAGGCGACGCGGCCGACACGCTGAATTTCTTCGGTGGTGTAGACTTGCGTGTTTACGCCGCGGCGTTGCCCGTTTCCGAGGTCTTCAATACCGCGAGGCTGGCCGAAATAGACGCCGCCGGTGAGTTCACGCACAATCAGGATGTCCAGCCCCTTGACGATTTCCGGCTTTAGGGTAGAGGCGTCGACGAGCGCATCGAAGACGAGGGCCGGGCGCAGATTGGCAAACAAGCCCAGTTCCTTGCGGATTTTGAGGAGCCCTGCTTCGGGGCGGATTGTGTATTCGACATCTGCCCATTTGGGACCGCCGACGGCGCCGAGGAGGACGGCGTGGCTTTTACGGCTTTCTTCGAGCGTTTCATCGCTTAAGGGGACGCCGTATTCATCAATAGCAGCGCCGCCGATCAGGCCGCGGGTCGTCTGGATCTCAATATCTTTGTTTGCGTTTAGCCAGCTGATGATTTTTTCGGCTTCTGTCATGATTTCCGGGCCGATGCCGTCGCCGGGGAGGATTTGGAGTTTGTATGTCATTTTTGGTTCAAGGTACAAGGTTCGAGGTTCAAGATTATTGTTTTTGTATCAGAGCATAGAGCATTTTGGAAATTTCCGTATACTCATTTTCCCAAGCTTCTGCAGTTTTTTTATCAATGAAGGATAAATCTTTGCAATAGTCAATCCATACAGTGACTTCCTGACAAGAGCCTTTGGCTATTATCAAAAAACGCTTAAAATCCGGCTTTGATGCGAGTTGTCTTCCATATCCTTCGGCAATATTGGCGCAAATACTTGTTGACGCCCGGCGCAATTGGTCTGTGATTGCGAACTTTTCTTCCTTGGGGAATGATTTTGATTCTTTATATATTTGCAGCGAAATGGCATAAGCTTTTTGAAAAACAAGCAGGTCTTTATGATTTTTGTATGCGCTCATTCTTGTACCTTGATCCTTGTTTCTTGTACCTCACTTATAACCACGGTTTGTCGTTAGCGCGTTTTTGTTCGAAGGAGCCTATGCTGGCGTTTTTTTGCATGGTCAGGCCGATGTCGTCGAGGCCGTTTAGCAGGCAGTGCTTGCGGAACGGGTCGATTTCGAAGCTGAAGGAGAATTTGTTGCCGCGGGTGATCGTTTGTTTCTCAAGATCGACCTCGATGACGGCGTCCGGATTTTCTTTTGTTTCGCTCATTAGTTCATCGACTTGTTCCTGCGGTAATTCGATCGGAAGGATGCCGTTTTTAAAGCTGTTGTTGTAGAAAATGTCGGCGAAGCTGGGTGCGATGATGCAGCGCAGGCCCATATCCAAAAGCGCCCACGGGGCGTGTTCCCGGCTGGAGCCGCAGCCGAAATTTTCGCCGGTGATCAGGATGCTGGCGCCCTTGTATTCCGGTTTGTTCAGGACGAAATCGGGGCGCGGGGCTCCGTTTTCATCGTAGCGGATGTTGTAAAAGGCACTGATCCCGAGACCGGTGCGTTTGACGGTCTTGAGGAACTGTTTAGGGATGATGATGTCGGTGTCGACGTTGATCATCTCCAACGGGGCCGCGCGGGCGGCGAGCTTTGTAAATTTTTCCATGTCCCAGATGTAATGGCGGGGCGCGGCGAAATCAAGAGCCTTGTTTGTTCTCCGCGATTTTGCGAAGAAGTTCGAGTTGCTGTTCGTTTAGTGCAAGACCCTGCTTGGCGATTTCTATTCCCTCAAGTTGCTTCGCCAGCGATCCGTCGTATTTGGCGAGATAGGCCTTTTGCCTTTTTCGTGTCAGAAGCATGACGATCAAAACGACGATAATCATTACGCCGACAGGGCTCCATACACTGATCAGATTTTGATACTGTTTTTTACTGAGCGTGCCGCAGGATGCAGGTTTGGGCGGCGGGGCTTCGTTGTCTTTGACGGTCCACCATTCCTTTGCGCTTAGCCATCTTCCGCCGTCGGCATCTTTCATAAAGAACAGGAATTGATTGTTCTTCCATAATTCGTTGCTGTAGGGATATTTTTCCTGAAATTCCTTGTCGGGTAAACCGGTAAGCTCGACTTCGGCGACTCCTTTCGTGTCACTTTCGTCATTCAGGTCGTAATCGTCGTAATAGTCGATATCTTTGCTTATCAGAATGTTCATGAGTCTGAGTTTGCCCTTGTAGGGGAAGAGGGTGGTTTCGAAGTCGTAGACGCCCGGTTCGTCGGTTTTCTGGAAGATGACGGTTGTGGGCAGGCTTTTTTGATGGGATTCCCATGCGGCGAGGAACGCTTCCTTGGAGTCCGGCGCAGGAGCCTCTTCGGCGGCGAAGGCTTGGCCAGCGCTTGTTAGTGTGATGCACAGAAGGAGGAGGCACAGTAGCTTTTTTATCAATTTTCCAGGTCCCATTTCTCGTAAGCGTTGGTTGCTTTTTGTTTTGCGTGATATTGTTCTAGCATCATTTCTTCGAAGGCATCCAGTAATTCCATATCAAAATGACCGGCGCCTTTTTTGTTGCACATACGTTGGAGGACGCCGGGTATGCTAACGTCTCTGCGGTTTTCACCGAGGTGGTGTGAGGGAGGGTATGGTTTTTTTCCGAAGGCGTTGGCAATTCCTTCTGCGGGCGCTTTGTTTGCGTCGACGTGGTGCGGACGAAGGTATTGGCCGCCGTCGAAGGCGTCCACGATGATTGCAAGCCTGACCGGGAGGGAGAGCTCTTCACCGGGGATTTTGAATTGTCCGGTTCCATCCATTTTTTCATGATGGAGCAGGGCAATCTCGATGGCTTGTTTTATGAACCAGTGGTCCAGATTGTCTGAAAACTCTTTTCGGATGGCGTCAGCTCCGAGTTCCGGGTGGGTTTTTCTCTGGATGTAGATTTGCGACCCCGGTTCGGGTTTTTCTATGCGGTCCCAGATGTTTACCGGCAGGCGGGTTTTGCCGATGTCGTGCAGCATGATCTGCCAGTAGACATTCATGGCCTCGATGTCGCCTAACCCGATACGTTTGCACAGGTCTCTTGCGTGGTGGGCGGCGCGGGCGGAGTGAGGAGCGAAGAGGTAGGTGATTTCTTCGGGTTTCATACCGCTTTCGACGCAGACGATCTTGCGTTTGTCGTCGTATTCGTGGAGGCGTCTTAGTTCCCGGGTGATGAAGGGGCTGATGCGTTCCTGACATAAGGGGTCCGTATGAAAGTCACCGCCGCGAGGCCAGTTTTTCACTCTGTCTTCAAGCATACTAACTCCTTATTCTATAAACATAATATCTTCTTCAGGAGTTCAGGGCAACCGTAAAGCGTTTATGCTCTAGGCGATCACAGGATGTTCGTCCAAATTACTTTTTCTATTGTCGTATTGGTCGTTGATCAGTTTGCTGATTTTGTTTTTGCCGCCGGGAGTGGCATACAGGTAACCTTGGAAGAAGATGTTTTCAGTTCCGATCATTTGGCGTGCTTTATCTCGTTTGTCGAGGGTGTCTACTTGTTCGATAATCAGGGGTTTCTGTTGCCTTAAATCAGTTCTGAGAAGATATTCCAAGTACCTTTGATCCGGTTTGTGGCCGAATAACAGGCTTGGGTCGATTTTAATTTCGTCTGGGGTGATCTCTTCAATTCGTTGGATGTCGGAAGCCTTTACGCCGTAATCATCCACGACTATTTTGTAACCTTTTTGTTGCAGCGTTTTTAGCGTGTTGATTGCTCTCACTCTGGTTTCTTGAGCTTCTGGAAAAGCGTCTTCGACAACTTCTAACTTAATTCGCGATCGCGGGATGCCATAGGTTCTGAGGCATTTTTCAATTTCTTCTATAATATCTTTTGAGCAAATTGTTCTCATGCTCAGGTTTACGCTTGCGGTTATGCTGGGGGTGCTAAGTGTATTTAGGAATTCGCACGCCTCTCTTAGCATTTGTTTATCCAGATCCGGCGTTTGTTTTTTTCTTATCAGGCCGGGAATAAATTGATCTGGATTGATAATGCCCCCGTTTTCACGTTTTTTTCGCGCGAGGACTTCAACACCGACGATTAGTCCGTCATTGTTTACTATAGGCTGAAAATGAGCCTTATAGAATATTGGATTATAGCGATCGTCGGGCACGTCTGTTTTATTTTTAAAAGCGTCTAGGCTTGTTCTTTGTAGCATTTATTCCCGCATTCATAATTATATTTCCCTGTTCTTGTCTTATGTTTGCGTTGAATGCAATGATATGTCAAGTTTTGGCTAGAGCATCGGCGTAAATGTATAAGCGGAATGGGGGGGGGCAGGGATATTGTTCCTGCTTTCCAGCGGTATGGAAAATTGTGCTCTACAGGTTATTTGGTCTCGCTCTTGGGTATCTGTGATTTCGCGCAAAGCGTTGGGCGGTATGAAATGTGTGGTTTCACCGGTTCTGTTTATTCCGATGGGGCAACACATAAAGAACTGCATTGATTTTTGATTTTCAGGTGATCGCATCGGAAAAATGGTGGGATATCTTCTGATTCCATGACCATCCGGCGTGGTTTGCATGACAGCAAAATTGTAGCCGGTGGCTGTGATGTATGCTTCTTGCTCGTCTGGTCTCAGTCTGCCGGGGGATCCGCTCAGGATTACTGTTCTGTTTAGAAGGTTTTCAAATTCTGTGTCTAGTTCATACCAGATTTCTTGTGGTTTAGAGGTCTCTGACATCTGTGAGCCTTCCTGTTATTGCGGCGGCGGCGGCCATTGCGGGGGACAGCAGGTGAGTGCGTCCGCCGCGTCCCTGACGGCCTTCGAAGTTACGGTTTGAGGTGGAGGCGCAGCGTTCGCCGGGCTTGAGCTGGTCGGGGTTCATTCCGAGGCACATGGAGCAGCCGGGTTCGCGCCAGTCGAAGCCGGCCTCGATCAGGATATCGGCGATGCCTTCTTCTTCGGCCATGGCCTTGACGAGGCCGGAGCCGGGGACGATCATTGCCTCGACGCTATTGGCAACTTTTTTGCCTTTGGCGATTTTTGCGACTTCGCGCAAGTCCTCGATCCGTGCGTTGGTGCAGGAGCCGATAAAGACTTTGTCGACCGGGATGTCTGTCATTTTTGTGCCGGGGGTGAGGCCCATATAGTCCAGCATGCGCATCACCGAGGCGCGTTTGTTCTCATCGCTGAAATCTTCGGGCGATGGGACGATCCCTGTGATTGGGACGACGTCTTCGGGGGTGGTGCCCCATGTGACGATCGGCGGGATGACTTCGCCCTTCAGGACGACTTCTTTATCGTAAGCCGCGCCCTCGTCGGAGAAGAGCGTTTTCCAGTAGGCTACAGCCTTGTCCCAGTTGTCGTTTTTGGGGGCCATCGGGCGGCCTTTGATGTAGTTGAATGTGGTGTCATCAGGGGCGACGAGGCCTGCTCTTGCGCCGCCTTCGATGGACATGTTGCAAATGGTCATACGGCCTTCCATGGAAAGGGCTTGTACGGCTTGCCCGGCATATTCGATCACGTGGCCTGTGCCGCCGGCTGTGCCGATTTCGCCGATAATGGCGAGGATCATGTCCTTGGCCGTGACGCCGGTGGAAAGGTTTCCGGTGACGGTGATGCGCATGTTTTTGGCGCGTTTTTGAATCAGGGTTTGTGTGGCCAGAACGTGCTCGACTTCTGATGTGCCAATTCCGAAGGCCAGCGCGCCGAACGCCCCGTGGGTCGAGGTG
>JAGRHC010000090.1 GCA_020445145.1 Alphaproteobacteria bacterium
CACGCGGGATCATGATTTCAGCCAGTGAAGAAAAAACAACTTTTTTGCCGGCCTTTGTCAGGCGCTCCGCCACCTCATCGCAATGAGCTTCAAAGAAAGGCGCGCGTTTAGAGCAGACCACTTCGCCGATATAAACCGTATCGACCGGCGCCTCGTCGGCAATGCGAAAATAAAAATCCCGTTTTTTGTCAGCGGGCCAGTGAAACAGGATCGGCCCCATGGTTAATTGCGCACCCGTCATCTATCGCCACCTCTTGCTTTCATAAGCACCTTGCGTCTGTTTGTACCCTTCGGTGAGGGACAGGAGGTGCGTAAGCTCAACGTCCTGCCCGTCCATCACATCGTCAATAGCCTTGCGCCACGAAGACACAACCTCCCTGACATAGGCGCGCGAACGCTGCCGCCCTTCGATCTTGAAGGCGTGAACCCCGGCTTTAATCAACTCCGGCAACAGGCGCGCAAGGTTCAGGCTGATCGGTTCCTCAAAAGCGTAATAGCCTTCCTGTTTATGCGGGGCACGGTAACGGCCCTTGCATATCGTGGGATAGCCCGGATTTTGCGTGCAGGAAAAACAATCGATCGTGAAATCTCCCAGCCGAGTCGTGAGATTGCGCCGCGCGTCTTCTTCATATTTTACATGGCTGGCGGGGGAACATACCCCGTCCATATTGGTAGACAGGCCCGTGACATAGTTCGTCAGGCTGCAACGCCCTTCGGCCATCAGGCCGTGATTGCCGAAAATAAAACACTCAATCTCGCACGGGATTTCTTTTTTCAGGGCCGTAATTTCCGGGATCGTCAGAATACGCGGCAAAACCACGCGCCGCACGCCGAACTCCTCGCAGTAATATTTAATCGCTTCCACAGAGGGGGCGCCCGCTTGGACGGAAAGATGCAGGCGCTGATCCGGGTGTTGCGTTTTCACGTAGTTTGCCACGCCGATATCGGCGACGATAATGGCATCAATGCCGAAACCGATGGCCGTATCGACAGCTTCTTTCCAAAGTCCTGTTTTCCCGGCCGGAGGAAATGTGTT
>JAGRHC010000091.1 GCA_020445145.1 Alphaproteobacteria bacterium
CTGCTTAACATCAAACCAAGGAGCCAGAAGCACACCTTATATTTTTATGCTCTGTGTCCAAAATACTCTGACGACGTACATAATCGGGTATAATCGGGTATAGGCTCGGCAAATTAAATAAACCCGACATTAACCGCATCGACACCATCGCTTACAGGGGTTAGGCCGCTGGTCATACAAATAAGTGCGCCGTGGCCGATAGGCATTTTTAAATTTTCCAGCATACCAAAGCCCTTGAAATTGGCATTTTGCACGGACGCTGTTTTTTTGATCTCTATCGGATAAAGCGTTCCGCTTTCCTCGATGAGCAAATCCACTTCTTTCTTGTCCTTATCGCGGTAAAAATAAACGCGCGGATTGCGTCCGTTATGCAGATAGGATTTTATGATTTCGGTGATCGTCCATGTTTCAAACATTGCGCCAGACATCGCGCCGCGCTCAAGCACATCGGGATTTAACCAGCCTGTCAGATAAGAGCAAAGCCCTGTATCCATGAAATACAGCTTGGGCGTTTTGACCAGCCTTTTTGTACGGTTGTTGAAATAAGGTTGCAGTAAATACACTACGCCGGAGGCATGAAGCACGTCCAGCCATGCTTTGATTGTAGGCTGTGATACACCAACATCACGCGCCATATCTGCATAGTTCACGAGCTGACCTGTACGGGCGGCGGCAATCTGCGTGAATTTATGAAAGGCCGCTGTATCTGTAATATCGAGATATTCCCGCACATCGCGCTGAATATAGGTTGTCACATAAGAGCTATAAAACCGCTCCCAGTTTTTATCATTGCTTTGTGCAACCATATCAGGGTAAGAGCCGCGCCAGATTTTATAAAACACCTCTGGCAGTTTAAGGACTTTGGCTGATTTTTGCCGTGCCTTTAGATTTTTTAGTTCTGGCAGGAACGGTGTATCATTGCTGCGCCCTTGCTCTTCTGCTTGTGAAATTCCTTGAAGCTGTAAAACGGCCACACGGCCAGCCAATGACTCTGTAACATTTTTCATCATGTCGAATTGCTGCGATCCGGTGAGCCAGAACAAACCGTTTTTCTTTTCCTTATCAACCACCATCTTGATATAAGGGAACAGATCGGGGGCGTATTGCACTTCATCTATGAGAACAGGAAGTTCAAGCCTGTCTAAAAAACTTGCGGGGTCTTGCTGGGCGGCTAGGCGCATATCAAGATCATCCAGCGTTACATAAGAGCGGGTCTTTTTTTGCAATTCTTGCAATAGGGTTGTTTTGCCGACCTGACGCGGACCCGTCAATAAAACGACCTTAAAGCTCTCGCTAGCGTCCAGAATAGATTGCCCTAATGTGCGTTTGATCGTTGTTGTCATTTATAATCCAATATCGTCCAATATAAAATACGATTTTAGATTAGCCGAAAAAAGTTAAGGCTTCAACAATAAATCGGATCGATTTTATGTCCTGTAAACGACCTTCAGGGTGCAAACCTGAAGGGCTTGACTTACACACTTACTTGCACATATACTGAAATTGTAAAAATTTTAGTAGTAAAATCAATAAGTTAAAGAGATTTGGTTTGCGCTCATAACCTGAAGGTCGTAGGTT
>JAGRHC010000023.1 GCA_020445145.1 Alphaproteobacteria bacterium
AATTACAGAATAAATGAATTTTTTTTACGTATAGTTTAAGATTAAAATTTATATAAAATTTTATACACCTGCATTTACTTAATAAAAACAAGTAATACATAAAATAAATACTTAAAAATAAAAGTAATGATGAAAAAAAACTAACGAATATTCCTATACCCGCGATAAGCACGATAAAAAAGATAGAAAGATCCCAACGCCGAAACAAATGATGCCATCTCTGCCTTAAAAACAAGATCCGGACGACCATCACCCCCTGCCCCAAAAAAGAAATGAAGCAAAAGCGAGCAAAAAGCCATACCAACAGCAATCAAAAAAACGCGCCTAGGATTTTCAGAAATCCAGCGATCCGCATAGCGCCAATCTGAACGGCGAACGTTTTGGATACTATTTGGAACTTTCTTGTCGCCCATAAACCAAAAACCTAAAAATAAAACAATCTAGCGACCGGCGAGCCAGCGCACGGAAAAAGGATTGCCGTCAATTCCAATATCATCAAGAAATCCCCGAACAACATCTTTCACCAACCAGCCCGTTTTGGATGAATATTCCGCCATCTCAAAAATATTACGCCAATAAACACGATCCGCAGTCCCCTCACGAACCTGAGCAGTAATATCTGGCTCATAACTGGAATACCCAAGACGGATAAAATCTATAAAAAACATAGTAGATATAAACCTGTTGTTCGTCAAAACCGGGCTGTCATTTCCTTTTTGAACATACTCCGCCTCAACACAGGAAATGCGAGAAGATTGCTACAACTGGATGATCAAAACAGGAATGCTGCCCAAAAAACCTTAGGAAAAAATCAATCCACAACAGGTTTACGCGCACTGGCAGAAAAGCTAAAAGCCCCAAATCCATCAGGGAAAATATCAAGGATTGGAGAAACTGGATAAACACCACCAACTTCAACAAAATCCACACCGTTAGCCGTATAAAAATCAGAGGAAATCTCGAGCCCGTCGGACGTCACCATCATACCGGAAAGTTTTGTCGCCGCATAAGTCTGAAATGTCGCCTCATCAAGATCTGAGTTCAAAGCCGCATAACGGCTTGTCTCCTCGACAGCATACTGCACACCCGCCATCGTCCAGACAATACGCCCGGCCTCAACAACGCCAAACATCATCAGGAAAAAAGGCAATGCAACAAGCGCAAATTCAACCGCCGTTGCCCCTTGAGTGCCACACCAGAAACGCCCGAAAACACCAGAAAAACGTCTAAACATCTAATCCACCCTCATCCGCGCAGAAACATTGATATCAATCCCGCTCGACAAGACAGGATAAGGAAACAACGGCGTAAAATGCGAGGTAGCGCCAATATTGACAAAACGGCGCTGATAATCATCTGCACCAGCGCAAGTCACCGGACAAGCCTGGACAACACCATCCGAACACTCGCACTCAAAATCCGAAGTCACCGTCAACGCCGAAAAGTCGCCACCATAACTTTCTTGTGCCACAACTTGAACATTGTCATCGCTACCCACATCAACAACATAAGAAGCAACCACTTCGACAACGTTCTGAACCTGCATCTTCTGAACAATATAAAGCCCGATATCAAATGTCCCGACCAGCATCAAAAGAAGTCCGGGAGCAATCAATGCAAACTCGACAGCAGAAGCACCCTCCTGCCTTAAAAAATACGAGTATATTTTGCGTATCTGTTTCATAAATCCCCTCTAGAGAACCAACTTAACACGAGGAAGACCGATATCTTTGACATCATATTTAGTGCAATTATTCCCCATCATTGGATTACCGGACAAAGTCACAGTACGGGCAATCAAACGAGTGCAGGGATCAACGCCCGCCGTCGTCGTATCATTCCCACCAAACGATAATCCTTGTGAAGGGAAATAAGCCACGCCGTCAAAAACAACCCCGCTGGATCCCAAAAGCTTATTCTGCAAATTATCACGATCTGGCGCATCAGGATCTTGGAAAAACGTAATCCCTGCCCAGTCATTGCCAGCCTCAGGAGCAGAAAATTGAACATACCGGCTACCTGAAATATCAAGACCGGCATAATTATTCCCATTACCAGTCAAAATAAAGGTAACCCCTTCCCCAATAAGCTCCCCACCCCCGGTAACTTTGAAATCACCACCATCAAGGATATAAACCCCCGGCTCAAAATGGACATCATTATTACCAGACACACTAATCCCGCCACAGTAAACACCAGGCGAAAGCGTTGTCGAGCTGGTCACATGCTTATTATGCTCATCACAACCGCTAAATGAAGGAATCTCAAGATCTTCATAGGGGTTTTTTAACGGAGACTGATGCGCCCTTAATTGGCCATATTCAAAATCAACATTACTGCCGACCTCATAGCCACCACTAACCCTGACATCATTAATCGTTACACTTGAAGACCCACCAAGATCAAACGCATTATCACTCGTGGAGTTCGCGGCAATCCCGCAACTCGGCGCATTCACAATCACAGAACCGGACGTCGAAAAAGCCCCGTCAGCCGTTGGGTCAAGCGCAAGAATACAAAAATCGCCCTCCACCCCGCCAACAAAAGCTTCCGCATACGCAGTAACGTGCACCGGATTATCAGAAAAAATCTTGGTAAAATAAACATCAGCATCCTGAGAAAGCGTTACGCCCCAGACAGCTCCACCATCCTCATCTCGAATATACTGCAATAACAACTCACCATTCTCCTCAGGCTCATAGCCATTCTTTGCAGCCTCTTTCGTTGCAGCACTATTCATATTCCCAGCCGTCCCCTGAGCAAGCTCCCAGCCCGCTGCCAAAATAGCAGAATCAGCAGCTTGCTGTAGATTACGCTTCTTCGCCATCCACATACTCGCATCAGCCCCCAATCCGGCCACACCGATAATGACAGGCAACGCCAACGCAACAATGGGCAACACCGAACCAGAACGGCTCCGAACAAACTGATCAACCAGCAAAGCGATTGTTTTATCGTATTTTTCTCTGTCTATCATCTTAAAGCCCCATTCCAGCCAGGTGAAAAGATAATGGAATTGTTATAGTATTTTCTTAACATTATAAGAAAAACAGGTTATCTAGACCTTAAGTATTGATAAAATTTAATATAATTTGAATCTGCACGACCCCGACACAGACATAAAACAGTAAAACCCCCTCCCCCGTATGTTAGGTCTTGCAGCATCACAAATGCCATGCTTTATACTCCCCTTATGACGCAAAAAGAAAAACGCAAATACTTTGGTACAGACGGCATCCGCGGTCAGGCAAACCGTTTCCCCATGACCGCCGACATGGCCCTGAAAATAGCAATGGCCACGGCGCAAGTTCTGCGTAACGCCCGCAACGGAAACCACATGAACCGCGCCGTCATCGGCAAGGACACACGCCTGTCCGGATATATGCTGGAACAGGCCATGAGCGCCGGATTTGTGGCCATGGGCATGGACGTCATCCTGATTGGTCCCATCCCCACACCCGGAATCGCAAAACTCACACGCTCACTGCGCGCCGATGTTGGCGTCATGATCTCCGCATCCCACAACCCTTACACCGACAACGGAATCAAACTCTTTGGCCCCGATGGCTATAAACTTGCCGATGAAATCGAACACACAATTGAGAAAAAAATCGACGCCGATCTCAGCGCAAAACTCGTAGAACCCGACAAAATCGGAAAAGCCAATCGTCTGGACGACGCCCTTGGCCGCTACATTGAGTCCTTAAAACGCTCTATTCCCCGTCGCGGCAGCCTTGAAGGCATGAAGGTCGTCGTCGATTGCGCCCACGGCGCAGCCTATAAAGTAGCCCCCCAGGTCCTGTGGGAGCTGGAAGTTGAAGTCATCGCGATCGGCAACAATCCGAATGGCCGCAACATCAACGCAAGCTATGGCGCCACCAGCCCGCAAAATCTTCAAAAAGCCGTAATCGAAAACAAAGCTGATGTCGGAATCGCTCTCGACGGCGACGCCGACCGTCTGATCATGGTCGATGAAAAAGGCGAAATCATCGACGGCGATCAACTGATGGCCGCCCTCGCCCTGTTCATGAAACAGCAGGAAACATTAAAAGGCGGCGGCCTCGTCGCCACCGTCATGTCCAATCTCGGCCTTGAGCGCCTGATGGCAGAAAACGGCCTCAGCCTCGCCCGCACCAATGTCGGAGACCGATATGTTGTCGAACACATGCGCCAACACGGCTTCAACCTCGGCGGAGAACAGTCCGGACACATCGTATTATCCGACTTCGCCACCACAGGCGATGGCCTGCTCGCTGCGCTCCAGATCCTCTACATCATCAGCCAGCAAAACAAACCAGCCAGCGAAGCTCTAAAAGTTTTCAAACCCCTACCACAAATCCTTAAAAATGTTAGGTTTTCCGGCCTCCCTCCAATGCAAAACGAAACAGTACGTAAAGCAATATCAGAGGCGCAGGAAAACTTCAAAAACCATGGGCGCATACTCGTCAGAGAATCTGGCACCGAGCCTTTGATCCGCGTTATGGCCGAAGGTGACGACCCCGCAAAAGTAGAAAACCTCGTCAACGATTTGTGCGAAGTGATTGAAAAAGCCTCCAAAGCTGTATAAATTCCCGGTCGGAAGAGCGATATGGATAAAAACAACACAGAACTGGCCCTGCTGCCAAGTGGATTTGCCGACCTTCTCCCGCCTGATGCGGAAGAAGAAGCCCGCGCAATAACACTGCTCATGAAGCATTTTGCGGCCTTCGGCTACCACCGCGTGAAACCGCCCCTGCTTGAGTTTGAAGACAGCCTCCTCGCCCCTGGCCCTGGTGCCCGCATGGCGCCAGACACATTCCGCCTGATGGACCCAGTCTCCCACCGTATGCTGGGATTACGCCCGGACATCACACCACAAATCGCGCGCATAGCCTCCTCACGCCTCTGCAAAGAACCGCGCCCGCTAAGGCTAACATACGCCAGCGACGTCCTGCGCACCCGCGCAAGCCAGCTCCGCACCCGCCGCCAGTTTTGTCAGGTCGGATGCGAAATCATTGGCGACGGCACGATCGACACAGATGTTGAAATTTGCATGCTGGCCCTGATCGGGCTGAAAGACCTCGGCCTGAAAAACATCACGCTGGACCTCAACATTCCGGGCTTCGCCGCCCGCCTGACCGATGGAAAAATGACGGAAGACATGAAATCAGCAATCCGTCAACGCAATCAGGATGCCCTCGCCGCCTCAGATATCCCGGCCGCAAAGACCATCGCAAAAGCAATGCAAGCCGCAGGTCCTGCAAAAACCGCACTCCCCGCACTCCAGAAACTGGAACTGCCAGAAGCGCTCACAAAAGACATCGACATCCTCAGCCAACTGTGCAGCCAACTGGAAGCCGCCATAAACGATCTTGCCCTGACCGGCATATCCCTGACCATTGACATCCTCGACCAGGACGGCTTCGAATACCACAAGGGCCTTGGCTTCACCCTCTTCTCTCCCCACATCGGTGGAGAACTGGGACGCGGCGGATGCTACGAAGTCCAGTTCGGTGAAAGCGATCCCCCGGAAACAGCCCGCGGCTTCACCCTCTATATGGACACCATCGGCAAAGCAGCAACGCCGCCAAGCGCCCCCCCGAAGCTCCTTGCCGTCCCATCCTCGGAAAAATGGACAACCCTTCAGGATTTACAAAATCAGGGCTGGACGATTTTACGGGGCGCCCCGGATCACAACTGTACACACCGCTATGATAGCGGAAAAATAACACCCATCGAGTAACGAAAAAGGAAAGGCAAAACCATGAGCAACGTCGCCGTTATCGGCTCCCAATGGGGAGATGAAGGAAAAGGAAAAATTGTCGACTGGCTGTCATCCCGCGCAGATGTCGTCGTCCGTTTTCAAGGCGGCCATAACGCCGGCCACACCCTTGTCATTGACGGCGTAGAATACAAACTCAACCTGCTCCCCTCCGGCATCGTCCGCCCCGGCAAACTCTCGATCATCGGCAACGGCGTTGTCGTCGACCCGTGGGCCCTTTTAAAAGAAATCCAGATCGTCAAAGAAAAAGGCGTAAAAATTACCCCTGAAAACCTTATGCTCGCCGAAAACGCCAACTTGATCCTGCCAGTCCACCGCGCACTGGACCAAGCCCTTGAGATCACCCGCGGGAACACCCCCATCGGCACAACAAAGCGCGGCATCGGCCCGGCCTACGAAGACAAGGTCGCCCGCCGCGGAATCCGCGTTTGCGATCTCGCCCACCCGGATCTCCTGAAGGACAAAATCATGGCCATGATGTGCCATCACAACATCCTGCTCAAAGGCTTCGGTGCAGAGCCGATCGACACCATGGAAACCTATAATAAACTCATGGAAATCGCCGACGACATCCTGCGCTACGCCGGCGTTGTCTGGAAACGCCTCGACGAAGCCCGTCAGGATGGCAAAAAAATCCTCTTCGAAGGCGCGCAAGGCGCGATGCTCGATATTGACCACGGCACCTACCCCTTCGTGACATCATCCAACACTGTCGCCGGACAAGCCGCCTCCGGCTCAGGCATGGGCCCTGACGCCGTTAAATACGTCCTTGGTATCACCAAAGCCTACACCACCCGCGTCGGAACTGGCCCGTTCCCAACCGAACAAGACAACGAAGTTGGCGCCTTCCTCGGAGAGAGAGGAAAAGAGTTCGGCACAGTCACTGGCCGCAAACGCCGCTGCGGATGGTTCGATGCCGTCCTCGTCCGACAAACCGTTAAACTCTGCGGCATACAAGGGATCGCATTAACAAAACTAGACGTACTGGATGGTTTAGACGAAATTAAAATCTGCACTGGATACGAACTGGACGGAAAAACAATAGATCACCTTCCGGCCTCCCAAATCCATCAAGCCAACGTCACCCCAACCTACGAAACCCTCGAAGGCTGGAAAGAAAGCACCCGCGGCGCCCGCAGCTGGGCCGAACTCCCAGCATCAGCTGTCAAATACGTTCGCCGCGTTGAGGAACTGATCGGAGCCCCCGTCGCCCTCCTCTCCACCAGCCCGGAACGCGAGGACACCATCCTCATGCGCGACCCCTTCGTGGATTAGGAAAAACGTTCAGGCTTAAAGACTTCTACGCCCTATACATTTTAACAAAACCGTTTTAAACTGGTGCAGACACCGGAATGCAAAATCCTGCGCATTCCATCCTTCCGGACACCGCCATGACAGAGAACCTTGACAATAGCGAACAGAACGCAGAAAGGTCCGATGATAATCCATCATCGGATGCCTCTCCACCGCCGCGCGCTCAGGAAACAACAGGTGGAAACGGCAAGTTCATCACAATGGACAACATCCAGATCTATCCGGATCGCCCCCTCCCGCGCTATGATAACGGCCCCGTAAAGGCCTATGCCGCAAGCGACCCAAAAGGAAAAGACAAAGAAGGATACGTCGCGCTCATCTGCGAACCGGAACTCGTCCCGAGACGGAAAATAGCGCCTTTCTACCGTGAGACAGGAAACACAACGCTCCTGCGCCTAAATAAAACGGACATCTGCTACTGGAACCAGACGCGCGAACAACGCTTCGTCTTTGTTTATCACGACCTTTGCGAACAGCCACTCCTGACGGGAAATATTGCCCCTCCCGACATAAGCTTTAAAAATTCATTCATGACGGAACTGGTTATTCGCCCGATCGTCAGCGCCCTGCGTGAACTGGCAGATAAAAATATGTTCCACGGAAATATCCGACCATCAAACATATATTACGCCAAAGCTGGCCGTGATCAGCCTGTAATTCTCGGCGACGGCCTAAGCCTCCCCCCAGGCTTCTCACAACCTATTCTATTCGAAACAATCCAGAGAAGTCATGCCGACCCCGTAGCAAAAGGTCCAGGAAGTATAAGCGAAGATCTCTACGCCCTTGGCGTAACACTCGCCACCATGATGTACCCAAATCCCAAATTGGAAGGGATGCGTGACGAAGAAATCATTCGCAAAAAAGTTGAATTGGGAAGCTACGCAGCCCTGACAGAAGGCGAAAGAATATCTAGCTCCCATGTAGAACTTTTGCGCGGACTTCTTCATGATGACCATGAGCTACGCTGGGGAATGGAAGACATAATGGGCTGGCTCGACGGCCGCCGCCTCACCCCCCAGCAACCCAAAAAGAAAAAGCAAGCCATGCGAACCCTGAAGTTCGCAGACCGCAAATATATTTCCGCTTACCCTCTTGCCCTCGACTTCCACAAATACAAAGAAGAAGCTGTAATGGTCTTCGAGGACGGAAAACTGCAGGAATGGCTTGAACGCTCCGTAGACGACAAGGAAGCCGTGGAACGCCTTGAAATTGCGCAATCATCGATCAATAGCTACGACAGCTCGTCCCCAGCTCAAAAAAGAGAATACCTCGTCAGCATGGTAAAAACGGCACTAGCGCCAGACTTACCGCTACATTACAAATCACTCGACATGATGAGCGAAGGAATTGGCTATGCCCTGGCAAAAACCTTTATCCTGAAACATGACCTGCGCCCCTTTCACGAACTCTTTGACAACAAGCTGCCAATTTCTCAGCTCTACATGCAAGAACAAGCACACATCCTCCCTCCCAAAATGTTCAAGACATTTGAACAATGTCGTCAAGCTGTACGCCAATCCAGAGTATCAGAAGGCCTCGAACGCTGCCTTTACATGCTATGCCCGGACGTCCAGTGCCTCAGCCCGCGCCTTGAAGGATTCTATATTCGTAACGCAGGCGACCTTCTCATCGCCTTCGAAACGCTTTGCTCAAAAGGTCAGGCCCCGGAGAATTTTATTGACCGCCACGTTGCCGCCTTCTTATCCGTTCGCGACAGCCAACTGATCGACTCATATATTTTTGATCTCAACACAAGCGAGAAACACCGCCTTATTTTTGCAGCCCTGAAAATATTGGCCGCTTCCCAAAAACGTTTCCGCCTCCCCCCGCTGCCAAACGTAGCAAAAACCCTGGCCGAGCGATTGGCGCCTGTTTACGAGCGCTTCCATGACCGCCATATGCGAAACGACATCGATACAAAAGTTCAAAAAGCAGCCCGAGATGGAGACCTCAACGGAATGCTGAGCGCACTGGATAACGCTGAGATGAAAAACAAAGATTTCCATAGCTTCAGAAACGCTATGATCGAATACAAAAATCTTTCTAATGAACACAAACAACTGACCAACGGCCTCCAACATAAAGCAACTTTTGGGCGCGTTCGCGGACATAATATTTCTGTAATCGTTTCAGCAATCCTCGCAACCATTCTGGTCGTCCTTGTTATTCTGGCCCGCTGGTCAGGAAACAGCTTCATCTAGGAAAAACCTATGGCAAAGAAACAAAAAGAAAAAGACACCAAACAAGCCAAACCCGCCCGCAAGGGCATGGGAATGGCAGGGCGCATCCTGTTCATCTTTCTTATTTTTGCATGCGTCCTCTTCCGTGCGACAGCCCTCCTAGTATGCGTTGGAATGCTGCCCACCATAGCAGCCTTCATGGTAACCTCCGGCTATTACCGCGCCAAAGCATATGCCATAGGAATCCTTAATTTTGCAGGATGCACACCGTTTATTCTAAAGCTCTGGGGCAGCGGCAATGATTTTGACAGCGTCATCGACCTGCTAACCGACCCGATCGTCATCATTGTCATGTATATGTCAGCCGTCGGCGGCTACATGCTAAACTGGTGTTGCGTAAGCTTCGTCTCATCGCTGATGTACGAAAAAGGAAAAATGCGCATCAAATCGATCGAAAAGCGCCGCGAAGAGCTGGTCGAACGCTGGGGCGAAGAAGTCACAGGCAGCATCCCGCTCGACCCCGACGGCTTCCCCTTGGAAAGCGACAAAGCCTCCCTCCGCCGCAAATTCTAAAAATCTAAAACCAAAAAAACAGGGCCGCCAAGCGCATAAAACGCCAGCGGCCCCGCTATATTTCAATACCTAAGCGTGCTCGGGATGCTGTTTACCAAAGATACCGCCAATAACCATCCCGACGATAGCCATAGCCAGACCGGCCAATTGCGGAGGAACAGTCCCTTCCGGAGCAGAAAACTCCAAGAACAACCAAGTCATAACACCAAAGACGATCGAAAGCGTTGCCCCCGATGTATTCGCCCGCTTCCAGTAAACCCCGGCAAACAACGGCACGAATGCCCCCGCCAGTGTCACCTTATAAGCATTCTCAACCATCGCAAAAATCGACAACTCCGTATTCATCGCATAGAAGAGAACAAACCCGGCAAACACAACCACCGTCCCGCGAAGCATCAGCAGAAACTGCTTGTCACTCAGATGAGGAAGTGCCCCACGCATAATGTTCTCAGAGAACATCGCAGATGGCGCCAGCAAAGTCCCCGAAGCCGTCGACATAATCGCCGATAACAAAGCCCCGAAGAACATCACCTGCACGATAAGAGGCGTATGCTCCAAAATCAGGTAAGGAAGGATCATCTGACTATCCTCGGCCTGCCACTTCGAAACAAGTTCCGGATCAATCACCACCGCAGAATAAGCAAGAAAAATCGGAATAAACGCGAAGACAAAGTACAAAGCGCCCCCGGTAACAGTACCGCGCACAGCAGTCTTCTCATCCTTGGCTGACATAACACGCTGGAAAACGTCCTGCTGAGGAATAGAACCAAACCCCATCGTGACCCACGCGGCAATATAGGCAAGAACAGCCGCAAAATTCATTTCCGGGAAGAAATTATTAAACTTGCCCTCATCAATCGCATGGTTAAGAACAACACCAGCACCGCCAGCCTCACCGCCAACATAAAAACCGATAATAATCAGACCAATCACAATCATGATCATCTGCATAAAGTCGGTGAGAGCCACAGACCACATCCCGCCAAAAAGCGTATAGATCAACACAATCCCACCACCAACGATCATCCCTGTCTCAGGCGAGATTTCCCCGTTTGTCAAAACACTGAAGACAAGCCCCAGAGCAGAAATCTGAGCGGATACCCACCCCAGATAACTCACCATAATCGCCAGAGCGACAAAAACCTCAACAGTCCGCCCGTATTTCCGACGGTAAAAATCCCCGATCGTCAAAAGCTTCATCCGGTACAAAGGCCCGGCAAATAAAACCCCGACAAGAATAAGACACAAGGAAGCACCGAACGGGTCCGTAATAATCCCGCCAATCCCTTCATCAAGAAAGGTCGAGGACGTCCCCAGAACCGTCTCGCTACCAAACCAGGTCGCAAACACGGTCGCGATCGTCACATAAATCGGTAAAGACCGACCGGCAACAACATAATCCGCAGAACTGTGAACTTTTTTCGCCGCAAACAGACCGATTGCGATCGTCACCAGCAGATACATTCCAACAAAAGCCAAAAGCATCAGCAAAGCCTCCCTAATAAATTTTTATCTATAAACTAGGGGGCAAATTTGCCTTTTCGTCAAGCAGGATAATGATCTCCACATCTTTTTTCCGTCAAGAAAAACAAACCTAGCACCGCCAAAGACGAAAAACCCCGACAACATTAGAAAGAAGCAAAAACGAGCACTGAAAAATCAAAGGATAAGACCCGATAAAAACGCCAAAAACAAGCCAGATCACCTGATGTCCTGCAGAAAACAAACGCTGCCGCATAAACAGGTCACGATTGAGACTGGCAAAACTCAAAAATGTATTCCCCAGCGCAGGCAAAAAATCCGTCCATCCTTCTGCCATCAAGAACGTAACCATCCAAACCATGATCAGGCACAAAAACAAAATAATATGAAAGGGTCTTTTTTGTAAAAAACAGGCAGATAAATCCCGTACAACAGCCAAAAGGGCAGTCACCATAGCGATAAATGAACCAAGAAGGTAGAAATGAGCCGCAAAAAGAATACTCCCCGGCACCCAGAGCAATATAGTTTGACGAGGATTAAGAAGTTGAAAAGAAATGATAAATAAAAACGCCCCTCCCCAGCCAAGAACCTGTTCGAAGCTGGGAAGTCCGATAAACATATAAATCAGACTCCTTGCAGCTTTCCTCCACCCATCCCGACATTTCCACCGCTCGGCACCGAAGGACTTGGCGGAAGATCAGACGGCGTATCATCCGCATCATCACGAATAATCGGTTCACCGCGCAAAAGAGCCTTGATCTCGTCACCAGACAACAGCTCATACTCCAGCAAAGCCTTGGCCAAAGTATGCAGATCGTCGATATTATCCTTAAGGATTTTCATCGCCTTCTTATAGCCCTCATCAACGAGCTCACGAATTTCCTTCTCAATAACCAAAGACGTCGCACCGGAAATCCGCTTATCTTTATAAGTGTTATGATCTTCACCATAATCAATCATCCCGATTTCTTGGCTGAGCCCCCATTCGGTCACCATCGCGGTCGCCAGACGGGTCGCTTGCTTGATATCGCCGGAAGCACCATTCGTCACGTAATCCTTGCCAAAAATAATCTCCTCAGCCGCGCGCCCGCCCATCCCGACAGACAAGTTCGCCTTCATCTTCGCCAGAGAAAAACTATAACGATCACCTTCCGGAAGACGCATCACCATCCCCAAAGCCTGACCACGCGGAACAATCGTCGCCTTATGAATCGGATCGGACTCAGGCTCGTGCAAAGCCACCAAAGCGTGCCCGGCCTCATGATAAGCCGTCAACTTCTTCTCTTCCTCGTTCATCGCCATAGAGCGCCGCTCGGCCCCCATCATGACTTTATCCTTGGCCGACTCCAGCTCATCCATGCCAATCACGCGCTTGTTCTTACGCGCCGCCAGCAAAGCAGCCTCATTCACAAGATTGGCAAGCTCAGCGCCTGAGAACCCGGGTGTACCGCGCGCAATCACCGACGCATCGACATTATTCGCCAAAGGAACCTTCTTCATATGAACCCTAAGAATTTTCTCACGGCCCTTCACATCCGGCAAAGGCACCGTAATCTGGCGGTCAAAACGCCCCGGCCGCAGCAAGGCAGGGTCCAGAACATCGGGCCTATTGGTCGCCGCCAGAATAATAACCCCTTCCGAAGCCTCAAACCCGTCCATCTCAACCAGAAGCTGGTTCAAGGTCTGCTCGCGCTCGTCATTTCCGCCGCCCCATCCGGCGCCGCGATGACGACCGACAGCATCAATCTCATCAATAAAGATAATACAAGGGGCATTCTTCTTGCCCTGCTCGAACATATCACGGACTCGGCTCGCGCCCACCCCGACAAACATCTCAACGAAATCTGAACCGGAAATTGTGAAGAACGGCACCTCAGCCTCACCCGCCACAGCGCGCGCAACCAAAGTCTTACCTGTCCCCGGAGGCCCGACCAGCAAAGCGCCCTTCGGAATTTTCCCGCCCAGACGCTGGAACTTCTGAGGATCTTTCAAAAACTCAACGACTTCTTCAAGATCCTGCTTGGCCTCTTCAATCCCGGCAACATCCTCAAATGTCACCCGCCCATGACGCTCGGTCAGCATCTTCGCCCGGGATTTACCAAACCCCATCGCGCCGCCGCCGCCGCGCCCGTTCATCTGCCGCATAAAGAAAATCCATACGCCGACAATAAGAAGCGCAGGCAACAAAGACAAAATCACGCTAAAAATGCTTATTTTCTGAGGATCAGGTTCCTCCGCCTTGATCTCCACAGCCGTCCCGGTCAGGCGATCAACAACATTCTCATAAGGAGGAACCATCGCGTGGAAAGAATCACCACCGCTCGCATAGTGCCCGTAGACATCCGTCCCCTTGATCGTCACATCCGAGATCTTCCCGTCATGCGCATCTGACATAAAATCACTATAAGTAATGTCCTTTGCACCTTGCGCACTCGACTTGCCGGGATCCTGTACAATACTGAAAATCAGTAACATCACGAGAAAAACGCCAAGCCAGAAAACCAGATTACGGCTGATATTATTGTTCACCGAAGCTCACCTCTTGTTATAGACCAAATACATTTGGGATATTCGCCATCATAACGGCAAAGGATACGCTTGTCCAAAGAAACAAGGGATTTCCCCACGAAAATGCACCCGGATCAGCCTTGAACGTCACCGCGCCCGCGCTCCAGCGCCAGAACAATTTCATCGGCCTTATCTTGCCGCGAGACCACAACCCCGCCGAGCGTCCGTTTTCGAAACGGGGCATCTGACAAAAGATCGCCAAGCAATGACTCCACACGCAAAAGTCGAGGGCCGTACGCCTCTCCCGGGCACACCATCCCCATCCCCAGCAACAACACACGCAAGGCAATCTCCTCAGGACAAGATTTTAACCCTGAAAATTTCAATACGATTTCTTTCGTATTGTTTTCTATTAAATTGTTTTCAAATGATTTAAACGATATTTCATCAAGGGCTTTTTTTGCCCTCCCCAAACGCCCCGCCGTCACAAAAAGACGCTCGGAAGTAAGCCCTTCAAGCCCCAAAACCTCCATAGATTTTCGCATTCTCCCCCGTGAATAGGAAGCAGAATCATTCGACGGGTCCATAACATATGGAATAGACAACTCATCGCATAATTGCACAAGAGACTCCTTCCCAAGACCAAGCAACGGACGGCAAAGTACACCGCCTCCACCACCAGGAAGAGCAAAATCTTGCCGCGCAGACATCCCCGCGAGCCCATCCAGACCACTCCCCTTCGCCAGTCGAAACAAAACCGTCTCAGCTTGATCATCCCGGTGATGCGCCAAAAACAGATGAGAAACCTCGCGCGCGTCCATCCACGCCCCCATCAATCCATAACGCGCCTCCCGCGCTCGTTCCTGCACCCGGCTTTGAATAGCTTCATCCTTTTCCCAGCGCAAAATTGTATGAGTTACCCCCGGCCAGTCCGCAAGCACTGCAGCAACCTGCGCAGCCTCCGCCGTCGATTCTGCGCGCAAACCATGATCAACCGTCAAAGCATGAATGACCGGTCGCCCACCATGCTTCTGCGCCCAATCACACAGCAACCGGCACAGCGCCATACTATCTGGCCCGCCAGACACCCCGACAGCAATCGCCCCCGCTTGCCCGGCATCCGCAAAAACCGCCATCATCTCCGAAAAATCTTCTGCACGAACCGGCAAAACGGCCTCACTCCCTCGTGTTTCAAACGCCAATCAAACTCTGGATACAAAACAAACACGGACAAACGCAAACAAACACTATTTAAAAGTGTTTATCAGCATTCATCTACAGTGAAAAGAAGAATGAAAATGAGCAGAATCGAATCTAAAGCACCAAATCTAGCACCCTAAGCGATTCATCTCCTGCTTACCGCGCCGAAGAACGGGCCCGGCAGCCTTGGAATACTCATCTTGTAACTGGCGAAGAGCCACACAGGCATCGTCATTTTTGCCCAGCCCGGACAAAGACATACCAAGCTTGAGCAAATTATCTGCCGCCTTAGAGCCCTTGGGATAATTCTTATACCCCTCCGCAAAAGTCCGCGCAGCCTTATCGTAATTCCCGCGCACATAGAACGTCTCGCCGTACCAATAAAGCGCATTCGAATAAAGAATATGATCGGGATACGTCTTCATAAACCGGGAGAATTCAACTTCAGCCTGATCAAACTTGCTTTCTTTAAGCAACGAAAAGGCTCTTTCATAATCCGCAGCAGCACTATCCGATGCTTTCCCGGAAGAATCCATTGTCCCAAGGGAAGACCCTGCCCCGGAATCACCGCGCGCCGGAGGTCTGTACTGAAAAGGCTGAGAAGGCGCAGATTCACCGGTCACCGACTGCGAACCACCACCATAATCATACGTATCTTCAGATGCAGGCGGAGCATAGTCCGGCGTAGAAGAAGATGTAGAAGACATATCGTCCCGAACGGCACCTCCTCCAGACCTTGCTTCCAGATCACGGATACGCAGCATCATATCATCGGTCTGACGCTGTAATTCCTCCTCAAGAGACTGAATCTTGTGATTCTGCTCTTCAATTTGTCCGGTCAGAGAGCGAATCTGGGTCTCAAGCTGCTGAAGACGAATTTCATTCGCCGCAGCCGGAGAACCGCCGCCCCCGCCATAAGACTGGGCCTGCACCGAAGCAGGCCCGGCCAAGACCACGAGAAGCCCGAAAACAAAGCCAAAAAAGGCGCTTCTAACAATCCCGTGTGCCATTGTCTTACTGGATATCCGTTACAGTACGACGGTTTTGTGCCCAAGCAGATTCATCCGAACCCATAACAGCCGGACGCTCTTTACCGTAGCTCACAGTGCTAACACGCGAACCATCAACGCCAAGAGCGACAAGGTAATTCTTCACAGCATTCGCACGGCGCTCACCCAAAGCAAGGTTGTACTCACGTGTCCCGCGCTCGTCAGCATGACCTTCAACGAGGACCGTAATGGCTGGATACTGCGCAAGCCAGGCAGCTTGATGATCCAGAATACCACGACCTTCAGGAGAAATTTCATAGCTGTCATAACCGAACAGAACAACATCGCCGACATTGATCATAAAGTCATCACGTGAACCGGGAACAGCAGACCCCTGCCCCATACCATCTTGCATATCAGCAGCCGTCAGACCTTGGCCCGCAGACTCATCCATTGCACCATCATTTTTTGTCGTCGAACAGGCCGCAAGCAACAGAACGGCGCCGATCATCAAATAACGCGTAAACATTAAATTCTCTCCTTCCACTTATATCAAAGTGTATAAAATTGTTTTTCTGCCTTTACCCCAATTTGCAAGACACTCACAGACCACCTGCTTTTTACAGGCGTACCTCCCCCGCCATCCTGGCAAACGGAAAGTTGGAACGATTCGCAAATTGCTATACCCTACACATATTCTCTTCGCAAAGACCTGACAAGCACCCCTCAAAAATTTACTCAAACAATTCACGGAATATTTACGATAAAGCATCACTCCTGATCTGGCGCAAAAGCAAAATAGCCTCCTCACGCTCATAAAGACTGGGCGCCCGGGAAATATAGCCCTCAAGATAATCCTCTGCCTGCTTGATCTGCCCGCACCGCGCAGCCAAAACCCCTGCATCCAGCAACAACCTGTACTCATCAGGATCAACCGCCATCATCCGCTCGACCACCTGCAAAGCAGCAGCATAATCGCCCGCCCCGATCAACCGCAACTTGGCATGATTCTCAAGCCGGACGACCACCGAGCGCCCGTCGAGCGCATCATAATACCCCGCCGATAACTCAGCCTGCGCACCTTTCTTCTCCTTCAAAATCGCCCGCAAATCCGGCGCCTGTAAAACCCTGCACTGCTGCGCAGGATCAAAAATCAATCGCACACCGCCATAGTCAATCCGGCACAAGGCCGCATAAGGAAAGGCAAGCATACAAACATCCCACCCCTGAACCATCCCGGCATGCACATACAAAACCGCCAGAGCATCGGGAAAACCCTTCCGGTTTTCAATCACGCGAACAAGATTCGCGCCTTCAAGAGCCTCAAGCCCCGAATCGCTGCAATACCCGTACTGATCAGACAAAACATGCTTGAGCGCCGCCAGCCGAACCCCGGCATCATCATCGCTCCCGCCGGCAACCAGCGCCTTATAACGCTTTGAAACATCCTGAGATAAAAGCTCGAGATGAGCCGCATACCGCCCCGGCACAATGCCCGGCAAATCAAGTGCACCAAGCGCGAGAGCAGCAAGACCGGGATCGACGACCTCTCCCGGCGCATCCTTCAAACCATCCAGATATGCCGCAGCGTCAAACCCCATCTCACGTCACACATTACTCATAAAGGCTGTTTTGATCCCACTTGATCGGCTCCCCACGAGCCTCAGGAACAGGCGCAGCCGCAGGTGAGGCCTCATAAGAACCTCCATCCATCGAAGAATCATACTGTCCACCGGAACCATCATTTGGCCGAGCCTCGGAAACAGAAGGCGTCCCCACCAGCTTGACGTAACTGACGACCTGCCGGACATTTTCAATCGTCCGCGCCACATCAATCACATGATTAAGCTCCTGCTGATTCTGGGCAAACCCCATCAGGTAAACAGTCCCCTGAACCGTATCGATCGAATAATTGATCGAATTCACATGCTTGTCGAACGTAATCGCAGCCCGCAAACGCGTCGTAATCCAGGTATCTTTGGCAAAACCAACGATTCCTTCACTGTCGGCAACCTTGATCTCGTTTATCACCTGCTTGACGCCTTCCGGCTGCCACGCAAGACGAACAGCTTCAACCCTGTGCTGCGGGTCCTGCACAATCCCCGTAATCAAAACGCGCCCTTCGGTCACAGTCATATCCAGCTTGCGAAACATATCGACATTGTACCGGAACCACAAATCATTGATCTGCGCCTGTATCCGCGCATCGCTGGCCGCCCGCGACAAACCGCCCTCCTGAGCCGCCGCCACACCGACAGTAGCCCCGGCCCCTGCAGCAAGCCCCACACAGGACGATAACAACAAACAAGACGCCACCAGCGGCAAATATGCATAAACCTTCATGATAAACTATCCCCGGCTCGGGTTTCGATTCGAACTGACTTATTATGAACGTGCTTCCCACGCATTGTCCAGATGAACAACCTTCGCAGGTGGGATAACTGCGACAACATCAAACCGAAGCCCCCGCTCAAAATACACCGGGTTCTCGGACAGAAAATATAAAGCAGCCTTCTCAATCCGCGCCTGCGTCCTCAAATCGACAGTTTCCAGTGCATCCGATTCCCGCGCTCTGGCCTTCACCTCAACAAAACAGATTATATCCCCCTTTTGTACAATCAGGTCAATTTCCCCGAATTTCGTCTTATAACGACGCTTCAAAACCCTATACCCCTTCCCGATAAGATACAGCGCCGCCAGCCCTTCCGCCCAAAGCCCGCGCTCATAAGTCTCTGCCCGCTTTTGCTCGGTCGTCTTTCTCATTTTCCCTTCTTCAAGTCCAAAGCCATTTCATAAATCTTTTTACGCGCAGCACCCGTCTCTGCCGCAACAAAAGCCGCAGCTTCCTTGACACTCATCGTCCCCATTGCTGCCCGCAGCCGTTCCGCAATCTCCTCGTCACTCGGCATCCCGCCACCCTCATCAGGCGCGATCACAAGAACAATCTCCCCCTTAGGCAAACCTTTATCCTGATAATAACGAACCAACGCCAAAGCATCGCCGCGCCGAACCTCCTCAAAAAATTTGGTCAATTCCCGAGCCACAGCAACCTGCCTCCCGCCGTAAACCGCCGCGATATCGGCCAAGGCATCCAACAAGCGAGGTGCGGTTTCAAAAGCGATCAAACTCCCCTGAACATGACGCCATCCCTCAAGAACCTTCCGGCGTGCCGCAGATTTTGGCGGCAAAAATCCGAGAAAACAAAATTTATCCGATGGAAACCCCGACAACTGCAAAGCCATCAAAGGCGCGCTTGCCCCCGGAACACTTGTCACATAAATCCCCTGCGCAACGCACGCCCGCACCAGCTTATACCCCGGATCACTCACCAGCGGCATCCCGGCATCGCTCACCAAAGCAAGGCGCTCGCCCTTGGCAAGCCTTTCCAAAACCCTGTCTCGTGCTGCCTCGTCACTATGATCGTTATAGGAAACAAGCTTTTTCCCATCCACCCCATACGCACCCAAAAGTTTCCGCGTCACCCGCGTATCCTCGCACAACAAACCGTCCACAGCCTTCAAAACATCAAGCGCCCGAAGGGAAATATCCCGTAAATTCCCGATCGGCGTCGCCACCAGATAAAGTCCCGCAGGCAAATCCTGTGCCCCGGCATTCTCCGGGTGTGGCTTTTCGTTTTCTTTTTCGCTAGTGTATTTCTTCATGGAACAGCTTTCTTAAAGTACACGAAAGAATAACAAAGATATGCGCACAATACACACCGGATTTCACGCAATTCTAAACAGCGTCTTCTTGTTTTTGATCGTAGCAACACTCGCCGCCTGCACATCCGGTGGCGGTTACGACGCGCAACAATGGCAAACTGGCGCCGCCAATCAAACCGCCGCGCAACAAGCCCCCGATGATCTGAATGTACCGGCTTCCGTCCCCGGCGTCGAAGCGCAGGGAATCAGCGCCGATAACATGCACACCACAAAAGTGGCCATCCTGCTCCCCTTGAGCGGCCAGCACGCAGACCTCGGACAAGCCATGCTGTCAGCCGCGCAAATGGCACTCTTTGATGTCGGCCACAACAACCTCGAACTCATGCCCCGCGATACCGGCGGCACAGCGACAGGGGCGCGCAACGCGGCCCAAAGCGCAATCCAGAACGGCGCCCAGCTTGTCCTCGGCCCTCTTTTCTCATACGAAGTCAAAGCCGCAAAACCGGTCGTCCAAAACGCAAATGTCAACATGATCGCCTTCTCAACAGACTGGACCCTCGCCGACGACCACACGTTCCTGATCGGCTTCCTGCCCTTCGATCAGGTCGAACGCGTCACCCGCTATGCGGTCGCCAAGGGGAACAAAAGAATCGGCGTCCTCAGCCCGTCTGACAGCTACGGCAACGGCGTTGTATCCGCCTACAAAGCCGTCGGAGGCCATCTCGGTCTATCCTCATCAAGAATCGAGCGCTTCGCGCCGCAAGGCGGCGACCTCTCCCTCGTCATCCGTAAATTCGCCGATTACGATCAGCGCAAAGCAGCGAAAAATGCATACGGCGCCCCCTTCGACGCCGTCCTTATGCCCGTCGGCGGTACCATGGCCCGCAGCGTCGGCAGCTTCCTGAGCCAATATGACCTGCCACCCGGCGAAGTCCGCCGCCTCGGGACCGGCCTGATGGATGAAAGCGGCCTCGCAGGAGACCCATCGCTCCAGGGCGCCTGGTTCGCCGCCCCCGACCCGCAGGCACGCAAAGATTTCGAAAACCGCTACCGCAAAATATACGCGTCCACCCCGCCACGCCTGTCGTCTCTGTCCTATGACGCCACAGCGCTCGCAGCCATTCTCGCCCGCACAGGACTCCAGCAATCCGGTCGCCCGGCGTTCACAACAAACGCGATCACCAACCCCAACGGCTTTGCCGGCGTAGACGGCATTTTCCGTTTCCGCCCCGACGGCATCGTAGAGCGCGGCATGGCCATCCTGACCTTTGAAAATGGCCGTGAAAGAGTGATCGACCCGGCCCCGCGCACCTTCCAGCGTTACAGTGCAATGTAAGCACCTAAAAGAAATAAAAAAACACGAATCACCCCCTTGCCAAACACGGTCATTTAGGGCATACCTTATACATCCCAATACGAAACGATGAGTTTTCTTTAAGCCTGCAAATCGGCCAATAAACCGGTAAGGAGAATTGCCATGGAAAATACAGCTGCCGCCAAAAAAGGCCGCCCGCGCAGTGAAAAATCACGCAGCGCCATCCTCAACGCCACCAACAAACTTCTGTTGCAAACCTCCGTACAGGAACTCAGCATCGAAGCCATCGCCAAAAAGGCAAAAGTCGGAAAAACCACGATTTACCGCTGGTGGCCCAACAAAACCGCTGTCGTCATGGACGCCCTCGCCCACCAGCCCGGCATGCAAACACCTCTACCGACAGCAAGCAGCCACCGCGAAGCTATTAAAATGCAGCTCGACAAACTGATCCGCCTGCTCGACAGCAAAAACGGCCAGACCATCGCCCAGCTCTTCAGCGAAGCCCAGGCCAGCGACACTTCCCTGAAAATCTTCAAGGACAATCTGCTGGAACCCCTGATGGACGCGATCGCCTACAGCATCGAGGAAGGCCAGAAAAACGGCGAATTTCGCCAGGACATCGAAAAAGAAATCGCCGTCGACATGCTCTGCGGCCCGATCTTCTTCCGCCTGATGGCACACCCGGAAGACCTCAACGACGAATTCCACGACACCTACGCCAACAAAGCCCTGCGTGTTCTCGAGGCCTAGAAACTCGCTTCAAAAATAAAATACAAAAAGAAGGTCGGATTTTAACAACCCGATCTTCTTTCTTACTTGGTTTCAAAGAGAAACGCACAAGAGCAAACAGCGTTTCCGTTCGGCTAGGAAAATGAGGCGAAGCGTACAAAAAGTACGTGAGCCGAAATTTGACGCCGACCGAAAGGAAACGATGGAAGCTCTAGGCTGCCTGAGCCAGAGCTCCTAGGGCATTAATCCCCTCGCCATCCAGCACCGCTGCCACAGCATTCACTGTCGCCGCAATACGGACCGCCGTCTGGATTTCAACATTAGACAAGCCCGCCTTGCGCAGCTCTGCCTCATGACTGTCGATACACATCCCGCAACCGTTCATCGCCGAAACAGCCAACGACCAAAGCTCGAAATCTGCCTTCTCAACGCCGGGATTGCCAATCACATTCATCCGCAGCTTCGCAGGCAAAGTCTGATATTCTTTATTCTTCGCCAAATGCGCAAACCGGTAGTAAACATTATTCATCGCCATAATCGATGCCGCCGCTTTCGCCGCGTTAAAAGCTTCCGGAGAAAGATGCTCCGCAGCCTGAGCTTCCACCGCAGCGATAACCGCGCGGTTACGAGCGCCATAAGCACTGGCGACAAACGTCCCCCAAAGCTGCTGCTCCGTAAGGCTCTCATCCCCCGCCAGAGAGGACAAATTCAATCTGATATCCTTGGCGTAATCAGGAATAAGATTTTTAAGGGATTCAATAGACATCACGTTCTCCTAAACAAAATCAGTTTAATTCATATGAAAATTTCAAGAAATTTGAGGGGCGAACCATGCCGGCACTAAGACCAAACACAGTTCGCAACCCAGATATAGAGCAATTAAGCAGCAATCTTCTCCGCTTCGGCAGACGCATCAATCGTGTCACCACCAACCGGGCGGTTGCATGGGCAAAGTTCATCAGATTGAAGCGCATCAAGAATCCGGAGCGTTTCCTTAGGATTACGCCCGACATTCAGGCCGTTAACCGCGACATGCTGAATAACATTGTCAGGATCCACGATAAATGTCGCGCGCAGAGCAACACCTGCCGCCGCATCACGAATACCAAGGCCGTCAACCAAAGAGCCATTCGTATCAGCAAACGACCACTGGTTCAGGCCGTTCAGATCCTTGTGCTCGCGGCGCCATGCCAGCTTGCAGAATTCATTATCAGTGCTGCCACCGAGAACAACGCAGTCACGGTCGCTAAACTCACCTTCAAGCTTCGCAAACTCGACGATTTCCGTCGGGCAAACAAAGGTAAAGTCCTTCGGATAGAAGAAGTAAACCTTCCACTTGCCTTCAAAACTTTTCTCTGTAATTTCTTCAAAAGCAGACTGACCGTTTTCTTCATGTTTGTTAAAACCTGGTTTTACACCGGTAATAATAAATTCGGGCAGTTGATCGCCAATACCAAGCATTCTCAATTCTCCATTTGTTTGATGAGTTATTTAACGTTGGCCAACAGTAGCAACGCTTACCACATGAAATCCAACAATAAATTCCACTATTTACTATCGAAAAAAACGATACAAAAAACTAAATAACTTTGATAAACTCGATAGGTATGATTAGACCAACTTTAAGACAAATCAACTATCTCATTGCCCTAAAAGATGAAAAATCGTTTAGCAGGGCCGCCGAGACTTGCCTTGTCACACAATCAACCCTGAGCGCGGGCATCCGGGACCTCGAAAATATCTTCGGACAAACGCTGGTGAATCGAGCGGGCAGAAACATCACATTAACCCCGCTCGGAAGTGAAATAGCCCTGCAAGGCCAAAAAATGCTCGAAGAGATCGATTTACTCATCGCCCGGGCGCACCAAACCAGAGAACCATTAAGCGGCCCCCTTCGCCTCGGCGTTATCCCGACAATCGCGCCCTACCTGCTCCCGAAAATACTGCCGACCCTGAAGGAAAAATTCCCGGCACTCGAGCTACAACTACATGAAGATTTAAGCGGCCGCCTCGTCGAGCAAATCCACAACGGACGCCTCGACGGCATCCTTATGGCCTTCCCCTACGAAACCGGAGGACTGGAGCACCACATCATCTTCGAAGAAGACTTCCTGCTGGCAGCCCCCAAAAACAAAGAATTACCAAAGAGCCTCACGCTCGAAGATCTAAAACCGCAAGAACTTCTCCTCCTCGAAGACGGACATTGCCTGCGCGACCATGCCCTGGCCGCATGCGGCCTGCAAAGACCATCCGCCAGAAAAACCTTCAGCGCCACCAGCCTTGCAACCCTGATCCAGATGGTCGCCTACGGTTACGGCGTAACATTACTGCCGGAAATGGCGCTAAACCCCGGGATCATTCCAGACAACATTTGCCTGATCCCCTTTAAAAACCCGGCACCCACCCGCAAAATCGGTCTCGCATGGCCTAAAAATAGCCCACAAAAGAAAGACTTACAGCATCTATTTAAAGCAATATCATCTTCCATCAACCGAAAAGAAAACGTATAATCAGAGGAATATGACCGATACGACCACAAAACACTTGAGAATTTTCGGGCACGTACAGGGCGTCTATTACCGCGCGTGGACGCAGGAAACGGCAAATGGATTGAATCTGACAGGCTGGGTCCGCAATCGCAAGGACGGAAGTGTAGAAGCCATCGTCAGTGGACCTGAGTCACAAATCATGAAATTCATCAAAGCGTGCCATGAAGGGCCAGAGCTGGCAACCGTGGATACAATCAGCATCAATGAAGGAATAAACGAAGGATTTACAGACTTCACAATCCGTGAAACAGCCTGACACGTACACCTCCCCGTCAAAAAAATAAACCCATTAAAGCCAATATAAAAAAATAAAAACAATATATTAGCTAATAATAATCAGTTTAAACCGCACGAAAAAGATGTCATTCCTTAGGCTGTGGCGGATACCCGTCACGCGAAAAGTTACCCCCAGGTACACCATCAAAACGCTGCCCCTGTTGCTCATGACGCTCAGAACCATCACGGCGCTCATCGCCACCATTTGAATGATCACCATGCTTCTTCCCGCGCGAGCCGCCTTCCGTCAAAACCTGTACGAACCGCTTCGCCATTTTACGGCGCTCAACCGCCGGAAGCTGTGAAGCCAACGCACGCACAGTCTCAAGCTTATGATCATCAATCTTCTCTTCCAGCCCACGGATATTCTTGGCAACAGCCTCAAAAGCATCACTATCAAAAGTATCCGCCATCAAGACAGCCTCCAAAGCCTTCTTCTGCTCCCGCATAGACTGAAAGACCGGCTTGATCTCACCGATACGCGCCCTCAAAGTACTTTTGAGCAAGTCCCTGGTTTCAGGCGCAAGATTTTCTTTCACCTCATCCCATGGCTTGGGCTCATCCATCATCATCTTGTATCCCTGCCCGGCCGCCAGCCCCAACAACAGAACATTGAGCAAAACAGACAAAGTAAAAACAACACGAACCCTTTTACTTAAATTGCTCATAGCCACTCTCCATACCCTGCACTATCACCTATATATATAAGGTCATCCAAACTTGTCTGCTGAGGCGCATAACCGGAAAAATCAGTATACGACCCAAGCATCACACCAACCGCCAAAACCAGCGCCATCGCATAAACCGGCTGCGGAACACTAAGGCTCTCAAGCACACCATCCAGCCAACGCTGAAAACCGCCGCCCGACTTATAAGCACGCCTCGCCCGCGGCACAGAAACAGGCATCGCCTCCGCCTGGGCAATAATCCTCTCGGCAAGACCAACCGGAACATCCGGAACACCTCGTGCCAACATAATTCTTTCGAAATCGTCCATCGTCTTATCCTCAACCATATTGACGCTCCTTATTTCTTATACGTTCATCACCATCCAAAACCTTCTGTCTAATCAACGCTTCTTTCAAACCAGCCTTCGCCCTCATCAACAAAGACTCCAAAGCCTTGACTCCAACACCCATCACATCCGCAGCCTCACGATTACTCAGCCCCTCATAAAAACACAGGTTAAGCGCAACCCTTTGCCGCTCCGGCAAAGCCTGAACCGCCGTCTCAAGAGCAACCCGCTCCTCACGGGCCTCCATCTCCTCTTGCTGCCCGGGCGTAGCATCTTCAAGATAATCGAGGATCTCACCACCCTGAACAGGCTTGCGCTTACGCATATAGTCCAGCGCCTGATTAGTCACCACCCGGTAAAACCACGTCGTAAACTTAACCCCGCGCTCGCCATCCCAACTTTGAGGATTCTTCCAAAGCTTCAAAAAAGCATCCTGAACAATTTCCTCTGCCTCATCACGGTTCGAGCACATCCGCCAGGCCGCCGCATAAAACATCGCATTATGCCGACGCACAAGGACAGCGAAAGCCTCACGATCACCCGATTGAACGAGTGTCATAAGGCTTTCGTCACAAACTTCATCGCTATAAACCGGCTTTTCGGCCATATAACTTACGTTCCTTATAAATAAGAGACGAATTGAACCGTAAAACTATTCGCTTTCAGGCGCGTCGTCTTCAGGACCACCATGGCCACGCTTATCTTTCATCTTTTCATGACGGTCATGCATCTTCTCACGCATATCATCGCGGTGAGCTTTCGCTTCATCCTGTGTGATTTTGCCATCACCATCAGTATCCATCATCTTGAAGCGCTCTTCAGCACCCTTCAGAAACTCGGTCTCATCCACAACCCCGTCGCCATTCACGTCATGCTTCTCAAACATTTTAGCACCCGGAGGAGGCCCTTTGCGACCACCATCAGCAGGACCGCCATCTTGCGCAAAAACAGGAGCCGCAGAAACAGCCAAAGCCAGAGCACTTAACATCAAAAATTTTTTCATCGTTCTATCCTTTCCAGATGTAATGAACATTATGCCTATTATACGGCACATAGAAAAGAACCCTTCGAAGGAAAAAGAGAAAATAATATGGAAAATTAATTTTCTAGATCAATAACAATACGGCTACCGTTCCCAATATTCTGCTTAAGGGACATGACCCTCATAATAGCAGACTTCTTCTTAAGCCGAACCTCAAGCACAGTCCCTTTCCCATCCTGAGATGGCCGGGCAACATAAGACCCCAGCAAACTCCCCTGCCCTAATCGTGAAGAATCCGAAACCTCCCAGCCTGTATTAAGCATATCAACTCGCAAGACATTACGAATTTGTTCGATACGCGCCGTAAAAGGAACCGCCGCCGTAACATCAAGCACAAGGCGTGTCCGCCCTTTATGCTCACCACTCCGCAATGCCGTAACATTCGCAGAACCTCGACCACTTACATTTTTGTAAACCGGAGGCTTAACGGGAACCGGAACAGCAGAAACAGATTTCTCTTCTGCCTGCTTCTTATCATCAGATGAAAATAAAGAAGAAAAGAAATTACCTTTTCCGGAAACTTTCTTTTCCTTTGAAACAGCTTGAGGTTTTCCAGCAGGCAACGGTTTTGATTTCAAAGCGGCCTCAGCATAAACATTAGAAGCCAGCTCAGAGGAGTCTTTGGAAGAAGCACCGGACTGAGCAGAAACAACGTTTACGCTTTCCTCTTCTTCACCCTTATCGGAATTAAACAAAGATTTAAATGCCCCGAGCAAATCCGTCCCGACGACTTTATGTCCGGGCGTAACAACGGCACGCTCAGTAACATCACCGCCCATCTCGGCATACTCTTTTAACCCCTTACCCGGCTTAACGCCTTGTGGCTCCATCAACAAAACACGAAATGTCCCATCCCCACCACTTGGAGCATCAGGAGAAAATCCCGGAGACAACGTTGCCAGCTTATCACGACGCGCCGTATTCACTTTTTCGCGCGCAGCTTTATGAGCCTGCTCCGGGTCGAAACTAGGCTCAGTCTCAACCATATGCCAGTTCCCCTCGGCATTCAAAAGTGCCTCCGAAGGCACCCTCTTTGCCGGCGGCGGCGACTCAACGACCGGAATCTCAGTAAATAAAGTCATCCCGGATTGATCGGATTCCGACGAAACACAAGCGGACATAAACCCAAGACAAACAAACACAAAAGTTAAGAAAGCCAGTTTCCGTCCACTAACCTTGGTCAACGCCAATCGATCCTTACCAAAAACATACGCAAGCAACTTCACATAACGCTCTTTTCTATATGAAAGCGCCATATGTATAAACAAAAGGGCAATCCACGCAATAGTCAAAATCACCTGAGGCACCCCAACCAACAGACCGATATATCCAAAGGCACCCATAAAAAAGCCGATCGCCATAATCAGGACACTTGTCCGCCCCACGGAAAAACCGGCTTGAATAAAGTGATGATGAAAATGTCCGCGATCCGGAGAAAATGGATGACGCCCCTCTCGAACCCGCCGATAAAACTGGCCACAAGCATCAAAAATAGGAAGCCCGATAATCCATGCCACTGAAATAGGAACCAAAGCCGGTTGTTTTCCCGCACCCATCTTAAGAGCAAACCAGGCAACCAAAAGACCAAGGCACATACTACCGGCATCGCCAAGAAAAATATTCGCCCGCGCCTGAAAAGGATGACGCATATTATAGAATAAAAATCCTCCCAACGCCCCAAGCGCCGTACAAAGCCCGAGAAGATATTGTAAATCCCCTGCCATCGCGGCCGCCACAGCAAACCATCCAAGAATAACGGCAGTCTTACCACCTGCCAGACCATCAAGCCCATCCATCAGATTAATCGCATTGATCAAAAGCACAGTCGCAATAACACAAAACGGAAATGCAATCGCATCAATCCCGAAAAGACCATACCCGAAAAGATTGCCAAGATTACCAAGCCGCGCTCCGCCGAACCCTACGATAATACCTGCCGCAAGAAATTGCGCCGCAAACTTGATCCAGGGATTAACATGACGTCGATCATCAAAAGCCCCGACGACGAGCAAAATAATCAACCCAGTAAAAAGAGCCCAATTCGTCTCAAGTTTCATTCCCGACAAATAACCGATAACGATAAAAACAGGAAAAAGAACCAGCCCGCCAATCGGAGGGACAGCTTCCTCATGCTGCTTCCTCCCTCCCGGAGTATCGACAAACCCAACCCGAAGAGCGACAGCACAAAAAATCGGAACCATAAAAAGTACCGACAAAAAAGCGCAAAAAGGCGCACCAAAAAATGTCAAAAATTCCTGAGCCGACATAGGGACGAATACGACCTTATAAATTCTAACCTAATTTTCCTGACTAGCCCGAAGACTAGCACACTTAGAGGCCACCTGCAGACGTTTTTTTGAGTCGAAACATTTCATGCACACAAGGACAGGAAGAATAAAAAAGTAAACTTTTTAAGGAAAAAAAAGAAAAAAACTTATGTCCAATGAAAAAATATTTTTCTGAAAAACACAACAAAGCAACCCGAAAGAGAATCACCAGAGAAGAACAAAAGATGATTCTGACCATATATACACAAATACCAAAAAAAGAATAGCTATTTTTGTCCAATTTTATCATTTAACAACAACAAACTAATATAGATTTGACAACGTACACCTCAAACAATAGGGTCAACTCAATAACGGTTTATGTTGCGTAAAAATCTAACACTGAGTTGTCTCAAATTGTTCTCATATTTCATCAAAGCTTAATTTTTTTCCGATAGCTTGGGTCTATGTTAGCAACGCCTAATTTTAGCGTTTGCTGATAAACGGGGCCTGAAACGAAACAGATTTGTACTCCTGTACGTGGAAGCGCTGAGCGCGTGAAATCTTCCCCAGCTCCTGAAGATTTCCTGCCCCCGATAAAAAACGCACATGAACCATACGGAGAAAAGGGAGCAAGTATATGTTACTTTTTGATGCAAGAGACTACGGCGCAACGCCGGACGATAACACAGACGATACAGCCGCCATCCAGGCCGCGCTCGATGCAGCGCACGCAGCCGGCGGCGGTCAGGTTTACCTCGGAGCCGGAACATACACCATTTCAGGCACGGGCAAAGCGTCAGACGGCGGCCTGAACATCTACAGCAACACAGAATTCTACGGCGACGGTATGGGGCAAACCATCCTGAAGCTGGCAGACGGCTGGTCAGATAAAATCTCCGGCCTCGTCCGCACCCCTGTCAACGAGGTTACAGAAAACGTAATTATCCGTGACCTGACAATTGACGGCAACCGTGACAACACCACAGCCATGGTCGACGGCCTGATGACGGGCGTACTGCCAGGTAGCTCAGCCTACGATAACAACATCTTGATTGAGCGCGTAGAGATCCACGACGTATCCCGCATCGCCTTCAATCCACATGAACAGACACATAACCTCACCATCCGTGACTCAGTCGCGCACGATAATAGCTGGGACGGCTTCATCGCAGACTTTATCGTAGGTGGTGTCTACGAAGGCAACGTCGCCTACAATAACGACCGCCACGGCTTCAACGTCGTCACCCACAGCAATAATGTCGTCCTGAAAGACAACATCGCCTACGACAACGCCGAAAACGGGATTGTCATTCAGCGCGGTGCAGGCAGCCAGACCATTGACGGTTGGGAAGACATGCTGAACTTCAATATTCTTGTGGAAAACAATGAGGTGTACGGTAACGGCACAAACGGCATTCTAGTCAAGCAAGCCGAGTTTGTCCAAATCGTCGGAAACATCATATACGACAACGGTGACGACGGTGTGCAGCTCGAAGGAGCACACGATGTACTCGTCGCAGATAACGCAATTACAGCCACAATAAACGGCGTGGAAGTACGGGCATACACCGGCAGCCTCGGCGGCCCCGGCGACTCGTACAACAACACCATCATCGATAACATTATCGTCGCCGGTAAATATGCGTTTGACGAAAACAACAGCACAACACATGACAACGTTTTTGCAGGAAACATTATCGGCGACCAGCCGGTTGACCTGAACCCGGGGACAGTCCTCCTCGTCTCCAGCGACGGCATCACCTACGAACTCCTTGTCATCACGGCAGACTTCCCGTCAATCTACAGCGGTGAACAACCCGTAACAGATGTCGTCGTAGACAACACAACAGACACAGTTGTGGACACCCCTGCCGACACAACACAACAACCGTCTTCACAAGCTCAAAAAACCGAGACAACTGTGACAGACACACCTGTCGACAGCACACCCGTAGAAACCGTCGTTACAAAAGTTGAAAGCCTCTACCTGACAGGAAACGGTGCAGACAATGTGCTCACCGGCGGTGATGGCGATGACACGCTCAAAGGCAGAGCCGGTGACGATACCCTCATAGGCGGTAACGGCAACGACTACCTCGAAGGAAACGACGGCAACGACCTCCTCTATGGCGGCCTCGGCGCAGACACTCTCAAAGGCAGTCAAGGCCTCGACACCTTCGCCTACCACAGCCTTGCCGAAGGCGGAGACACAGTCACTGACTTCAAATATGATGAAAAAATCGACATCCACGAAGTTCTTGGCGGCGTCAGCGGCTTCGATGCAGACCACGCCTTCGACGATGGCTTCATCCATCTCGTACAGAATGGTGCCGATACCCAGGTCTTTATCGATTTGGACGGTAATTCTGGCAGCGGAAATGCAGAACTTCTGGTCACACTTCTAGCCACAGATGCCCAAAAACTCGGCGACGGAAACTTCATCCTGCCTGAGTCCACAGCGACCGAAACCCCTGTTGTAGAAACACCACTCTACGCCGCAGACAGTCTGTTAGACACCGCCGTCAAAGCAGATCCTTTAGTCCTGATTGGCGACAACAGCAACAACACACTCGTCGGCGACACAGGTGACGATACCCTCAAAGGCCGCCGCGGTGACGATACCTTGCTAGGGGGAGACGGCGACGATGTACTCTGGGGCAATGACGGCAACGACGTTCTGTACGGCGGTTCCGGCGCAGACTGGATGAAAGGCGGCGATGGCTATGACACATTTGTCTTCGGTCCGGATGCCATGGATGCCGTCGACACAGTCGCAGACTTCTCCACGGCCAGAGATACGCTGGAACTGAGCGATCTCCTCACCGGCTACGACCCGCTACACAGCCTGATCGAGGACTTCGTCCAGATCACCCAGAGCGGCAAAAACAGCATCCTGTCCGTCGACACCGATGGCGTGGCAAACGGAACGCAATTTACACAAATCGCCATACTCGAAGGAGCCAAAGGACTGGACGTTCAACAACTCCTCGACGATGGAAACCTTGTGATCAACAATTCCAATATAGTTTAACCCGTAACATCCTCCACACACACCAGACGCCCCCTCCAACGAGGGGGCGTTTTTTTATAAACAATAGACATTAAATGTCATAAAAACTGGATTTTTTCACACGCAACGTATATACACTCCCCTTGGCGTAGAAGGAAAAAACAAACAAGAGAATTCATGGTATTCGCATCCCCGATCTTCCTATTCGTATTTCTCCCGGTGTTTCTGGCGATTTACTATTTAACGCCCCCACGCGCACGCTCGGCAATCATCCTGATCGCAAGCTCCATATTTTACGCATGGTGGCGTGTAGACTTCCTCGCCCTCCTCTACGCCATCATCGGCTTTAGCTGGGGCACAGCCCTGCTCATAGACAAATACAGAGATCACAAAAACGCCAAATGGCTTCTGCGCATCGGCGTCACAGCAAACCTCCTGACTCTCGGCTATTTCAAATATTGGAACTTCGGCGTCAGCAGCTTCATCGCGCTCATGACAAATATCGGCGTAAACGTTCCCCCGGAATTCGCACATGTCATCCTCCCCATAGGAATCTCGTTTTTCGTCTTCCACGCCATCAGCTACATCGTGGACGTCTGGCGCAAGGACACCCCGCCTACCCGCAACCTGTTCGACTTCGCCGCCTTCATTACCCTGTTCCCACACCTGATCGCCGGCCCCGTCCTACGCTACAAAGACCTCGCCTGGCAATTCGTCAGCCGGAAACATTCCTTCGACCTCTTCTCCGAAGGTTGCTACCGCTTCATGGCCGGCTTTGCCAAAAAGGTCCTGATCGCCGATACCGTCGCCCCACTGGCCGACGCCGCCTTCGCCCTTGAAAACCCGACCATGGCCGACGCTTGGCTCGGCACCGCCGCCTACACCATCCAGCTCTTTTTCGACTTCGCAGGCTACAGCGAAATGGCCATCGGTTTGGCCTTAATGATGGGCTTCCGCTTTATCGAGAACTTCAACAACCCCTACATCAGCCGCTCCATCACCGAATTCTGGCGCCGCTGGCACATCAGCCTATCCACATGGCTACGCGATTACCTCTACATTCCCTTGGGCGGCAGCCGCAAAGGCCCCGTGCGCACATACATCAACCTGTTCCTGACCATGCTGCTCGGCGGCCTCTGGCACGGCGCAGCCTGGACCTTCGTCCTCTGGGGCGCATGGCACGGCGCTATATTGGCCATAGAGCGCCTCCTCGGTGTCGACCCGAATGCTCCGGCAGGCATCCTCAAACGCGCCACAACAATGAGCATGACCCTCGTCTTCGTGATGATCGGCTGGGTGCTGTTCCGCGCCCCAGACCTCGAAACCGCCTTCTCGTTCTATCACGGCATGATCGGCCTCGACGGCATAGCCTTCAGCGATGCCTATATCTGGCAAATCAAAGGCATCCAGATCGCAGCCCTCATCGGCGGCATCGCCCTCGTCTTCGCCATGCCATGGCTAGAAAGAAAACGGACCCACGTCACCCTGTCCAAAGGCAGCATCGCCATGCAAGCCCACCCGAACGTCATCGGTCAGGCCCTTGTCTGCGCCCTCTTCGTGATCGCCGTCAGCCGCCTCCTGGCCATGAGCTACTCACCGTTCCTGTATTTTCAGTTTTAAGGCTTCAAAACCGCAGGTGCAGTCGGGAGTGAATACACGTCAGGCTGATGTGCATCATCGCACCATTTAGCGCGCTCTGGATAAGAATTAAGACGTTCAGGAACCCCCTGACGCCCGAGTTGTAAAGCCTGATCACCATCAACCTGCTTATAAAAATTCATGTAATCATCACGGCGGGGAATAACCCCTTCAGGATACATGGCCTCAATCGCATGCTCAGATTGCGCAGCACGCATTTCAAAGTCATAAACATAGTTAAATTGAAACTGGTTAAACGCCGTCAATTTTTCAGCTAAGATTTTCTCCAACTCCCGGCCGGTCATAACATCCCAGCCATTTTGAACAACCAAAGAAATCGTTTCATCTGACATCGCTGGTGTATTGCCCGGTATGCGCTCCTCAGGAGGCTTACTAATATCTTTCTGATACTGCAAATACTCGTTGAGCGCTTTGATATTAGGATAATCCGGCCATTCCTTTTCAAGACTGACATTAAAGGTGGGATCCCCCAGATGGTACAACTCATGCCCAACAACAAGTGCTACGTTATGCTGAACCACACACCCTTTTTCTCGATCAAGCACACCATATCCATGAATCCCGTCCGGATTAAGATATATCCTGTTAAGACTGCTGAAAGCCTCACCACCTTCAACCCTGGCCCCCAACGCTTTATCTGCAAAAACTATACTGACCGGCTGCGTATGAAGTTGATTAGCGGCATGAACACGCTCAGCCAAAAGCGGAACACGCTCAAACATGTTCTGCACAAAAGCCGTCAGACGAGCCTTATCCTCCTCTGAATCATAGGGAGAATTAAAACGAAGAACGTAATCTTTCCCGAGTTCTAAATTAGCCATCAAAAATACCCGCTATCTATAGGATATTTTATAGCAACAATATGAGAAATGCGAATTAAATCCCGAACACCTGCATAAAGGCCTGCCAGGGAAACTTAAGAGTGCCCGAAATAAATCCAACCACAGCAATAAAGATCATCATCGCGCAAACATACATAAACACCGACGTCGCATCGACGAACTTCTGCTGCCCGGAACTCATCCCGCGATTAAGTTTTGTCTTCTGCCGCGTCCAAGATTGCTTATCCAGACGGAAGAACACATAGGTCTTGATCATCGATCCCCACACCTGATTGTAGTAAATCAGAAACGGATAATACCAGCTGAGAACTGGCCGCGCGCTGAGGAGCATAAGCGTCATAACCCAGCGCGTAAACGCAATCCAGGCCACATAAATCGGGAAAAACGCAATCGAGTGCTTGATAACCAGCATAATAGCAAAAAGTGGCCCGGCCAGAGACGTCCACATCGAAATACGCTGATCCAGCACACACCACCACGTAAAAAGACCAATCCGGTGCGGCCCCAGAGCCAGCGCCCGCCCGTTCGTCCGAAGCATATTCCCAAACCACCGGAACATAAGCTGCGTCGTCGCCTTAAAGAAATTATCTGACGGCGGGTGCTCAACCGTCATCACCACAGTATCAGGCACATAGAGCATGTCGTAGCCCTTCTTCAAAACCGAATACCAGCTCGACTTGTCATCCCCGGTCAAAAACTTGAAGCGCCCCAAACGCCAGTGATCAATCGAATCCTCTTCCACGTGAGCAATAAACTCGGGATCGATTATAATCTCCGCCCGGAACATCGACATACGCCCCGTCAGCGTCAAAACCTTCCGCGACAAAGCCACTGAGCTCATCAGCACCTGACGCTGCGCAAACCGCAAATGGTGCCACTCACGAATAATCTGGCTCCCCTTCACGTCGCACTCTTCATCCGTCGTCAACGCCCCAAGATTAGGCATCATTTTAAAGAACGGCGCACACTTACGAATAAGCCCGTCCTCCAGCACCGAATCCCCGTCAATCACCGCAACAATTGCACCTGGCTTGGGCATATCCCGCGAAATCGCCCGGAACCCCTGCGCAAGCCCGTCCCGCTTCCCGGTCCCGGGAATACGAACGATCTGCAGCTTCACATGCTCTGGCGGCTGAGCCTGACGGAACAAATCCTTGACCATAAACTCATCGGCCATCTCGACAATAGACGCCACCACAGTCGCCGGCACACCGCAATTGATCGCCTCGTCAATCGCCGCCCGAAACACCCGCAGAGAAGTTTCCGCCTCAATCCTGAAACTGGTAACCAGCAAATAAACATGCGCCGGCATCAACGCATCAACCTGCGCCGTTGCCGCCGCCCGGTAACGTGGAAAGACAATTTTCCGGTAAATCATTGATCGCAGAAAATGGACCAACCCCCAGCTATAACGCCAGATCGCCAATATACCGACAACAAAGATAAACTGCTTCGTCCCCGGCTGAAGAGCCGCCGCAGGCAAGAGCATAACCAGGCCAACGAGAAGAAGCGTATACAGGAAAAACCCGCCAAGCCCCTTGATCCCCCGCGAACGAGGCCGGACATAGGCCCCGTTACTTTGTTCTGCCATTGCTCTGACCTGCGCGCCCATCGTTCTTACCAGCAAATCCCCGTGTAAGAAGTGCGCCCTTCAACAGGGTTGTTCTTCAGACGAACCAGATCGATAATCGGCTGATTATCGTTGGTCTTCTCAAGGATCGTGCCGTAATCTTCGCCGTTGTTACCAACAACAATCACTTCAGCATTTGCTGCCAGCAATTCTGCGCCGGTTTCAACAAGGCACTTGGAGATATGCGGGATGCCTTCACGAATATATTTCTGGTTTGCACCCTCCATATTCGCAGCTTCAAAAACGCAAGGATCATAGATCGTCAGCTCATAACCTTCGTTGATCAAACGATCAGCCAAAGTCACCAGCGGGCTTTCACGCAGATCATCTGTTCCGGCTTTAAAGCTAAGGCCCATCAAACCAACTTTCTTCGCGCCGGTTGATTTAATCATGCTATGCGCACGGCGAACCTGCTCTTCGTTGGCTTCCAAAAGCGCATCGAAAATCGGTGTGTTCACGCCTTTACCTTTACCGCTGGCGCGAATCGCACGCACATCTTTCGGCAGGCAAGATCCGCCAAAAGCAAAACCGGGCATCAGATAAGCTTTAGAGATGTTCAGCTTGGTATCCTTGAAGAAAATCTCCATAACCTTGTGGCTGTCTACCCCAAGCTCCTTCAGGATATTCCCAAGCTCATTGGCAAAACCAACCTTCATCGCGTGCCATGCGTTATCGGCATATTTCACACCTTCAGACACATCAACCGGACAAATCACCTCAGGAGCTTCAATTCCTTCATAAATTTTGGACATAGAATTGGCCGTTTTTTCATCCAGCGCCCCGATCACGATTTTCGGAGGATTAAAGTAATCCCAGATCGCAGTGCTCTCACGCAAGAATTCAGGGTTATTCCCAAAACCAAAACCTTCACCGGCTTTCTTACCCGAAGCCTTCTCAAGTGCAGGAATAGCAATATCGCGAGCTGTCCCTGGGACAACCGTCGAACGAAGAACAACGCTGTGATACTCGCCTTTTTTCTTCAGGATTTCACCGATCTCGGCACAAACCCCTTCAACATAATCCAGCTTCAAAGAACCGTCTGCATTGCTTGGCGTACCAACACAGATCAGGGAAATATCGCTGTTCATCACAGCTTCCTCAACATCCAGCGTCGCCTTCAGCTTGCCATTCTCAACATTCTTCTTGATCATTTCCGGCAGACCGGGCTCAACAATTGGAGAACGCCCTTCACCGATACACTTAACCTTGATTGGATCCTTATCAATCGCAATCACATCAAAACCTGACTCAGCCAAACAAGCGCTGGCAACCGCACCAACATATCCCAGACCAAAAACACTAATCCTCATGAACTCAACTCCTAAAACAGTATCAAAGATTTACGCGCAAGGTTTCTAACGCGCGAAGCCTAAAAAAACAAGAAAAATCCGCCAAAAATGCAAATTTTTATGAAAACTCATAAAAAGGGGCGTTGATTTCCCGCCCGCCTTTCGAGTATAAGCAGATTAAATTCAGTCCAGTGCTCAAAAAACAATTTTGCCAGACTTACACAGAAGAAATTTTTGCCGTCAACCATGATAAAAGACCGCCCAAGCAACAAAAAAAATTACCTTGGACTGGCACTTTGCGTTGCCATGCTGTCTGTCACAGCTTGCGAAAAACCCTCTAGTTCTGAGCATCCACTGAATATGCTAACGCCCCCCTTTGACATTGAGCTCGCCAGAGCGTCCGTACAATCGCCATACACCTCTAAATATAAGTGCAAACCGATCCCAGCGCCGCAAGAAGACCTGTTCTTCGAATCGATGTACGACAAGAAATCCAAGAACTCCTCGATCGTGTCCCCGGAAGCCCTAAAAGCCTATCAGGAAAAGACGACCTCAATCCGCGACCTTGAAAAAGGACTGGCATCAATCTCGGACCGCTACCTCTATTCAAACCCGCCGCGCCCGGAAATTGCCGCCTGCGGCATATCATGGATGATCTTCTGGGCCAATCATGACGGCTTTCTGGGACAAGCGAACTCCATGGGTGAATTCGTCCGTAAATGGGCCCTCGCCTCCATTTCCCTTTCCTACATCCAGATCAAAGACGACGAATCCCTATCCAAAAAGGACAAAGAAAAAGTCCGTAAATGGATTCACAATATGGCTGTCCACGTCATCAATGATTTTTCAGACCACAGAGAACGAGCCTCCCGCCAGAACAACCACCTCTACTGGGCCGCCTGGGGCGTCATGAGTGCCGCCGTAGCCCTCGACGACCGCGACATGTATAAATGGGCGCTGGATCAAGCACGCTTCGGCATCTTCCAGATCCAACCGGATGGAAACCTCCCCCTTGAAATAGAACGTGGCCCCAAAGCCTACAATTACCACCACTATGCCGCCATCCCCCTTTTCCTGATGGCTGAAACCGCCTCAAGGAACGGTGACGATATTTTTGGCGAAAATGACAATGCCCTTGCTCGCCTTGCCCGTCTGATCCTCGACAACATGGAAGACCAGACCTATTTCGTGGAAAAAACGGGAAAAAAACAAAATCTGGAACGCACAATTTCATCGTCAAACCTTGCATGGCTCGAAATCTACTACAAACATAGCAACGACCCGGAAGCCCTACGCTGGCTGGAAGAATACCGCCCGATCAAGCATAGCCGCGCCGGAGGTAACGTAACCCTCCTTTACGCCCACATCGACGTCCGTCCGAAAAAAGACGATCAGGAAGACGAAAAAAATAGCGACGAGTAAAAGTGCGATAACTTACTCAGCCACCGCCTCTGGAATAGGACAAAGCCGCGCCGTAACCGTCAACCCCTCAAGATAATCGGAAACATTCAACGCCACATCCTTCAAATACAGCCCCTTCTGCACCAACTTGCCCGGCACAGGGAGATAATAGAACGTATCCCCGTTTTGCTCACGGCGGCGCTTGAATTTAAACAGGCTGCTTTCCTTGTCGCTCGTTTTAAAAGACACGGAAAAATCCTTTTTAACAGGCTTATCAAAATCAACAGTCAAATAAACCTTCCCGATCTCCAGCTTCTGATCACCAACGCCCTGCATCATATAAACGCGCTTCTCGCCCGCAAGAATTTTCTGAGAAGGAAACTGCATCACCGGCTCCTGACAGAACCCGTAAACACTCGGAATCGCCTGCCGCAGCGTATTCTCCATCCCCTCACCACCAAGATTATAATACCCCGGAATTTCCCAGATAACATAAGCCGGTGCATGCGCCTTAAACGCATCCGAATCCAGATAGGCCACCATAGAATCATCCATGCCCCCCCCGGAAATAGCCGCATTCAAAACATCAGCAGACAAATACTCCTGAAGATAACCCGCAAAGTTAGAGTTAAACTCATCCCGCTTCGAGTTGCTCGTCCCAACCAGAACGACTTCCGGCGCCGCCTTATCTCCAAACAAAGCGTTCTCACCATCACTGCCTCCCGTCGAGAACGTCGTGACAGTGACATCCTTTTCCGGCAACGGCTTCATATCACACAGATCTTTGATCGGTTCACCAAAACGCCCGTCATAAGTTTCTTCAGCCCCCGTCCGGGTCTCAAACACCTCGTTTGGAACTTTATCTGACCAAACCCCTGGCTGTTTAACCAAAGCAGCCACAGCCTGCGCCATTTCCTGCGCACCCTTTGTTGTCCAGTGCTGATCTGCATGATTAAAAAACGCCGGCCCAGCCTTGGAATCACTCACATCCGCAGCCAAAACCCCGGCAGCATTAAGCTTCAAAACCATTTCGCGAAAACTGGCCTTTGCCGCTGCTTGATCGTACCCCTTCGCCAAATCGCTATCCTCTGGCAACTTCGCCCCCGCCAAAATACCGCGCGGCGGAATCACAGCCAGAACCAATCGCGTCCCGCGCGAGCGTAAAGCATCCGAGAAGGCCCGATACAAAGCCGCATCCTCATCCGTAAACTTGAAATCCTGACGCAAATCCTGCTTGGTACGGAAAATCCAGCCATCCTTCCCCGGAAGCAACTGCTCATAATCCTCATACTTCCCGACATAGGTATCGGGATCAAACAAAACGTCACAACTCGACAGATCCGGCACTTTTTCCTCAACAGCGACAACCTCTTTAGAAGAGCTTTCAACCGCCTCAGGCACAGCACTATGATCAACTGCAGGCTCAACAGAACTTTGGACCTCTCCGGAACGCGGTGCGTCAGAAGGCTCCCCCTGAGGAGCACCAGCCTGATTAAAATAATAGTAAGCCCCCGCCCCGGCGAGAACCACAACAATAGCTACACTCAAAAGTTTCGAATTCATTTTGCTTCCCCATCTTCCTTGTTGTCTTCCTTATTGTCTTCCTTATCCTCTTTCAACTCAGCCTCAATATCAGGCTTCGATGTCATATAACGCTCAGGAATTTCCCAAATCACCAGCTTCGGCGGCGTATTTTTCAGCGCATCACTCCGAAGATATTTCTCCATAACCGTAAACGGCCCGCGCCCCTCATCCGCCATATTCAAAATGTCGGCCTCAAAATACTCTTTCAAGAACCCAAGGAAATGCCATTTCAAATTGGCACTATAGCTTGTCCCCACCAGAGCAATCGGCGGAATATCATCACCAAACAACGCAAGTGCCGCATCATCCGCCCCACTCTCGGAAGAATCGAGACTCGCCTCCGTTGTAAATGCATGCATAGCATCGCGCTTGATATCACGATCCGGAACCCCCGGCAGATACCGAAGCAAATCCCCCTCATGCACCCCATCCGCCCCTTCAGATGTCTGATAAGTTTTGGAATCCCCTTCTACCCCGGAAACCTGCTCCGAAGCGATTTTTGCCGCAAAACCAGCCCCCGCAGGAGACCAATGCGTATCCGTATGAAGGAAAAACCCATCCTTATCCGCCCCCGCAGAAACCATAGGCGTAAGCAAATCAACCGCCTGAATATTATGCTTCTGCATAAACGCAAGCGTCTGCGCATAAATCCCGGTGCGACATCCCGGCACGACCTGCGCCCCAAGATGCTCAGGATAAAGCCGTACCTTGGCAGGAACCAAAACCACAGCAACCCGTATCCCCTGCTTTTGTAAACGATCCGCAGCGCCGACAATATAATCAAGATTTTCAGAAACACGGCTGGAAAATTCTTTCGGACACTCAAACTCTTCATCCGTGAAAAGCCAGCCATTCTCGCCGACAACAACGCCCTTACGCCCTTGCCCAAAGAGAGAAAACTCAGCTTCTCCCCACGAATCCCGGCTCAAATCCTCAACCGGCAAAGCATCATTCAATGATTTTTCAAACCCCGGCGCCCAAGTCCCGTGGAGCAAACCCTTCAAAGTAGGATTCTCCGTATCCTTCACAGCCTGAGGCAAATAAAGAGCAGCCATCACAATAGACGCCGCCAAAAAAGCAATCAGGAAAATGCCCGTAATCCGTATATATCCCATGGCGCCCTATTTAGCCTAGAAACCGACAAAAATCAAGAAACGTCTATTTTTCAATAAGAAAGATACGGAGGAACAAGACAGGCAAAGAAATAAATAACCGCATTAATCCCAGAATGCACCTGGAGCCGTTTTCATCCGCACATCAAGAACCTTAACCGGATCACTCATCGCGCCAAGCATTCCCGTCTCGTCATAAACATACGACACAGGGAACAAATGCGTCCCCATTCTTAAATCAATATTCGAAAAGCTCATCTTATCAACCGGCCCCTGCATCTTGAACAGCGCAGACCCGCTACTGCTGATCTTGGCCCCTTCAATATAAGCATCCGCGCGCTGTGTATAAGGGTCAAGCTCGAAATCCCGAGTCTCCTGCCCGGTAATATCGGCGACATACACCTCAACGGCAACACCGTCATTATTCAAAATCTCATCGTGATACAGGTGAACATTCCAGCTGTTCCGAATACGAATCCCGCTCCGCTTGTTGTGGGAAATCTTGTTCCCCCAAGTCGTCGTGTGCTCGCTCTCAAACAAAGTAATACCGTCCTGCTCATTATGCTCGCTCACATTATCAGCAATAACGTTATTCACGCTGGTCCGGTCGATCATGATGCCGGAACCATGATTATGATGGGTATAATTGTTAAAAATCCAGCTATCGTTCACTTCCCGCGAAACGATAATGCCGTGCTTCTTATGAGTGCCATAAGTTTCGTTACCGGCAATAATCAAGCGCCGCGAACGGTCGTGCGGGTCGATAGCGTAAATAACATTATCGTAATACGTGTTCCCGACAATCGCGACATCTTCCGCCTCGTACGAATAAAACCCGTAATACATATCGGTAAACGAGCTGCCAACAACAACACCCGTTGGCGGCGGAATATCAGGATGATCTTTCAAGCATTTCACGCAAGTCGAATAACTAATCCCGTAAGATTTCCCTTTCAGGTATCCAAGGCTCTCAAAATGGCTCCCGGCGATATAAAGACCGCCGCCGCCCCATGTCGTCACAAACGGACGATAATCATGTTTATCCCCGGTGTACTTCGTCGGCGCATTTTTCTCTTCATCCCACCCGATGACAGCCGTGCGCATGATAAACATATCCCCGGCGTTCAGCAGATAAGCATTCGCCTGCTTCGAAAGCCTCAATTTACCGGCATCAATCGACAAACTCGCCCCCGGCGCAACCAGCAAAGGAGCCCGAAGCGTATAAACATCACCTTCTTTACGGATCAGCTTCCCGTCAGGATCAAACGCATGAACTTCATTATAAAAATGCGCCCAGTCATAATGGCCGCTTTTTACAACCAGACCGCGCGGATAAACCCGGCGCTGCAAAAGCCTGAGCCGCTTGGGGACATCCCCTTCCATAAACTTGGAAAATTCCGGATAATCTTCCATTCGCGCAAACGCAACCTGCCCCTTTTGATAAGAAGGCACCTTCGCCGCAATCATTCCGACAGTAAATCCACTAATATCCGGCAAATAAGGTTTCTTAGGCTCAGAATCATCATGATCGACGACCTTATAAACCAGACGATCATCAAACGGCCTATACTTATCGATATAATAATGATAGCCCCAGTAAGTCACCAGCCCGACAGCAACACAAAAAGCCAGACCGTTCCCCAATCTGCTTTTCCAACCCGAACCTTCACCACCTGTGTCAGGTATATCTATAAACTGCCGTTGTCCTTGCATATCCTTGCCTTAACATCCCCAACCATCTTGTCGGTCTCAATCTGGACCATTGCGACATCTTTATCGATATCCGGGTTAAACAGAAGGTAATACTTACCATTATTATCAACACGCAAAGACCGACTAAGATCGACCTGATCAGCTTCACCATCTGTATAAAGAATACCCGCGTGCAAAACACGAATTTCCGGGTTTGTCACTTCCATATAAAGATAGCTGCCCTTACCAAGAATCTTCTTGTCATCCAGATTTCTAAAAACCGTAAAATCATAAACTAGCGGCTTCTTGCTCTTGGCTTTTTGCATCGGCCCATAAGCATTTGCAGCCGCCGCATCCTGCGCCATCTTCTGGGCCACCCAGTGAGAAGGCGTAATCTTCACTTCAGTTTCAGCCAAAGCATCCTCGGATTTACAGACACCATCAATCGCAGGAAGCATCTGCCGCAATCCGACATAATCATTGTAATCATGGTGCGCCAGAAACTCCCATAGCAGAACTTTCGGAGGATGCTCCTGAAACTCGTCTGTCGCATAATAAACAAGGGAAGCTCCCGAAAACCCGCCGGCGGACAACGCACGATTGCGAACATCGGCATGCAACGCCTGCTTCAAAGAACCCGCAAAGTTGAAATCTTCTTCGTGCGCCGTGTTACTGGTCCCGACAATCGCGATATCCGGATAAGTCACATCACCAAACAAGCTGTCCGAGGACACATCATTGGTCAAAGACGTGGTCGCCCACATCGGACGGCGGTCCGGCGGCCACGTAACATTGCAAGCCCCTTCCACAAACTCGTCAAACTCACCCTTTTCGCTTTCCAGCCACCAGGTGATCTCAATCGCAAACTCTTCCTTCGGAATATCTTTATATTTAGGGTTCTGGCGTACAACTTCAGCAACCTTCTCCGCAGACCACTGCGCCCCTTCACGCCGCCAGTGCGGGTCGCCCTTGAAGAAATAACGAACATCCTTCGGCGGATTCGTAAGATCGACAGCCGTAATCCCTTCGCTGTTCAGCTTTTGAAGAAACCCTTTAAAATTGCGCTTGGCAACATCAGGATCATAACCTTCGGGAATATGTGCCGGATCAAGATAATCCGTCATCTGCACAGCACGCGGCGGCTGCACGATAACAACAAGATCAACCCCCTTGCGCTTCAAACGGGCATTCACCTGCTTCATATAAAACAAAGTCTTGTCAGGAATAGAAAAATCAGTACGAAAATCCGCAGACCGGAACAAAAACCCGTCCTTCCCGGGATAAATAAACTTCAGGATCTTATGGCTACCCTTATAGATATCAGGGTCCATCAACGGGCTGCACCCGTAAACGTCGGGATAAGAAACAGGAGCAGAATGCTCTTCATCAGCCTTAGCGCCGGGACGATCCTTCATGATCCCCTCAGTCGCATAGACGTGCATAACAAACCCGCTCACCAGAAAAATCATCGCCAGAATGAAAATCTGGATTTTCCGATGGAGCCGATTATATTCCTTAAAGAAAAAAGCCATATCCCGTTTGTTCTGCACGTCCCGTCACACTGCGATATTATTCTTCCGACAATCTTGCCCGGACATAAGAGCCAACACCCTTACCATCATCGCCTTCAACGATAGAAATGGTATAGCTTTGCCCCCGCTCCAGCGGCCAATCCTCAAGATCAGCAAACTTCTCGTCACCTGAAAACACCGCAAACGAAACCTTGATCGGGTTCACCGCGCGTTCTTGAAGTTCACCGGCCTTAACCGGTCCGATAACTGTAATTTTCCCATCCGCAGTCCGGACAGTAATATCATCACGCCCGGTCAGATTGTAAAAAATAATCTGTGACTTCAAAGGATCAGCCGCCTCAGGGTCTTTTTCAATCCGAAGCGTGTCATCCTTCTGCAAAATAACCGTATAATGCCCGCCCGGAGCCGCATCAAACGACGTTTTTGCATCACCAAAGCCAACATCAACATTACCATTCCCCGCAACGCTGTAAGGCTTGATCAACCCGAACTTCGCACCGTCGCGCTCACGCCCGTTCACAGATGGAACAAGTTCAGAAGAACCCGGCTTGTCATTGATAAAACGGATAAAAACGGAACCTTCCGGCGGCACGGCATCATAAAGACCTTCATCGCCTTCTGCCATAGCCGGAGAGAAAGCACCAAGCGCCATCACAGCGGCACAAAAAAGAAATACCGTAGAAAAAATAGATTTAGTAGTCATAACTGTAACCCTCAACTTTACTTTAAAATCATAACAGCGCTCAAAACGCCGAACGAAATTATCTACGTATCTATAGGAAATATCCTGCGCTAAAAGCAACTTATTTATAAATAAATCAAGCAGCTTTCAACTTTTGATCATATTCACCCACTTCAGGATGCATCCGCAGAACAGAATCTATTTCCTCAAACATCGCATGCATCTGAGCCTCAGAAACAGGGCTTTCAACAACAACCACCAAAGAAGGCTTGTTCGAAGAAGCGCGCACCAGCCCCCACGTCCCGTCCTCCAGCGTAACCCGAACCCCGTTCACGGTCACTAGACTGTCAATTTTCTGCCCCATAACCGGCTTACCGGCAGCCTGAAGAGCCTCATAATGAGCCGTAACCTTATCAACCACATCATACTTCGTCTCATCCGGACAAAACGGTGACATCGTCGGAGAACTCCAGGTCTTCGGCAAAGCCTCGCGCAAATCAGCAACGCTCTTGTCTTTTTGACGATCCATCATCCGGCAAATCGTAATCGCCGTCAAAATCCCGTCGTCATACCCGCGCCCGATCGGCGTATTCAGGAAAAAATGCCCGCTCTTTTCAAACCCGGACAAAGCCCCAAGCTCGTTCACACGGCGCTTTATGTAAGAATGCCCCGTCTTCCAGTAATCAGTCGTCACTCCCAGCTCTTTCAAAACCGGGTCCGTATGATAAATCCCCGTCGACTTCACATCGACAACAAACACAGGGTTCTTGTAAACCTGCGCCAGATCACGCGCCAGCATAACCCCGACCTTGTCCGCAAAAATCTCTTCGCCGGTATTGTCGACAACGCCGCAGCGGTCCCCGTCACCGTCAAACGCAAATCCGACATCCGCGCCCGTTTCCTTAACCTTGGCGCTCAAAACATGAAGCATTTCAAGGTCTTCCGGGTTCGGGTTATAACGCGGGAACGTATAATCCAGCCCGCAATCCATCGGAATAACCTCGCAACCAATCGCCTTCAGTGCCTGCGGCGCATAAGCCCCCGCAGTCCCATTCCCGCAAGCCACAACCACCTTGAGCTTACGCGACATTTGGCCATCTTTGGTCAAATCAGCGATATAACGCTCCTTCATCCCGTCGACATAGATATAAGAGCCACCCGGCGCCTGCTTCACCGCACCGCGCAAAACCATATCCTTCAAACGGCTCATCAGCTCTGGTCCGAAGGTCAAAGGCCGCTCAACCCCCATCTTCACCCCGGTCCAGCCATTCTCGTTGTGGCTGGCCGTCACCATCGCCACACCTTCGCAGTCCAGATCAAACTGCGCGAAGTAAGCAACCGGAGAAAGTGCCAGACCAATATCCTTAACCTGACAGCCTGACGCCATCAAACCGATAATCAACGCATTCTTGATCGTAGAACTATAAGACCTGTAATCATGCCCGACCGCAATCGTCTGAGGGTTTTTGCCCTCTTCCTGCATAATCGTGCCGATCCCCATGCCCAAAAGCGTAACCCCGCGCAAATTCAGTTGCTCAGGATAAAGCCACCGCGCGTCATACTCACGAAACCCACTCGGCGCAATCAAAAGATCACGTTCGAAAGCTTCCGTATTAGGAAGAATTTTTTTGCCCTGCTCAGTCATACTGCACACCCTTTATCGTTGATTTATAGATGACAACCCAAGCAGAAAGCGACCTAGAAACGGAAGCGAAGTTCAACTTGGCCACGAACAGCTGTCTCACCGTCGCCCGCACCGTAAGCATTCCCGCCGCGGAACGCGCCAAGAGTTGCTTTAAAGTCCACGCGTTCAACCGTCTGATCAGGAAGGCCAAACTCTTTGGTAAGATTACTGTTGAACATAACATCAAGCCCCTGCCCCAGACCTTTGTCGGTCCCGTTCAGACTCGCGTCAATACCGCTCGTGCTCAAAGACGTCGCTTTTTCATCAAGCCTGTAATAATGGTACAAACCTGTAACATCGCTGGCCTGACTAACCGGCACAACAACCCCGGCGGTCATCACATGAATGTTCGACAGATCCGGCCGCAGCACAGACCCGTAATTATGAATAGAACCAGAGGCAGTCCCTGGGCGAGAAGTATTCCCATCAAGGCCCGTCTGACGGAAGGCATGATCCGTACCATCAGTCGAATCGTCATCACCGCTACCAAAAGCATAACCGAGAATGAAAACCGGCTCTTGTGAAGCAACGGATACCGGAACTGGAACATTAACCTCCGCATCCAACGCCCAACCAAGAACATCCTTATCAGAAACCCCGGTCACAGTCCGGTTAGAACCCGGCCCCGATGTCGAAGACTGAACTTCATCATGACCAGTAACGCCCATCACATCGACACGGTAGTTAACGCGTGTCGGCTCAAGCTTCGGCTGCAAACCGCCAAGATCGCCCTGTGCGCGAACACCAAACCAGAAGAGATCAGCATCACTCTCATCACGGTCATCCGAAGGAATAATAATGCCAGCGCTTTCCATACCGGAATAATCATTCTGATAAGCAAAACGGCTCTCAAGGAACTGGCCATAGCGCCATTGCCATGAGGTTTCACCCAAAACGCGCAAAATATCCTGATCATCCTGCAAGAAGCTATCATCACTGGTCCGGTATTCCGCAAGATTCTGCCCAACAGTCAACTGAGCGTCAAACAAGGTTGCATCATACATCAGACTAACCGCATCCAGATCACGGTTCCACCAAAGACCACGGTCTTCCTTAATTCGCTGACGCCCTGCGCGAACAGCAAACGGGCTATAATCGCCGAAAAGATTATCGACCTGAACCCAATACTGACGGAGCTCAAGAAAATCCTTACGACCGGCAGCTTCCCCAGTATCCGTATCAACCGAACCGCCACTACCGTAATTTTTTACACCGCGAAACTCGACGAGAAAAGAAATATTGTCCGTAACATTCCCATCTACTTTAACCTTGGCTTCAAGCGCCTCACTATCAGTCGGCTCATTGCTCAACACGCCAAGATCAGCGTTATCCTCGCCAATAACCTGAGCTCTCAAATCCGTACGAACATTAATCGACGGGCCCTCGGCATGAGCTGCAAGAGGTGCAGCCACCATCGCCAAAGCCAGACAAGCCCCGGAAAAAACAGTTCTATTGTACTTTTTCATCGACGTCATATCCCTCGGAAAGTGCCTCGGCCTGACTTACTTTATTAGGCCCAAGCGTATTTTTCAGATCTTCTACTTTTTTATCCAGTCCCCCGATACCGTGACGTTGCGCCGCGATATACCATGACAATGCCACAACAGGATCCCGCTCCACGCCAAGCCCTTTTTCAGAGAGACGCGCGAGATTTTTCGCAGCCCTGTAATAATGACTCCCATAAGCCTGTCTGTAAAGCCCTTCCGCGCGCTTATAATCTTTTTCTTTTTCATACATCTGCGCCAAATCATTCACAGAACGCGTATAGCCTAGAGCGATGGCCCGATTGTAATTATCTTCTGCAGCCTTAATATTTTTAGGAACACCCATGCCGCGCGCATAGAGACGCCCAAGATAAGAATAAGCCGGCGCATATTCCTTGGTCGAGGCACGTTCTAGAAGCCCCCTGGCCTTATCAAGATCAGCCTGTGAAGCATCTTTATTCTGAAGCAAAATAACCGCAAGCTCGACCTGCGCATCCGGCAAACCAAACGCTGCCATCGGCTCCAACTCAGCCTGTGCCTTCTCATAATCCCCCGCAAGACGAGCCTCTTTGGCTGCCTTCATATCTGCGCCACTATTGGCGCAACCGGATAAAATTATGCCGCAGGTAAAAACTGCGGCATAAAGACACAAAACCTTACGATTTGTCATTATGCAACGTTCCTTATAGATACAGACTCTTGTGTATAAGACTGCTCTTCCAAAGGCTTTTGCACCTCAACGATGACAAGAGCAACGGAAGCATTATTTTTCAATCTGTATACCTTGTCTGTTTCAATAAACAAATTCTGTCCGGGATTCAACTGCTTTTGTCCATCAATTGTCGTTGCAAGCGCCGAACCTTCAATGATCGTCAGAAAACGACGAACATTCTCTTCACCGGCAAAAGACATCACCTGACCGGGTGAAAGAACAATCTCACGAACACCATAAGCGGCTTCACTGGCATCAGGAACAACATTCAACACAGGCTGGTGTGTGATCGTCATTTCCTGTGTCTCGCGGCAACCGGTTGCCTTAAGTGTTTTCACAAGCTTTTTCATCGCATCGCCATTGCTGCGATCTGCGATCAAAACCGCATCACCGGTCTCGATAACCACGATATTTTTAACGCCCGCACAAGCAACCAGACGCTCTTTCGCCTGCACCAGACAATCATTCGTATCAACGCAAGCAGTGCGACCTTCCGTCACATTGCCGTTCTCGTCCTTCTCACGGATTTCCCAAAGGCTTTCCCATGACCCGATATCCGACCATGCAGGATTACTTGGCACAACCGCGACATAAAGACTCTTCTCCATGATCGCCACATCAAATGGCTCATTCGGAATTGTTTCATAACGGTGAAGCGAAGCCTCGCGAGGATCAAGCATCCCCTTAACAGACTCACGAACACCTGCCAAAACATCTGCAGAATGCTTTTCAAATTCCTTCAGAACGACACCAGCCCCAAGCAAGAACATACCGCTGTTCCAGAGATAAACCCCGGCATCAAGATATTCGCGCGCCGTTTGAAGATTAGGCTTCTCAACAAAAGCAGCCGCACGGCGAACATTTTCACCCATCAGCGCTTCACCAAGACGAATATACCCATACCCTGTCTCAGGGCGCGTCGGCTGAATACCGAACGTAACAAGATAACCTTTCGCCGCAGCCTCAAGCGCCGCATCAAGCGAAGCTTCCAAAGCTTTTTCATCAGCAATATGGTGATCCGCAGGCAAAATCCACATCACAGCATCTTCACCAAACTGTGAAGCAACATAATGCGCCGCCAAAGCAACAGCAGCCGCCGTATTACGCGCACAAGGCTCGGACAGGATATGATTAGCCGCCGCCGGGTGAAGTTCCATCATTTGCGCTTCAACGCCACGGCGCAACGCCCCAAGCGTTACAGTCACAAGATCGGAATATTCTGCACCACTCACCTTCAAAGCACGGCGGGCCGTATCCTGAAGCAGGGAGAAATCACCCATCAAATTCAAAAATTGTTTAGGATTCTTTTCACGGCTGGCTGGCCACAACCGTGTGCCAGAACCACCACAAAGAATAACGGGAACGATTTTAGTCTCATTTTTACGCGTACTCATAGCAGTGCACTCTCTCTGTTAAACCAACGCCTTCCAGCGCCTTTATAGTTATGGGGAACAACCGTTACAAAAGTTCCCTAAAAATAAGCAGTAAAGAAACGACAAACTCACTTCTTAGGATTAATAACGAAAACAACGCGCGCAGGACGCCCGGCCAGATCAAGAGGAATATTCTGATCTGGTGCAATACGGACCTGCACTGCATTTGAACTAACGGCCGGCTCACCGTCCTGAGCCGCAGAACCGACATCGCCCATAGCCGCCTTCATACCGACAACACGCCCGGAAATCTCGAGGCTCGTACCGGCGATTGAAATCTGTGCCTGAGCTTTCTCACCCAGACGAACCGCATCTTCAGTCTTAACCTGAGCAACAACCCAGGGCTTGTCACCGACCGGAACCAGAGACGCAATCACCTGACCTGGCAAAACATATTCACCATCCATAACCGCAATATCTTCAACATCACAGTCACAAGGGCTTTTCACATCATCGCCATCAACGCTACCAAGAACCTGACCGGCACTAACTGCACCCATCTCAGCCGTGATTTTTGATTTAAATATCCCATCACCAACAGCACGAAGCGGAACAACCGTGCTCTGCACCATTGCACTGGAAGCCTTCAGCGTGAAAATATTCTCATAAAGGTTTCCGACAATAAACCCTGCCGCGCCAAGGCCAAGCACCAAAACCAGCAGAAGACCTGGGAAACTGCGCTTCGCATCAAAGCTCGCCGCCGCCGCGCCGCCTTTATTACGAGGCTTTGTAAAATTATCACGCGCAGCAACATTCAAAACCGCAGAACTGCTAACAATCTCACCGGCTTGGAAAGATTTAACGACGTGATTGATAAGAGCAACTTGCTCTTGAGACAGATTACTAAATGAAAGCCCCGCGACCTTCTGGTCAGGCAGGAAATAACGAACCTCTGCATCTAGATTAATATCCATCGAAAAGGAAACAAAAGGCAGGTGCAAAGACAAAGGAATAATCGAGCCGACCTGCAAACCGGAAATCCCGCGAATACTAACCCCACCAGAGGAAAGATCTTTAACCTCATAAACGCCGCCATCGACAGTCGCGCGCGCCGGAACCGGAAGCCGGATAAACTGGCGCTGTGTTTCAGACTCGTGAACAACTTGCTGATTACTTTTACTAGACATAAATTTTATTCTCCGCCCTCAAAATCGGTATCACCACCCGTGATATTTCAAGTCCGCAACCCTAATGGAATCGCCAAAAAAACACAAGCTTTTTTTATAAAAATTTTTATATGGAAATTTTATTTGATTTAACATATAGTCAGAAATTATTTTCCAAAACACAAGGCGGAGGATAAAGCATCAATTAAGATAATTTTTTTAGAGACAGATGAAAAAATTATATGTAATGCCTATCCGACAGCACAACAAATAAAAGTTTGGAAAACAAACAAACCAAATATGGCGTAACAAAGAGTAGAACTAAGGAGTAGAGGGAATGTCGAGTACCCAGACGCTAGTAAAAAGTAGCCTCAACAGCTACAGAATCGGTGACACCGACCAACGCCCGTGGGGCGAATACGTTGTGATCAACGTAGGCAAGGAAACCTCAGGCGAGGAATATTGCGAAAAAGAAATCACTGTAAATCCGGGACAAATCCTGTCCCTTCAGTCTCATGAACTGCGCCGCGAGCGCTGGACAGTATTGAAAGGCACACTGACCGTCGTGTCCGACGACACTCGGATCGACCTGACGGAAGGCGAGAGCATCGATATCCCCCTTGGAGCAATCCACTGTATGTCAAACCGTTTTGATAAACCATGCGTAGTCCATGAACGTCAAATGGGCACCTGCAGCGAAGAAGACATCATCCGCTACGCCGATGCATACGGGCGTGCCCCCGGCGAAACAACGCCGCAAATCGCTAAAAGCGTAAAGCATTTCAACGACATCCTCGCTGAAATTCAAAAGAAAAGCGCATAAAAGCTAGACGAAAAAAACAAATCACAAGAAACGGGAATCCTAAGAGGATTCCCGTTTTTTTATGAACATCTTTTTTTAACAGGCAAGCAAAGTTTTTTCCTGCATTTTTTTTGACAGAACTCGAGGAAACTGTTAAGTGATGAAGCGCATTAATGATAAGAAGACTGGAGTAAACTAAAATGGCTTTTACACTGACAAAACCCACATGGTGGAGTGACCTCGCCGGGTTTTTCGGGTTCTCGAATCCGTCAGGCTCTACCCTGTCTTCAGATGACCTTTACACACAACTTTACGGAGAAGTTGGCGAGAATATCTCGAGCCTTTTATCGTCAACCTTCCTATCGACCCAAACGTCGATTATCCGCGAGAGCCCCTCTTCAGATCAACAAGAGAGCAATACGCTCCTGACATCCGCCAGCAAGGACGACATGATGATCGGCTACGGCGGCGCTGACTATATGTCCTCCCGCGCAGGTGACGATATTCTTTACGGCGGGACCGACGGCGATTACTTTGCCCCCGGCGCAGGAATTGATTTCGTCATCGGCAGCGATCAAAACGGAGACTCAAAAAGCGACACCGTGAGCTACCTGACCGCCCTGTCCGGCATTGTCACAAGACCCGAAGAAAACGTGCCTGCAACCGGGAGCTCATCCAGCAGCACCTCATCATCCACAACCGGCGACATCTACAGCTTTACCTACAGCGACTGGACAGACCCGTCAGTTCCCAAAATTGACGGCTTCCAGACAGGCGCCGACGGCGACATCATAGACATCTCCGCCCTCCTCGCCTCCGTAGGCTACACAGGCACAGACCCTGTCGGGGACGGCTACATCCGCCTGAAAGACCTCAGCAGCGGCCTGAAAATCCAGTTTGACGAAGACGGCTTCGGCGGCAGCAGTCCCGTAGAACTCGTCCGCCTCCTTGGCGTCACCTCAAGCGAATTCTCTGTGACGGAGAACCTCGCAATCACAACACCGTCCACTGGCGGTGGCGGCGGATCGTCAGACGGCTACACCGGCCAGCTCTTCACCCTCGTCACAGATGACGGACAAGGCGCTTACGATGTTCTCTACTCCATAGAAAACATTATCGGCTCTGACTTCGCCGATATTATTCATGGCCAGAACGGCGTAGCCAACATCCTCTTCGGTGGCCTTGGCAACGATTCCATTTACGGCGAAAGCGGCGAAGACATCCTCGTCGGTGGCGCAGGCTCAGACGAACTCCATGGCGGCGCAGACAACGACGTACTGCTCCTCGGCAAAGGCACCGACTCAGCATGGGGCGACGACGGAAGCGACACATTCAAAATCACGCGCGAAGCCGTCTACGACCTTGGCAACAACGTCGCCGACATCAAAGACTTCCAGACCGGCTCCAGCGGCGATAAACTCGACATCAGCGAAATCATCGACTTCGCCGAAAGCTTTACCGGGCAAACAATAACAAATCCAATTTCGCAAAACTTCATCAGCCTCGTCGACAACGGCGGCAACCTCGAAGTCAAATTCGACCTCGATGGAAGCGGAACAGATTTCTCGGCGCAGACAATCGCCGTCCTTGAAGGCGTCTCCAGCGCAGACTTCTCGACGACACAAAACCTCGTCGCAGACGCACAGACAATTCTGTTTGCGTCCGTCCTCGGTCAATCAAACGCCGCCGGCCTGCGCACCTTCGATGGCGACAGCGAATCTGGCCTGACAAGAATCCGCGACTCAATTCTCGCCAACACAGACTACGATCAAGTTTTCATCCCACCGGATGATGAAAACGGCAGCGTCATGATGCTGGCCGTTGGCGGCTCACAAGTTGACGGCGACCACAGCGGTCCCCTCAACAAAACATGGTGGTACCCGGATACAGACACACCCGGCGAAATCCTCCTGCGCGCCGTAGACGTCATGGCAACCCAGATCGCCGAACTTCGTGCACAGGGCTCAGTCAAACCTGTCATCGTCTGGGGTCAGGGCGAAGATGATGCTGTTTTCATTGGCGAACTAGCCACAGAAGCAGAACGCGAAGCCCAGCAGCAACGCTATATTGACGCCACCCTGTCCGTATTCAATTACATTCAGGAACGCCTTGGCGACGACATCACCTTCTACATCATGAAAACCAGCCGCTACAACGAAGATGCTGCTATTCACAAAGGTGTCCCGCAAGAAACAATCGACGCCATCGTCGACGGCCTCGTCTACATCCGCGAAGCGCAGGATGAGATGGCCGCCACCCACGACAATATCCAGATTGCTGTCGACTATATCGACCTTCCAATGCGTGCAGAAATGGACCCGGTCGAAGACCCGTCATGGTACGATGATACATGGCACTATGCCGGCGACATCCGCGAAATCATCGGCGACAGAATTGGCGACTACATTTCAGACGACATCAACAACGGCGAAATACTTTACGGCGTTGGCGGTGGCTCTGATCCGACACCTGATCCTGATCCAACGCCTGATCCGGACCCGACACCAGATCCAAATCCGGGTACAAATGAGCCCACCCCGGCAGACACCAATGAAAACCTGACCCTGCGCGGCGATGACACAGCCAACACCCTCTCAGGTGGCGGCGGCAACGATACGCTCAAGGGCGCTGGCGGAGACGACATCCTGTACGGCCACGGCGGCGACGATACCCTGTGGGGTAACGACGGCGACGACATCATGTGCGGCGGCGCTGGCACAGACTGGATGAAGGGCGGCGCTGGCGCTGACACCTTCGTCTTCAACGCAGCCTCGGTTGACGGAAATGTCGATACCATCGAAGATCTGCGCCTGTCAAACGGCGACAAAATCGAGCTCGACAACGTCCTCACCGGCTACACCGCCGGCAGCAGTGACATTGCCGACTTCGTTCACATCGTTCAAAGCGGTGCAGATAGCATCCTTTCCGTCGATGTAGACGGAACAGCAAACGGATCAAACTTCGTGAATATTGCCTTGATCAAAGGCATTACAGGACTTGATGTTCACGACCTGCTGTCATCGAATGAGCTTCTGGTCTAGATAGAACAACCGGTGCAGGGCATAACTGCCCTGCCCGCAATTTCCAGAGCGTCAACATAATCACGGCAACATTCCAAAAAACGCTGACAGCCGCGACCACGCAGAACAATACATCATGAAGCTTGAACAGGCCGTAAAACAGCGTAATCGCCGAACACAAAAGCCATGTAACCCATGACCCGATCGAAACACTACGCACCTCAATAGGCTGGGCCCTATAGAGTTTAAGCACCTGCGGAAAATAGGCCCAGCTATTCACCAAAGGCACCAAGGCATAAAGATAGGAAACAAAATCATCCATACCCGCAATCATAGGGCAGGCATCTTAATTTTCCCTAAAAATGGAATATTAGCTTTCAAAGACAGCGATCAAGGCGTTAAACGTCGCCAGAAGATCATCGCCGAGCAAGAAAATCGTGACCGCCAAAGCAGCCCCGATCGCTGCAACGATCAAACCATATTCAATCGCCGTAGCACCCTGCTCTTGCTTATAAAAACTCTGGATCTTTTTTATCATGCGCATAAATCCTATGTTCTCATGACATTATCGCCGAAAAAAAGAAAAATTTTGTTAACAAATTGTTGAAAACCGCCCCGGCGAGAGCGCAACCAGCAACGCTGAGGGCCAATCACCCTGCTCACCCAAAATCATTCCAGCCAGAATATGCGCCCCCTCCAGAGAACTCAAAATCCCGTGCGACCCATGCCCGGCAGAAACATAATACCCCGCCGCCGCGTCCAAAGCACCGATCACCGGGAAATGATCCTTCACCGTGCACCGCACCGCTGCCCGCGCGCCAATAACCTCAAATTCTGCCCCTGCCAACACCGGCACAGCCTCTTTCAACTTGGCAAGATTATCCAGATCATCCTCCTCAAGCAGATCACAATGATCCAGCCACGGCTGAAACGTCGATCCAACAACATGCACCCCGTCCACCGCCCGTGAGACATAGCCCCCATAACATAAATGACTCGCAAGACCATCCAAGGCCCCGCCGCCCGCCACCAAAGTCACCTGCCCACGCACAGCCCGAAGTGGCAAATCCGTGCACGCGGAAAATGCCAAGGCCCCCAACCCATTCGCCGCAACCACCGCGTCCGCTCCAAAATCAGTCTTCACCTGCGCAAGACTTTCCGCCCGCACATTCAAATGAACATCAACCCCGTCCGCATAAGCCCGGCACAATTTCTCAGGACATACCGACCCCGAACGCCTCAAATAAAGCGCATCATGGGTAATCTCGACTCCCGCAATCCTCGAAGCTTCCCGCGCATCAACCAGACGCATATCCTCTTGCGCCCACCCCCAACTTTCGCAAGTCTTGGAAAACCGCCGCGCCTTCTTCTCATCCGTAATCAAATGGAGCGCCCCGCAAGGCACCCAGTCGATCTCATCTAGTCTCCCAAAAACATCAAGCGCCCGAAAAAAAGCCTTGGAATAAAACGCCCCCTGCGGCCCCAGCTCCGCCGTAAACCGAGGATTATAAAGCCCGATCCTGTTCCCCGATGCCCCTGACGCCAACCGGTCCGCCGCCTCAACAATCACCGGCTCGGCGCCACGCACCTTCAGTACATATGCCAGCGCACACCCCGCCAGCCCTCCGCCGACAATCGCAACCCTCACATCAACGCTCCTCGAAAGCGTCCCACACTCATCTCCCGCTTGCGTCCATACCCTCGGATTTTACGCACCTCAAATCCTTCCGCCGCAAGTCCGCGCCGAACAAATCCCGCCGAAGTAAACGTCGCAAAAGTTGCCTCAGGCGCACTCAAACGCGCCATATTTTTGAACAAAATTTCACTCCACATATCCGGATTCGAGGATGGCTTAAAACCGTCTAGAAACCAGCAGTCAACACGCTCTTCAAGCTTTGGCAACGCATCATTCACATCTCCAAAAACCAATGTCAGAAACACATTGGAGAAAATTTCAATTCGATGCGTCCCAAAGGATAAGTCCAAAGGGTATTTAAAAATCAATACGTTTCGTTCATATTCAAGATCCCCATCCCACCCCCCTAAAACCTCCCCGATAAAATCGCGCGTCACCGGATACTTCTCAAAAGAGATAAAATGCAAACTTTGAGGCCGCAACGCCGCGTCACAATCCCGCCACAATTTCCACGCCGCCAGAAAATTCAACCCCGTCCCGAACCCAGTCTCACAGATCGTAAACTGCTCCCGTCCCGCCCACGCGTCCGGCAACCCATTCCCCGCAAGAAACACATGACGCGTTTCCGCCAACCCATCCTCGACGGAAAAATATACATCATCAAACTGTTCCGATCTTGGCACGGTGCTCATTTTGTTCCATAGTCCATCAAAGCCTAAGCGAGTCATAGAGGAAACAATGATGTCCGACAATCCACTGTTGCAAAAATCAACCCTGCCGAATAAAGCCCCGGCTTTTGACAAAATCGAAATCACCGACTACTTCCCGGCCGTCGAGCAAGGCATTGCAGTGGCACGCAACAACATCGACGCCATCAAAAACAGCGCAGAAACACCAACCTTCGAAAACACAATTGTCGCCCTCGAAACCGCATCGGAAAAACTTGGACAAGCCACCTCTGTCTTCTACAATCAGCTCTCGGCTATGGGCGGCGACGAACTTCACGAACTCGCCACCAAAATCGGCCCGCTCTCCGCGCAATTCTCAAGCGACATCATGCTCGACGAAGCCCTCTTCGCCCGCGTGAAAGGCGTTTACGACGACCGTAAAACCCTAAACCTGACGCCGGAACAAGACACCCTGCTTGATGACACCTACCGCGGCTTCGTCCGCTCCGGCGCTCTTCTGGACGAAGAGAAAAAAGCACGCCTGCGCGAAATCAGCCAGGAACTCTCCGTCCTCAGCCCCTCCTTCATGCAAAACACAGTGAAATCCGCCGAAAGCTTCGAACTTCTCATCGAAAGCAGCGAAGACCTGGCCGGCCTCCCCGACAGCGCCATCCAATCCGCAGCGCACGCCGCCACCGAAAAAGGCCATGAAGGCAAATGGCTCTTCACACTGGACTACCCAAGCTACGGCCCATTCCTGCAATTCGCCGACAACCGGGCTTTGCGCGAAAAAATGTGGCGCGCCTTCGCCTCCCGCGCTTACGGAGACGACTACGACAACTGCGAAAACGTCAAGAAAATCGTATCCTTGCGCCATGAACGCGCGGGCCTCCTTGGCTTCCCCACGCACGCCGCCTTCGTTCTTGAAGAACGCATGGCCAAAAGCCCGGACACTGTTTTCGCCTTCTTGAAAAAACTGAAAAATGTATATAAACCGGCGGCCCTGAGCGACCTCGAAATGCTCAAAGCCTTCGCCTCCGACGAACACAACATCACTGAGCTCCAACCATGGGACGTCGGCTATTACGGGGAAAAACTCCGCCAGAAACTCTTCAAATTCTCCTCCGAAGATTTCCGCCCCTACCTGCAACTGGACAAAGTTCTGGACGGCTGCTTCAACCACTTCAGCAAACTCTTCGGCCTGACGTTCAAGCCTGTGGACTCCTACCCCGTTTGGCACAAAGACGTCAAAACCTTCGAAGTCTTCGACGAAAAAGACGGCAAATTCATCGGCACACTCTACGGCGACTTCTTCCCGCGCACCGGCAAAAGCCAGGGTGCATGGAAAACCAGCTACCGCGATCAAGGCCTCTTCAACGGCCACATCGAACGCCCCGTGATCGCCATCGTCTGCAACTTCACAAAACCGACCGGTGACCGCCCCGCACTCCTCACCCACGGCGAAGTCACCACCCTCTTCCATGAAATGGGCCACGCCATCCACGGCCTGCTCTCCAACGTCACCTACCGCTCTCTCGCCGGCACCTCCGTTCTCTGGGATTTCGTCGAACTCCCCTCCCAGCTTCAGGAAAACTGGTGTTACGAGAAGGAAACGCTCGACACCTTCGCCGTCCACTACGAAACCGGAGAGAAAATCCCGGCGGAGCTAATCGAAAAACTCCGCGAATCCATGCACTTCATGGTCGGCTGGGCAGGCTTGAGACAAGTCGGCCTCGGCCTCCTCGATATGACATGGCACACCGCCGACCCCGCACAAATCACTGACGTCGCCGCCTTCGAAGACGAAGCCGTCAAAGACACCGCCCTCTTCCCGCGCCTCGCCGGCCCGACATCAACCTCGTTTGGTCACATCTTCGCCGGTGGCTATTCCTCCGGTTACTACAGCTACAAATGGGCCGAAGTCCTCGACGCCGACACCTTCGAACTCTTCAAGGAAAAAGGCCTCTACGACCGCAAAACCGCGCAAAGCTACCGCGATGAAATCCTAAGCCGCGGCGGCACCGAAAAACCGGACATCCTCTACCACAGATTCCGAGGCCGAGACGCCGACCCCGACGCCCTCCTCCGCCGCGAAGGCCTGCTGGACAAAAAAGCCGCCTGATAAAGGGCGCCCCTTGCAAACTTTGACTTTTTTCGCACGCTCAGATAGAGTTATCGAAATATAAGAAGGTAAGTAAATAAAATGGGTTGGAAAAAAATAGCTGCCGCAAGTGCCGCAGGATTATTGACATTTAACGCCGCCGCTGCGCCGCCTGTCGACAAAACGCAAGTAACCCCAGCCGCCACCCAGCCCGCCTGCACTGTGCGCTTAAATATAATAAACAGAGAAACCCTCCTCACCGATACAATTGACGAGCGCTATATTGGCACCAAATATGCAGATAGTAACTTCTCCGGCCTAAACTACCCATTCGGATGGGAAGGCATCAGCTACGCACAAACAGGAACAATAGGAGGCAAGCCCGCCGCAAATTACGAAGTGTCCCTTCAGGCCGAATCCGGTCTCAAAGACTGGAACATGCCAAGCGCCGGTTTCAGCGCCACACCGCAATATTATGAACCCGCCACACCGCCAGCAGGCAATATAATCACAGGCACAACAAGTTACCTTTACGACGCCCGATACACCAACTGGTCCCAAAGCGCAGAAGTACGAATCGACAATCCGGACACATGCCTGAGCATCAGAGACGCAATAGAACACCCGCCCTCTGAATTTTCATTGCGCCATAACGGAAATGAATTTGCCGAAACAACTTTTGCAAAAACCGGATACCCAACCGACTTCGATGAACTAAAAAATACCCCCGGCGTCACCATCATCGACCGCGAAACCCGCCTCGAACAAGACCGCGCCAGTGGACAACTCCCGATGCCTACCGCGACCAACCTCCCCGCACCATGGAAAAATTAGGGCAAACAGTGTTTTTGTTCGGCTAGGAAAATAAGGCGCCGCGTACTTGACGTACGCAAGCCGCAATTTGACGCCGTCCGAACGTAAACGCTGTTTGCCCTAAAACATCTCCATCAACATACACCGCGCCGACCCCCCGCCATATTTCTCCAGCGTCGTGAGATCCGGTGTAATAATCGTATTGTAATGCCTTCGCAAAACCGAAAGCTGATCATCCCCAAGCGCCTCAAAAGCCGCCTTGGACATCGTCAACATCCGCTCCCCATCAGTCCCGACCACCTCCAGCGCATTACAACAATTCGCCCGAAGCTGCGCCGCGGTAAACATCACTACCTCATGCGTCCGGGAAAGCCTTGCCACCACAGCCTCTCGCATAGCCTCATCCGTAATGCACTCCGCGCAAATCCCGGCCACACCAGTGCCGATATACATCAAAAAATCAGTATGATAGACGGGAATTCCCTTATGACTGCGCGTCTCGAACATCATCACATCATACCCCGTATGCGCCGCCCATCGCTCGACCATTACCGCCGACGTCCGGGCCGACAGCCCAGCATAACCGCGCCTGTTCACATGATCCGAAACAATGCTCGCCGTACTCTCAAGGCAAAGACCTTCCGCCTCCTCCCCGGTCCAATCCGTTACATCCGGATAGTACGCCTTGAGCATATCAATAATATAAGGCGCCCGCTCCCGCTGTCTGTTTTCATTAAGCATCGGATAAAGAATAAGACGACCGCCCGCATGCGTCGACGCCCAGTTCGGAAAGACCATATCCGGGCATTCCGCAAGTCCCGGAACACTCGTCACCATCACGCCCCGCTCCACCAGCACATCGCGGAAAGCGCGAAACTCACCAAGCGCCGCGCGCAAAATCACATCATGCGGCGGAGCCTCCCCTTCAACCTGATAGGCATTCGTCGCCATCGTCTCCGGGTTCGCATAAAAAACCGCAGGTTCCACCATCAAAAGGTGGCGCGTTGATTGTTTCATCTGTGGTGAAGCCTTCCGTTACAATCCTACAAAAGAATTGTGCCAAAAAAGCGTAAAGAAAACCACACCGTTCACAAAACAATATGAACGCCGGCCTTCAAACCACATATATTTACACGAGGAACACACACATGCCGCGCATACTAGGCGCTTACCCCCAAAATACACCCATTTATGTGTTTTTCGACCATTCCAATCGCCCGGAGTGTCATCGGTGCATCATACCCGGCTTGCTTAAGTCTTTCGAGACGAGTGCGAAGAAACGAAGCTCCGACCTCATATTGCCTCACAGCAGCCATCAAAGCGCTTTCCCCGCGCCGATAATACACAACACGATACCCCAACGGGTCCTCCTGTTCGTTGCAGGACTCAAGAGACACCGAATCAACATCGGCCTCCCAGTTCCTGCTAGATACAGCAGAATATGCCTCCCTCGGTTTCTGACCAGGATCAAACATCGTCTTTCACCGTTAAACAAAAAAATAAATGATATATTTGCAATAAGAAAAAGTTACCCACAGCAGAGCTAGCCTGTCAAGAAAACCCTACAAATCAAAAATATTACGAAAATAAATTGAGAGTAAATACAGATACTAGTTATTTATATCTATAAAATATTCAGACTCGCGGCGCACCAATTCATCAAAATCTTCTTTACGGCGCAACGCGAATCGGGTAGCGACCCCGGAGCTAGGAACAAAATAAATCCGCCGCAGCGCATTCCCGCCGACATCCTCGCTCATAACTTTGACCCCTTTGCGATGCAGATACTCCTTCACAAAGATAAGCCCCTTCAGACCATCCTCTGCACCTCCACCAGCCAAAACAGCACCGCCAAACAAACGTGTACGAATACGGTTCCTCCCCGCACCATGCTTCTTCATTTCAGCAATAGCAGCTTCTATCGGTGCAACAACCTTCTGAATTTCAGCGTCATCCACACCAACCAAAGCAGGAAAAGCATCCAAAACCAAACGAGACAGAACACAATGTGCCAACACGCCGAACTTGAGCTGTTCATCATAGATACTAAGAACAATCCCGACGCCCACAACACTAACCAAGACCTCCCCATCCCCCTCTAACCAGCAAGCTCGCCCCGGCAAAACAAAAACACGATCCTGCTCAAACTTACGATCAAAGGCCTCCTCAACCGAGAGAACACGGCGGCAATGCCCATCCTGATACTGCACCACATCCTCAGACGGACCAGACACCCCAAAATCATCACTCATCACAAAAACCCTTCAACCACTTAAGATTCTGCTACAGCAGCAGTCTTTATTTCCCCAAAAGCCATCTGGCAAAAATCAGCATAGGCAAGACCAAGCCCACAATCCAGAGAGATCTGCGGCAACCACCCCGCCTTTTTGATAACAGAAGAATCCATAACCTTGCGATAAACCCCGTCCGGCTGACTGCAGTCAAAAACAAGCCCCCCCCGAAATCCCACCACATCAGCCACCTTGCGAGCAAGATCTCCAATCGAAATCTCATCGCCTGACCCGACATTAACTGGCGCAGACCCACTATAATATTTAAGCAGAAAAACCAGCGCCGCCGCAAGATCGTCAACATAGAGGAACTCCCGCAAAGGCGCTCCGCTCCCCCAGACTGAAAGCACATCATCCCCTCGCCGCGCCGCCTCATGCGCCTTCATCATCAAAGCCGGAATAACATGAGACCCGCGCAAATCATACCGATCTCCCGGCCCGTAAAGATTACACGGCATAGCGCTGATAAAATCGCACCCATGCTGCGCCCGGTACGCTTGCGCCATCTTAAGCCCCGCAATCTTGGCCAGCGCATAAGCTTCATTCGTCGGCTCCAGCACCCCGCGCAACAACGCATCAGGCGCAATCGGCAAATCCGCATCTTTAGGGTAAATACAAGACGATCCCAAAAAAAGCAGCTTCTCAACGCCGCACGCATAAGCGCCATGAATAACATTCGCCGAAATCATCAGATTATCATGATAAAAATCAGCCGGATAAGCCGCATTCGCGCCAATCCCGCCAACCCGCGCCGCCGCCAGAACAATCACATCCGGCCTGTGAGCTTTCATCCACGCGCGCACATCCGCCTGCTCTCGCAAATCAAGCCTATCGCGCGAAACCATCAAAACCTCGCAAGACTCACCCGCAAGCGCCCGGCAAACCGCAGATCCCACCATCCCGGCATGCCCGGCAACCCAGATCCTCTTCCCCGCAAGAGAAAGCGGAGCCCTCAGCCAGCCTTCATCCACAGCACACGCCCCCGCTCATCCTGTTGCCCGGGCGCCTCAACAGACAACAACGCCCGGTCCGCAGCCACCATATCCGCAACCAGATCCTTAAAATAATATCGCGGCGCCCACCCCAACGCCGCACGCGCCTTCGAAGCATCCCCAAGCAAATAATGAACATCCTTTGGCCGGAACAAGGCAGGATCAACCTGCACAAGCAACCGCCCCGACCGCGCATCCAGCCCGACCTCCTCCGCGCCGCACCCGCGCCACGAGACCTGAACACCACACAAATCAAAAGCACAACTCACAAATTCACGCACCGTATGCGCCTGCCCCGTCGCCAGAACATAATCGCCGGGCGCTTTTTGCTGCAACATGAGCCACATCCCCTCCACATAGTCACGCGCGTGCCCCCAATCCCGAATAGAGTCCAGATTTCCAAGACGCAAGACATCGCGCCCCCCGGCCTCAATCGCCGTCACCGCGCGCGTAATCTTGCGCGTCACAAAATCCTCACCGCGCACCGGACTTTCATGATTGAACAAAATGCCGTTAGAAACATGAATCCCGTAAGAATCCCGGTAGGTCCGCGCAAGCCAGTAAGACGCAAGCTTCGCCGTCCCATAAGGACTGCAAGGCTCAAATGGAGTCTCCTCATTCTGCGGCGCAGGCGCACTCCCGAACATCTCCGAAGACGACGCCTGATAAACCCGAACATCCCCCTGCATATCCAAAAGCCGAAGAGCCTCCAGAAGCCCAAGCACACCCTTCGTATTAATATCAAATGTAGACGCCGGCGTCGCAAAACTGACATGAACCTGCGAAAGTGCCGCCAGATTGTAAATCTCCTGAGGCCTGACGACCTTCAGCAAAGCCGCAACCGCCATACAATCCGTCAAATCGCCCGTATGCAGCGTCACACGCCCGTCAAGAAGGCCAGCCCGCGCAAGTCGCCCCAACCCTTCCTCAGGATCAGAATAACTATCCCACCGCACAAGACCGTGAACCGCATACCCCTTGCCCAGCAAAAACTCGGCCAGATAGACTCCGTCCTGCCCGGCAATACCTGTAATCAGAGCTGTCTTCTGATAGGTCATACGCTTCTAGGTTGTTTGAAATAGAGGAAGGACGCAGAAAAGCCAGAATGCCAAAATATTTCTAAAAAATCAAAGGCTTTCTTAGTGAAGCAGAAAATCCAAATGAACAAAGCGCCCTAACACCCAAACTCCTCAGACCAACAAAAACCATAAAAATCCAAAGCGTAGCGAAACAAAACAGAAAAATGGAGCAAAAATAAATTGGATAATAATGGACAAAAAATTGAACAAAAAGCACATGATGAGAAAAAGCAAAGAAAACCAAGGAACTCACAAAAAACAGAGAGCAGAAAACTCCCGCTTAAACTAAGGTAATAAATAAGAAAAAAGCGGCAAAACACTGTAAAAAAACAGAAAACCCCAAAGAAGGCAAAAGGAAGCCGCACAAAAGCGCGTACACCGGACACCAAAGCAAGCCCAGAAACCAAAACGATAAAATAAAAGATTTAAAAACAATGGATTAAGAAAAGTACACGCAAAGACCAGCCCCACATACGCGCGGCGTACAGCCCAAAATCTACGCCACAACGAGACCGTAATACTTCTTGTACCAGCTCACAAATTCATGCAAACCATCCCGTAAACTGGTCGAAGGACGAAAATCTACGGTGTCCGCAAGGCTCTCGACATCGGCATAAGTCTCATAAACATCCCCCGGCTGCATCGGCAACAACACCCTCTCCGCAACCACCCCAAGCTCCCGCTCAAGAATCTCAATCATATCAACGAGTTGCTCAGGGCTGTGATTCCCAATATTATACAAACGATACGGCGCCGAGCTAAAAGATGGGTCTGGATTTTCCCCATCCCACAAAGAACTTACCACCGGAACATGATCCAATAAACGAAGCATCGCCTCAGTAATATCGTCGACATACGTAAAATCACGGCGCATATCGCCATGATTGTAAACATCGATCGGACGCCCGCGCGTCATCGCATCGGCAAATTTAAAATACGCCATATCCGGCCTGCCCCATGGCCCGTAAACCGTAAAAAACCGCAGCCCCGTACAAGGAATCCCGTAAAGATGAGAATAGCTATGCGCCATCAACTCCCCGGCCTTCTTGGTCGCCGCATACAAACTCACAGGATGATCCACATTATCATGCACAGAAAACGGCAAAGACCTGTTCGCCCCGTAAACCGAAGAGGACGAAGCAAACACCAGATGCTCAACGCCATAATGACGGCACCCCTCAAGAATATTCAAAAACCCGTCAATGTTACTGGCCGTATAAGCCCGCGGATGATCAAGGGAATACCGCACCCCCGCCTGCGCCGCCAAATTAACCACGATCTGCGGCTTAAACGAGGAAAACAGCGCCTCCATACCATCAGCATCACACAAATCCAGCTTCTGAAAAGAAAACCCCTCAAGCCCCTCAAGCGCGGCCAAACGCGCCTCTTTAAGAGAAACATCGTAATAATCGTTGAGATTATCAATCCCGTGAACAACATAACCGCCCGCCGTGCAAAGACGACGCACATAATGAAACCCGATAAACCCGGCTGCTCCGGTAACCAGAACCCTTTTCACATCAATCCTCATCTAATCTCAGATTAAAAATCCGCGCCCACTTATAGCGCCTGCGTCTCCGGTAAACCAGAGGGCATAAGCTTCAACGCATCCTCCGGTGAAATCCCATCCAAAAAAGGCTTCTCGGGCGGCGGCTCCTGTCCGTTCAACGCATAGGTCACGGCCCTGAGCTGACGCATCAACGCAAAACGATCCATCATAAAATCAATCGACTTGCAATCCGCTTTCTGCGCCTTGAGATCTTCCAGTGTCTGCTCATAAAAAACCTTCTTCACCTCAACCAAACCGTCTTTGCGCTCCTGCGGCATATCCGCCCCGGCGAACTTCGCCAGCAAATCCCCGCTCATATCCGTAGACGCCCCGCAATAGCTATTATACCCATCCGCCGCCGCAGCCAGACCAATCGTCTTCTCTAACACAGGAATATCATCAGGATTAGCCCCCTGCACAGCAGAAGGCACACCGGCATCATCCGCCCACACAGCCTCTGCCCCCGCAAAAGCAACAAACGCCAGCACAAATAAAAACAAAGGCCTTCTCATATGACACACTACACCTTGACCAAGGCGTGCTTCTTCTTCCCGGCAGAAAGTTTAATCCAGTTTTCACCAGACAAATGATCCGAAGAAACACTCAAATCGACATCATCAGCCTTCTCGTCATTCACGCGCGCCCCGCCGCCCTGAATAAGCCGCCGCGCCTCACCCTTGGACGCAGCAAGTCCGGCCTCGACCAGCAAATCAATCAGCGCAACTCCGCCGCTCAACCGCGCAGCATCAATCTGGATAGATGGCAAATCCCCGCCGATCCCGCCTTGCTCAAAAACCTTCTGCGCCGTGTCCTGTGCCTCCTTGGCTGCCTGAGCACCATGGCAAAGCTTCGTGGCCTCAAACGCCAGAATTTTCTTCGCCTCGTTAATTTCGGCATCCTTCAAAGCCTCAAGCTTCGCAATCTCATCCATCGGCAACATGGTAAAGCGGCGCAGCAGCGTCCCCACCATCACATCATCCGCATTCCGCCACCATTGGTAATAATCATAAGGGCTCAGCATCTCGCTATTCAGCCAGACTGCGCCACTCTCGGTCTTGCCCATCTTGCGCCCGTCCGGCGTCGTCAACAAAGGCGCCGTCAGAACAAAAAGCTGCGCCTGATCGGACTTATGCGCCAGATCAACCCCGTTGATCATATTCCCCCACTGGTCCGACCCGCCCATCTGCAAAATCGTCCCGTAACGGCGATGAATCTCGAGGAAATCATACCCCTGCATCACCATATAATTAAATTCCAGCAACGACAGAGGACTTTCGCGCTCCAAACGCGTCTTCACGGAATCAAACGACAACATCCGGTTGACCGTAAAATGCCGCCCGTAATCACGCAAAAACTCAAGATACTTAAGCCCCGACAACCAGTCATTGTTATTGACCATCAAGGCATCACTGTCACCCTCCCCATAAGTAAGGAACTGCGTAAAACAGGTCGCGCGAATGCGCCGCATATTCTCTTCAATCGTCTCGTCATCCAGCAACTTGCGCTGCTCGTCCTTGAACGAAGGATCACCAATCTTCGACGTCCCGCCGCCCATCAACGTAATCGGCTTGTGCCCGCAATGCTGGAACCACCGCAACATCATAATCCCGGTCAGATTACCGATATGAAGGCTTTGCGCCGTCGCATCAAACCCGATATAAGCACTCTGCACACCGTCACAAAGCTTCGCATCCAGCGCAGAAAAATCTGAGCACTGGTGCACGAGGCCCCGCTCGGTTAAGATGTTTAAAAAGTCCGATTTATATTTTGTCATGGTAATTTAGGTTATAGGGATGCAAAACGAGAAAGTCTATACTGCAATCGGTATGATGTCTGGAACGTCGTTCGACGGCATAGATGTTGCCATGATCGAAACCGATGGCGGTGCCTATGTCCACCCCATCGCCTACGCTTGCTACCCCTACAGCGAAAGAGAACGCGACGAACTCCGCAAAGCCCTGCGCAAGGCAGATTTGAATGATCCCGCCGTAAAACGCGCCGATAAAATCGTAACGGACAACCACATCGTCGCCATAAAGGACTTCTTGAAACAAAACGCGGCAAACCGGAATGTTGACCTGATCGGCTTCCACGGCCAGACAATCTACCACAACCCGACCCTGAAAATCAGCATGCAGATCGGAGACCCCGCCGCCATCGCCCGCGCCGCAAAAATCGCCGTAATCGCCGACATGCGTCAGGCCGACATCAAAGCCGGAGGCCAGGGCGCACCACTTCTCCCGCTCTATCACCGCGCCCTCGTGATCGCGTCAAGCGTACCGCGCCCCGTGGCCCTCCTGAATATTGGCGGTGTCTCAAACCTGACATGGATCGGCGAAGGTCTCGAAGAAAACATCCTCGCCTTTGACTGCGGCCCCGGCAACGCATTGATCGACGATTTCATAAAAGAAAGAACCGGCAAACCCTACGACAAGAACGGCGAGCTCGCCAAAAAAGGTCAGGTTTCGCAAGAACTGGTAGACTCTTGGCTCGCCCACCCTTTCTTCGACAAAAGACCCCCCAAATCACTGGATCGTGACGCATGGTATATCGCCGGCCTCAGCCATATCCCGGTCGAAGACGGCGCTGCCAGCCTGACCGCTTTCACCGTCGGCGGCATCCTGAAGGGAATACAGCGCCTCCCACAACAACCCCACCACCTCTACGTCACAGGCGGCGGGCGCTACAACAAATTCATCATGGAAAAACTCGCGCAAACCTTGCCTTTCCCTGTTGATCCCGTCGAAAAACAAGACTGGAACGGGGACGTTATCGAAGCACAAGGTTTCGCCTACCTCGCCGTGCGTTCCCTGCTCGGCCTCCCGCTAACCCTGCCCACAACAACGGGCGTCCCAAAAGCAACAACCGGCGGCAAACCGTACCGCCCCGCTTAAGTTGACATAAACGTAAAATTTGTGTTTTAACAACGCGACTGCTTACCAAAACGAAAGACTACAAATGGACAAAACGACTTTGACTGAAAAAGAGCAAAGAGCATCAACCTATATAAAAGAACATTTAAGCAAAAAATTTGGCATCGCCAGTGATCTGGTGGAAGTATCCATGAAGCGCCATGTACCGGGCATGGAGCTAGGCCAAGAAGTATTGAGAGACCACATGGTCATCGCTGTAAAATCTTCGATACAAGACAACAGCGGAGAAACAATTTTTTCAATACCAGTCCAGCACGAGCTGGCCAGCATTCTAGAAAAACATTGGAAAATAGGAACGCCACCTTTGCTTGAGGTTGATATACCTGTCCCCTACATACCATCAAAAGCCTCACAAGCCGCTCCCGAACAAAGAGTTCACCATGGAGAAGCAACGGCCCTAAAATTGCTCTTAGACTAAATACCTCTTCTAAAAATGATTGCATTTTAAAGTCGTTAGTGGCTTCTAAGAGCATGGTAAAAATTTCTTCTACAAGCCCCGAAGCGATTTCTTCTGCCGCCCAAATCCTGCGCGATGGCGGCCTCGTCGGCATGCCGACAGAAACCGTCTACGGCCTCGCCGCCAACGCCAAAGACGGCAAAGCCGTTGCCCGCATTTTCGAAGCCAAAGGTCGCCCCCAGTTCAATCCACTCATCGTCCACTGCGCAAGCATCGAAGACGTCGAAACCATCGCCGAAATCAACAACGCCGCCCGCATCTTGGGCAAGTATTTCTGGCCCGGCCCCCTGACAATGATCTTGCCCCGCAAGGAAAATTCCGGCCTGAGCGACCTCGTCAGCGCCGGCCTGCCAACAGTCGCCGTCCGCATTCCCGCACACAAAGACGCCCTTGCCCTGATCAAAGCCGCAGGCGTCCCGCTGGCCGCCCCCAGCGCCAATAAATCCGGCACCCTGAGCCCAACCACACCCAAACACGTCGCCGACAGCCTCGGTTCCGCCGTCGATATGATCCTCGCCGCAGGTCCCTGCAAGGTCGGCCTCGAATCCACCGTCATCGACCTAAGCACCAGCCACCCGGCAGTCCTGCGCCCCGGCGCCGTCAGCGCCGAAGAACTCTCCCGCATCCTTGGCCAGACCGTCCCCTACGACGCAGGAGACGGTGAAAACGTAAAATCCCCCGGCCAGCTCCTGAAACACTATGCCCCCGGCATCCCCGTCAGGCTAAACGCCATCGACCTTCTACCCGGCGAAGCCCTCCTCGGCTTTGGCTCCCTCCGCTTCATGGGCATCCGCGGCGGCGGCGCAGCGCTGAACTTGCCCGAAGAAAGCGTCAGAAATCTGAGTGAAAACGCCGACCTCCACGAAGCCGCATCGAACCTGTTTACAATGATGCGCGCCCTTGATACACCTCAGCACAAAGCCATCGCAGTCATGAACATCCCCGAAAACGGCATCGGCAAAGCCATCAACGATCGCCTTGAACGTGCCAGTAGAGGAACCTGAAGCCCATAGAAACGTTGGCACAACAATAATTTTAAAAAGCTGCCGCAAAAATTGTACCCCGTCAGCCCAAGTTGGACAGATAGCGGTGTATTGTTAAGGTGATGTTTTTGGCTTATCGAGAGACTGAAAGGATCGAAGATGAGCAAAAAACAAGAGCACAAAGAAACAGCCGATGCGGTTGTTCGTAACATTAAGCGGCAGACCCGCCGTAAATTCAATGCCGAAGAGAAGATACGGATCGTTCTAGCCGGATTGCGTGGTGAGG
>JAGRHC010000024.1 GCA_020445145.1 Alphaproteobacteria bacterium
GGTTACGCCCGTTCGACCGGCAAGCCCGGCGTGGTGCTCGTTACCTCCGGCCCCGGTGCCACCAATGCCGTTACCGGCATTGCCGATGCCTTCATGGATTCGATCCCGATGGTGGTCATCACCGGGCAGGTTCCGAGCACACTGATCGGCAGCGACGCGTTCCAGGAAGCCGATACGGTCGGCATCACCCGGCACTGCACCAAGCATAATTACCTCGTGAAGGACCCTGACGATCTTGCGGCGACCATCGCCGAGGCGTTTCGCATCGCCACCAGCGGCCGCCCCGGCCCGGTGCTGATCGATATTCCCAAGGATGTGCAGATCGCGGTTGCCGATCCCGACAAGGCGGCGAATCGCGAACTGGCATCGCACCGCTACCAGCCCCGGACCGAGGGCAAGTCCGAAAAGATCGCGCAAGCCATTGCGATGATCGAGGCTGCCGAGCGCCCGGTCCTCTATACCGGCGGCGGGGTGATCAATTCCGGCACCGAGGCAAGCCGGTTGCTGCGCGAGTTGCAACGCCTGACCGGATCGCCGATCACCAGCACGCTGATGGGTCTGGGTGCCTTCCCCTCGGATCATCCGGACTGGCTCGGCATGCTGGGCATGCACGGCACGTTCGAAGCCAATATGGCGATGAATAAGGCGGACCTGATCGTTGCCATTGGCGCACGGTTCGATGACCGGGTGACCGGACGGCTCGATGCCTTCGCGCCCGATGCGAAGAAGATCCACATCGATATCGACCGGGCAAGCATCAACAAGATCGTTCCGGTCGAACTCGGCATCGTCGGCGATTGCGGCACGGTGCTGCGCCAGCTGGTCGAGGCATGGGGCAACCGCGAACCGCGCGACATCACCGAATGGCAGGCCCGCATCATGGGCTGGCGCGCACGCGAAAGCCTCGCCTACCCCGACAAGGGCGAGGCCCTGATGCCGCAGAAGGCGATCGAAAAGCTCTTCGCCATGACGAAAGAGCGCGATCCGATCATCACCACCGAAGTCGGCCAGCACCAGATGTGGGCAGCGCAATATTTCGGTTTCCGCAACCCCAACAAATGGCTCACCAGCGGTGGCCTCGGCACGATGGGCTATGGCCTGCCTGCCGCCATCGGCGCGCAGTTGGGCAATCCGGATGATCTGGTGATCGATATTGCCGGCGAAGCTTCGATCCAGATGAACATCCAGGAACTGGGCACGGCGAGCCAGTATCGCCTGCCGGTTAAGGTGTTCATCCTCAACAACGAATATATGGGCATGGTCCGCCAGTGGCAGGAACTCCTGCACGGCGAGCGCTACTCAGAAAGCTACACCGACTCCCTGCCCGACTTCGTAAAACTGGCCGAGGCATATGGCGGCGTTGGTTTACGCGCCACCACCCCGGCAGAACTGGACGACGCCATCGCAAAAATGCTCAAAACCGACCGCGTCACGATTGTTGATGTCTGCGTCGATCAAAAGGAAAACTGCTTCCCGATGATCCCGAGCGGAAAGGCCCACAACGAAATGATCCTCTCCCCCGACGCGGATCAGTTCGATAAAAGCCTGGTGTAAGAAAAGTCAGGCCGGACCGGGCCCCGGTTCGGCCTCAATATCAGGAGCGCCATGATTTAACTCATTCAAAATAGAAAGGATTTCCGACGGCAACACACCAGTTTCACCGACAACATTAACGGCTCTGGCCCCAGCCCATTCGGCAGCATTTCGATTTTTATAATCGTCATCAAAAAGAATAACCTCGCCTACAGGAACCCCAAGATACCGCGCGACCCTATCATAGGTAGCTTGGTCAGACTTTAAACCGAACCTTGCAACCTGTGTAATGATATTTACCTTCTGAAAAAAATCTTTCTAAACCACGGCGCTGCAAAATCTGCTCCGCGCGTTGCTCAGGACTATTCATAAAAACGCACAATATATGCCCCTGCCTCTGCACGTCCTCCAAAGCAGTCGTAAGCTCTGAAGGCGCTGGTTAGACAAAATCCGTTGTCAGCTTGCTCAAAGCTTTTTCAAGCCGCTTCCGGGATGATTTATCTCGCAAACGCAAAGAACCATGTAACCCGTAAAGCCGCGCATAAATCGCATCGTGCACACAAGCTTCGGTAAAGAAAAATTTCAAAAAGCGCGTATCTTCAACGGCCTTCTCACACGCAACAAGATAAGGTTCATCATAGGGACAAAGTGTCCCGTCAAGATCAAAAAGAAAAACCGCCAACCATGAAACTCCAATTATTCTTTGGATCAACCCGCATATTATAATTCAAAAACCTTTATAATTTCGCTAAGTTTAAACGAAAAATGATAACCTTGTCAAAACAACAGCAGATAAGCTTTAAATGTTAAACAAAATCAGCCCGCACTCATGGACATATATGCTTGTCGCCCTCGCCCTGATTCCGTGGTTCATCGTGCAAATCAACATGAGCATAAACCCGGATCTCGCTTACCTGACCGCCGCCGCCGGGCACTTGTTGGACGGCATGCGTATGAGCGATGCCTACTACGACACCAACCCGCCCTTAAGCGTCATCGTACAAATCCCGCCGGCCCTGCTCGTCAAACTTCTGCACATCCCGGTCTATGACGCAGTCTTCATATTTGCCCTTATCGCCGTCGCACTCTCGTCTTGGGCCGTATACGCACTTTTGCAAAAATCAGACTGGTCCTCACCGGAGCAAAATCAAGCCATTCTGGCCACCTATATCCTGATCAACACCATCGGCGCCAACCTCTATCTCGGCGAAAAAGATCATTTATTGGGTCTGGCCCTGTTCCCCTTCGTCCTCGTTCAAATCGCTATAACCCACAAAATTGAGATAAACAAAACCCTGAAATGGACTGTGATTGGCGCTGCCAGCGTCCTGATCCTGCTCAAACCCCATTTCGGCCTCATCCCCTTAGTCATGTTTGGATACCGCGCCGTAACACAAAAACGCCTGACAGTTTTCCTCGACGCAGATTTCATAGCCCTCGCATCAACCGCTCTGGCGTATATCGCGCTGATATTCACATGCTTCCCGGATTTCATAGACGAAATCCTCCCCGATGCCCTTATCCTCTACACATCGCGCCAGGAAAGCTGGGTTTTATCGATAGCAGGACTTTTCATTCTCGCATGCATAGGGCTTATCCTGATCGCATGGCTTCTTCCCCAAAAACCGCAAAAAGCGGCCATCGCCTTCTTCATACTGGCAGGCATCGCCATCATCCCCTTTGCATTGCAAGGCAAGGGTCTTTTCTATCACTCAATCCCAGCAATCCTGTTTATCACCGCAGGTCTAAGCCTGCTGATAACACAGATGAGTGCCGACGCTCTCGCAAAAACCAGTTTAAAACAGCACGCCGCGTCGCTTGCCAACATAACAACCACCATCGCAGCCATTATCCTCCTCTACACAGCCCTGCCGCCAAACCCGCTTTACATGACCCATAAAGATTATCGGAACTCCGATCTGGCAAAAATCATAAACACATGCACAAAACCCGACTGCTCCTTTTTCATGTTCAACGACATGATCGAAATAACCCAGCAGCTCGCCGTCTACACAGGCCAGCCGCACGCCTCCCGCTTCCCGGTCTTCTGGTTCCTCCCCTCCCTGGTTCAAGCAGAATACGATCATCAACAGGGAGGCCAAGGCCGGATATCGCCTAAAAAAACACAAGAACTCATCAAAAAATACGCCGCTCTCGTAACGCAGGATTTCCAAACCTACCAACCGGACACCCTGATCATCCGCAACCCCAAGACCGCCGGAGGAATATGGGAGAGCTTCGATTTCATGGAATTTTTCTCCAATCAAAGTCCAGATTTCACAAAAATCGCTCAAAACTACGAAAAAACAGAGACCATAACCATCGACCGCAGCGATTATTTCAAAGGAACAATTTTCACAAGCAAACCAACACGCTATGATATTTACAAAAAGAAAAGACAAACGAACGAAAACTAGGTAACCTGACGGAACGTTAAAAATGATAAAAACAGCGAACTTACAAAGAATGACCCAGGACAACCGCAAAAAAAGCAAAAGCGTTTACGCCCCGAACCCGATCCAGCAGGAAATCGAAAGCCACACATTGGCGATCCTCGTCAATAACGAGCCCGGGGTCCTCGCCCGCGTGATTGGCCTGTTTTCCGGACGCGGCTACAACATCGAAAGCCTGACCGTCGCTGAAACCGACCATGTCGCACACCTCTCGCGCATCACCATCGTCTGCTCCGGCACACCGGCCGTTATCGACCAGATCAAAGCCCAGCTCGAACGCCTCGTGCCCGTGCTCGAAGTCTCCGACCTCACCATCGAAACCCCGCACGTCGAGCGCGAACTGGCCCTCGTCAAGGTTGCCTGCCTTGGCGAAAAACGTATCGAAGCCCTGCGCTCTGCCGACATTTTCCGCGCTCGCGCCGTCGACAGCACACTGGAATCCTTTGTCTTCGAAATCACCGGGACATCGGAAAAGGTCAACGCCTTCATCGAACTAATGCGCCCGCTCGGCCTCGTCGACGTCAGCCGCACCGGAATCGCAGCCATATCCCGTGGCAAAGAAGCCATCGGAGTATAAAAACCAATGAAAAAGGCCCGCACACTACTGACATTACTCTGCCTTATTCCGCTCACCGCATGTGTGACACGCGAACAAGCGGATGAGAAACTGGCAAACGGCTGTGCTGCGGGGGTCGAGCTATTCCTGAGCGAAGGGTTCCACATTAAATCTATCAAGAAAAAATTATTCAAAAATGACCCAGACCTCGGTGCAGGCTTCCGCGATGTAACGCTCTACGCCGTAGAAAGCGACAGCTGGCTCGACGTCGACAAGGAATATAAATGCATTTTCGCCGAAAGCTTCGGCTTCCTGAGCGCCAACTACACGGCATCCATCTATCAGATCAAAGTCAACGAGCAAACCTACGGCAAAGAAGGCAACAAAATCCTCGGCACCTTCGAAGACCACCTGAAACTGACGCAAACCGTGGATGAGGCGCTGAATAAATAGCCTCAGCACATGCGGGTTTTGCTTGATTCTCACTGCAAAACCCTGTTTGATGCAAAAACTCAAAACAAAATTCATCACGAGGTAATAACAAATGGCACAAGGCAATCTGGCACAGGCCAACAGCACACAAGCAACAATGGGTAAACTGAACCTTTACTACGACAAGGACTGTAACCCTGACCTGATAAAATCCAAGACCGTTGCCGTCATCGGTTACGGCTCTCAAGGCCACGCCCACGCGCAAAACATGAAAGACAGCGGCGTCAGCAACGTCATCATCGGCCTGCGCGATGGCTCTTCATCGGCAAACAAAGCCAAAAACGCTGGCTTCGAAGTCATGGACCCGGCCGCAGCGGCAAAAACCGCAGACATCGTTATGATCCTCGTCCCGGACGAAATGCAGGCAGACCTTTACCGCGACCACCTCGAAGCAAACCTGAAACAAGGTGCAGCCCTCGTTTTCGCCCATGGCCTGAACATCCATTTCGGCCTGATCAAGCCCCGCGCTGATCTGGACGTCTTCATGGTCGCGCCAAAAGGCCCCGGCCACACCGTACGCGGCGAATACCAAAAAGGCGGCGGCGTGCCATGCCTGATCGCCGTTGCGCAAGACGCCTCCGGCAATGCCAAGGACCTCGCTCTGTCCTACGCATGGGCAGTCGGCGGTGGCCGCTCCGGCATCATCGAAACCACCTTCAAAGATGAATGCGAAACCGACCTCTTCGGCGAACAGGCCGTTTTGTGCGGCGGCGCCTCCGAACTCGTCAAAACCGGCTACGAAGTCCTCGTCGAAGCGGGCTACCCGCCGGAAATGGCATATTTCGAGTGCCTGCACGAGCTTAAACTCATCGTCGACCTGATGTATGAAGGCGGCCTTGCGAACATGCGCTACTCCATCTCCAACACGGCGGAATACGGCGACTATGTCTCCGGCCCGCGCGTGATCACCAAGGAAACCAAGGAAGAGATGAAACGCATCCTTGCCGACATCCAGTCCGGCAAATTCGTCGAGCAATTCATGGGCGGCAACAAGGAAGGCCTCTCCCGCCTCGTCGAAATCCGCGAGCGTGAAGCCAAGCACCCGATCGAGGAAACCGGCGCAAAACTCCGCGCCATGATGCCCTGGATCGCAAAAAACAAACTCGTCGATAAAGAGAAAAACTAATCAAAGAACAAACAAAAAAGCCTCCCGAAAGGAGGCTTTTTTTTATTATGGTGCAGGATGATAATCCAGCTCACAAAGTTTCTCGATCTGTGCTTCATTTGGGGGACCGGATAACGCATTAACCGGAAGCCCCATAATCTTGCCATCCTCTGAACTTACGACGCCCTTCTCTTTGAAAGTCGCACACAATTCTTCTGCCGCGCCAAACAACCTCTGTTTATCATCCTTATAAGTCAAAAACCCTCTTGATGTTCTCTGGAAAGGTTTCATTTCTGCCTGACCGCCATTATTAGACAAAGCATAATTACCCTGAAAAATAGCAGCACTCTCCCCCGAACGCCCAACACCAATACGCATCGTCTCATCCTGCCAGTCATGTATACCTGGCCCACCTGCCGCAGAAGCACCGGTAACCGCCGCAGACGTCAAAAGCGCTGCCATAAATTTTTGTCCCAACATAATCACCCTCCAAACATACGGAGCTAATTTATACTAAAATAATCCAGAAGTAAGATTATGACAAAAAACAAAGTATATTACAAGCAGATTTGCTAAGAGAAAAATAAAAAAGTCTCTCTAACGTGGCAAAGGTGCATAAGAAGGCCCCTGCCCCATCCCCACATCCGGATGGATATTTTCAACCGCAGGTGCAAAACCTCCCACAGCCTGTATACGCTCCAAATTTTGTTGATGCATGAACGCGACGCGCTCCCTTAAGGCCGAAAGCTCATCTAGATTATGCTGATCAATAGTCACCCCCGTATAACCCTCAATCTGCTCACGCGTACCATGAACAAAAACATTATAATCAGCCCCGTAAGCATCTCTGGTACGCTCAAAATAATTCTCACTATATTCTCGCTTACCAAGCGCACGCAGGACATCATTATCCAGAGTTTTAGGAGTTGGTGACAACGGCAGGTCTGCATATGCCCCCCCTAATGCTCGTACAATATGCGCATCAAACTCAGGCAAAATCTCAGTTAAAAACGATTGCCGATATTCCCGAATTTGATCCTGCGACCATTCGGAAGGCGGTTCCTCATAATCATCTAGACGCTCCCCAATAAGGCGCTCCAGATTTTCGATAGCCAAAAGCATAGTGCCGTAAGTTTTCAAAGCACCATCCGTATAAGTCCGATGATAGTTTTTATCCTCATGCGCCTCCTGAAAAGGGCTCATCCACCCCAAAAGGGCTTCGGCCCGAACGCGAGCACGCACAGTCTCATCGGATAAGCCTGCCTCACTGTTTTTCTCGTAATACACAAGAGCACGATCAGTAACCGCACGAAAAATATACTTTTCATCATCCAGCCCCTGCAAAATTTCAGGAGATTTCGTCCGTTCATATTCAGAAAAACCATACAAAACAGCTTCCGCCTGAGCATCAGCCTCAGTAAGATTTGTAATCTTGATTGCATCAAGAGGCTGATAAGCAATCAAACGAAGAGGCTGAAAATCCTGCGGCTGATTGATATGCCGCAATTCATGACGAGCAATGAAAACATGTGAAGCTGCCGTTTGGTGTCCCGCATCATCACGTACCAGAATATTTGGTGAAAAATCATGAACGATCGACATAGTACGCATGGGAAAATTGGTCTGATTATCGGCCCCCCCAAAATAATCATCCATAACCATAAAATACCCGCCGCGCGCAGCTTGTTGCAAATCGCTGCGTGCCTCCGGATCTTTTGATAAAATTGCAAGAGCAGTAAGAGCTTTTCGCTGTATTTCCGTTCCAGCCTCATAAGCGCCAGCATCAAAAACAGAGCTCATTTTAATCGTATTCGCAGCCCCATTAGGAGATATAAACGCGAGCACATCACCCGGAATTTCCGAGTGCTGATAAGAATTATCCTGACCGCTTTTAGCATCCCCCATGACAAACCCAAATCAACCCTGATTATTTACAAAATATGGAAATAAAATATCAAAAAAACAGCCGCACCGTCAACCAATGCAAAGCAATTTACAACCCCCAAAGCGCATGCGATAACCCCTTATGAACAAGCATAGCGCCACAACAGAATCACAAGATAACATTATGCTAGGCGCAGCTTACGCCGCAGCAGCCTTCTTTTTGCTTGCCCTCATGGGAGCATGCGTCAAGCTCCTCTCGGATGCCAACCACCATGTGATGGAAATCGCGTTCTATCGCAACCTCGTACCGTTCTTACCGATGATCGCATACGCCGTCCTATGGCGAAAAACGGAATTACTCATACCCAAAAACCCGCCCCTGCTCGCCCTCAGAGTAGCAATCGGCATCACAGGGCTAATCGCAACATTTTCAGCACTCGCAAGCCTCCCGATGTCAGACGCCACCGTTATTTTTATGACCTCAAACCTGATCATCCCGATACTCGCCTACTTTATTCTAAAAGAACATGTGGGCCCACACCGCTGGATCGCGATCGCCGCAGGCTTTATCGGAGTCATCATGGTCGCAGGCCCCACCGGCCAGGTAAACCTCACAGGCGTCCTCTACGCCCTCGCCGCAGCAGGTCTGCAGGCAAGCATCCAGATCATCCTGCGCCGCCTGAAAAACGAAAACGCCTTCACAGTCACATTTTACTTTATATCCGGAGGCATTATTATTCCCGGCCTCTTTATGCCATGGGTCGCAGAAATTCCAACCCAGCGCGACATACTGTTATTCTTAGGCGTCGGCATATCCGGCGGCTTCGCGCAATACTGCCTGACCAGCGCATACAAATACGCTCCAGCCAGTATCGCTGCACCATTCAACTACACCGGCCTTCTCTGGGCCACAGGTCTAGACGTCTTAATTTGGAAACATATCCCCGGCTGGCCGGTCTTCGTCGGCGGCGCAATTATCATCGCCGCCAAACTCTACATCCTGCATCGCGAAGCACTTAGAAAAAATAAGGACAAAAAAACGCAGCCTTGAGTGAAAACACACGACAAAAAAAGTCATCCAAATCAAAGGCCCGCATACAAAATGCACACGGGCCAAATCCTTAGAACCTAAAAAAGAGAAGGTCTAGTAATCTTGTAAACCGTACTGGTTATAAAGTCCGATCGGCTCGCTCTTATCATAATAATAAATGAAGAACATCCCGTTCGGCTCACTGGTCGTGATTTCAAACACGTAATCAATAAACTGCAAAACGCGGCGACGATCCAAGCCCGAAAGCTTCTTATAGCCATAGCCCACTTCAAGCACAGGAATATCATCACTGTCTTCATACTGGTTGGTCACAATATTGGCCGCATAAAGATCACGCATAATCCGGCGCGCATCCCCTGCATCCTTGATCCAGTCTTCCGGCGTCCATTGATCATTATCCCACAAAGAACGCTGAGACAGCTTCTCACCCTTCAAGTAAGGTTGGAAATCAAGATTACGCCAATGGCTCGGCCACCAGCCCCAGATCCAGGGCTTCGCCGTCGCATGCGCAGATGTCGGCACAAACGCAACAAAAGACAAAGCCAGTAAAACGAGAAGAAATCGGGATAAACGCATCATATGTCCTTAATCTAAAGCCCCATAAATAGCATACATAAATAGCACACGAAGTATAAATATCATTTTAACGCTTCTTATGGTATCCTAAAATCATGATAAATGCCATCGGAATAGCATTGACCGGCCTCCAATCGGCCTCGACGAAAGTGACCGCCAGCGCGTCAAACATTGCAAACGCGCTGACCGCAGGTTCGCTCACCGATGAAAACAACGCCCCCTACACAGCCCTGACCACCGTCTCAAAGGCGCAAGGCTCGGAAACCGGCGGCGTCCAGACACAAATTGTCGCAAAAAACCCCGGATACGTAACCGCATACGCCCCCGGCTCGCCCTTCGCAGATGAAAACGGCCTTGTCGGGGCACCAAACGTAGACTTCGCCGAAGAAATCGTAAAATTAAAACTCGCCGAAATCTCATACAAAGCAAATATCGGCACCATCAAAACCGCCGCCGAACTCGAGGATGACCTCCTCTCCATCTTAGACAAAAAAGTCTGATTTTCTTCTTGCTGCCGCAACGCTTTCCAGCAACACTGGAAACCATGAAATTCGTCTTCTTTGGCTACGACTATTCGTTAGAAATCGCAAAAGCGCTGATCGCCGACGGCCACACGCTCATAAGGCTATTCACCTTCCCGTGCGATTCCATGTTCAATTTCAACACCCAGCTCAAAAATCTGGCCCAAAACCTGAATATTCCCGTCACAGAAACCCCGATCACCCCGCAAGACATTGAAAACGCCCTAAAGGACGGATGCACCCTGTTCCTCGCCGCCGGATACCCGCACAAAATCCCGCCGATTGACGAAAAACAGGCCTATGCCCTCAACATCCACCCGTCCCTCCTCCCCAAGGCCCGTGGTATCATGCCCCTCCCCTACATCATCCAGCAAACCCCGGAAGCGGCAGGATTCACCATACACAAAATTAGCGACAAATTCGACAATGGGGACATCATCTATCAGGAACCGCTCCCCGTCTCCGCAGAAACAGACATTGAAATCCTCTCGGCGCAAATCGCCATGCGCACCCCCGGCGTAACCGTCGAGATCGTGCGCGATATATCGAACCTCTGGCATCAGGCAAAACCGCAAGACCCGGCTCAAGCCACACACGTTCCCCCCCCGGATGAAGCCATGCGCTCGCTGGACTGGACGCAGACAATCGAATCACTAAATCAAAAAGGCCGCGCCTTTGGCCGCTTCGGGGTCATCGCCACCCTCCAGAACCGGAATTTCGTCGTCTTCAACTTCAAAGGCTGGCAGGAAGCACACAGCAACACCCCCGGCGATGTCCTCCTCGCCGGCCCGCGCGAAATAATCGTCGCCGCAAAAGACGGCTACATCTGCCTGAAAGAATTTCACGCGCTTGAAGCCGCGCCTTGATTTTTCTGACTTTCAGGGATGAATTTTCCAAGCAATTATGATATAAAAAGTCAGTAATTTTCTGAATCATCCTTTTTCAAGACTTAAAGGGGCGTTCCAGCCTTGAACCGCTTTTTGAAAAACATAGCGCTAGCTCTTCTGTTCCTCTGCCTGACCATGACAGGCAGCGCGTCAGCCTATGCGCTGGATGTCATCCAAGTGCGCTTTGGCCTGCACAACGAAAAAACGCGTATGGTTCTGGACCTCAGCGACGTTTCAGATTTCAGGGTTTTTGCCCTTTCTGACCCTTACAGAATGGTCATCGACCTCCCGGGGTTCAACTGGAAAGCCGGAAGTGTCGTCAAACCCCCTCAAACAGGGATCTCGGACGTCCGGCAGGGCCCACTGCAACCCGGCATTTCCCGCATCGTCTTTGACATGAAAAACGCCGTCTCGGTAAAATCAGCTTTCCTGCTACCGGCACAAAACGAAAAATCCAACAGGCTGGTCATTGACTTCACCTCGGCAAGCCCGCAGGAATTCGCCGCCGATAAAGGAAAAATCTTCGGAACCCTGCGTGTAAGCGACGACACAGCGCCGGGACAAGAAACAACGCTCGCCGGGTCACCGGCGAACGATCTGCTCGGCATTGATTCGCCGCCCATACCACCAAGAAAATCCTTCGGCAAAAAGCCCCTCATTATTATCGACCCCGGCCACGGCGGCATTGACCCCGGCGCACCGGGCCCAAGCAATCTCAGAGAAAAGGATGTTGTTCTGGCCTTAGGTCTTGAGCTGAAAAAACAACTCCTCGCCACAGGCCGCTACCGCGTCATGATGACCAGAGACAAAGATGAATTCATCCGCCTTGCAGACCGCGTAAAATTCGCCCGCAACAACAGCGGCGATTTATTTGTATCGATCCACGCAGACTCAGTGCACAAAGCAAACATCCGCGGGGCATCCGTCTACACACTCTCTCAAAAAGCATCAGACGCCCAAACCGCAAAACTCGCAGAAAAAGAAAACAAGGCAGACCTGATCGCCGGGATCGACCTCAGCACAGAAGATGAGCAAGTCGCCAACATCCTCTACGACTTCGCAATGACCGACACCATGAACCAATCAAAATTCTTCGCCAACACCCTCGTTGATCGCATGAAATCCGGCGGCGTCAGTACACTCGACAACACCCACCGCTACGCCGGATTCGCCGTCCTCAAAGCGCCAGACATTCCTTCAATCCTGATCGAATCAGGCTTCATGTCCAACGCCAGCGAAGCCCGAATGCTCAACCAGACCAACTACCGTTCAAAAATGGCCTCCTCGATCCGCAGCGGAATCGATGCCTATTTCGAGCACGTCCGGTTGACCCAGAATAACTAGAAGCACAGACAGTCAAAATGACTGTTGCAAATATGCATAACCTTTCCCCAAATGTTGTAAAAAAATCAAAAACATCTTGAAAAGCACGTGTAATTTTTCGAAAGTCATGTATAAGAAAAAAACAGTGCCTTTTTAAAAATGGCAAAGTTTCTCTCTGGTTTAACAATAAGGACAAATGAGGATTAAAATGAAAAAAGCAGTCGCAACCATATGCCTGGTGGGCTCCACTCTCGCTCTCGCAGCTTGCGGATCAACTGGCGAAACCAACGTTGAAACAGCAGTTCCATACACAATGGACCGTACAGCTTCTTACGAGCACGGTGCATCTGTTGCTGCAACACCAGTTCAAGCTGATGCGGCACAAGCGGACACAATGTTCCACAAGTCACAAACAAAATAATAACGCGCGCAGGACGCATTTTCACAAAAAACATTTTGGGTTAGTGCGTCCAGCCTGCTATAGAAAAAAGACTGTCTACACAGACAGTCTTTTTTTATGACGTTTGATCTTAAAACCGGGGCCACGCATGAACATTCTCTTCAACATTCTGTTGTTTCTGATATGCAATTTTGCAGGATCATGGATGAGTGCCATCATGTTCAATGTCATCGCCCTGACAGGAATAGCAGACCTTCAAAGCAACCCTGATTTCGCAGAGTGGTATCTCATCCGGATCATGATCACATGGCTGGTCTGCGCCCTGTTCAGCGTCAGCATCTTTTTCCTGAGCAAGAGCAAATGGAAATACTTCTTCGCCGCAGCGCCAATCATCTTCCCATGCATTGGCGGCTTTGTCCTTCTAGCCTACGCATAGATCTTATTGATTGATTTTATAAGAGGTTTGAGCGGCGCCCTTTTCGGCATCGACTTCATTCTGGCTGAGTGAAGTCTCCGCATCCTTAGCCTTCGCTTCAACCTGAGCTGCAGGAGCCTTACCCTTCACCTTCCGATTCGCCGGCGGAACAGGCGCCTTTACATCAACAGCAGAAGCCTCTTCAGACTCATCCGTAACTTTAACACCGCGCTTGGCAACCCGAACAGGATACCCATTTCGTTCACGCACAGCGCGCCGAATACGCGGCCAGTTCAAATCCTCAACACGATCCCCGGCAACGCGGCGAATATAGGCAATCTCATCCTTTGTCAGATCTTCTGCTTTAAAATCGCCGGTATTCTCAAGATCCATAGACTGATCAACCGTTGGATGGGCCTCAAGATAAAGAGAATCATCAATCCACGCCGCAATAATAGGCTGATTGATAACATTCACCGGCGTCCCAACCGGAATTTTCGGATAAAGCTTGAGAATAGCCTCAGGATACATACGAATACAGCCGCTGCTAACCCGGCGCCCGATCCCGTAAGGCTTGTTCGTCCCGTGAATCGCATATTGCGGCCACCCAAGATAAAGTGCATTCGTCCCCATCGGGTTATCCGGCCCCGGATACACAGCTTCCGGAAGCTCAGGGTGCTCCTCGCGCATCCGCGGCGTTGGCCGCCACACTGGCCCGACAACCTTGCGCACAACGGTCGTCTCTCCCATTGGCGTAGAAAGCCCCTCACGCCCGATCCCGATCGGATAGGTATCCGGTGCCTTGTCGCCATTCACAAACGCATACAAACGCATTTCCGGCAGATTAATAACAACCCCCTCGCGCGGCACATCAGGCAACAAATGACGCGTAGGAATAACAACCTTTGCCCCGGTTCCTGGAATCCAAGGATCAAGCCCCTGATTAGCAGCCCGAATCTCGACAAACCCAAGATTATACTCACGCGCCAGATGAACAAGCGTATCCTCATAGACCGCCTTGCGCTCCTGCATGTCCCCGACATAATTTTTTGCATAACCGTCCGCATGCGCGCCAAAAGCAGCAGATGTTAGGCCCGCAGCCAGAACAGCCTGAAAAACCGCTTTCTTCAAAACAGATCGCATCTGTCACTCCTTTTTATTTTTTCGGGTATCTTCGTGAGGATAATACATCCGGGATCAGAAAGATGAGTCCTTGTTTACAAGAAATTCAACCTCTTGTACAAGCCTTTCATAAGTGCGATCAAAAATACCGCTTTTCGCAATACGCCCCTTGCCGCGCTTATATAGCTCATACATCGTTGCACGCGGCCCTGTACGACGAATAAGGAACTGAAGATAGGGCGCACCAACATCGCTGCGGTAATAAGTATAGCTGGCAAGACCGGCATCAAAGTCGCACTCAACCGTCCGGTCATGTAAAATCCCCGTAGAGGCTGCTCTGCAATATAGCTGATCAAGCTTGCGAAACTGGTTCTGGGAAAACCCGGAAGGACCACTCTGCAGCGGATTTTGAATCACTTCGAAAATCATATATAAAGAATACCAGATTCACCCTGAAAAAGGAAGAAACCAATGGCCCTCCTCCACACCCCCGCCAAAGAAGAAAACGTCTCGGCCCCGGCCTTTTCCCTCAAGAACATAGATGGAAAAACATTCACATTGGAGGATTGCATGGGAGAAAACGGCCTGCTGGTCATGTTCATTTGCAACCACTGCCCCTACGTCAAAGCCATCACAGACCGCCTCGCCGGCACTTGCAAAACATTACAATCAGAGGGAATCGGTGTCGTAGCAATCATGTCTAACGATACCCTCAACTACCCGGAAGATTCGTTTGAAAATATGAAAAAATTCGCTGCGCAAAACAGCTTCACATTCCCCTACCTGATCGATGAAACACAAAGCGTCGCCAAAGCCTACGGCGCCGTCTGCACACCCGATTTCTTCGGCTTTGATAGCAATGGAATCCTCCAATACCGCGGCCGCCTCGACAGTGCCGCCAATCGCCCGGCCGGCCCGGATACAATCCCCGAACTCCTCAATGCCATGCGAACCATCAAGGATCATGGCATCACTACAGCAGCGCAAAACCCGTCTATGGGCTGTTCAATCAAATGGAAAGAATAACAATATAACACTGGAACAGCCTGAAAATATCGCTAAGATAGGGCCGCTCGTAACAAAAACATAATACAAGGAATAAACGATGGCCGATCTGTTTAGCGAAGTCGATGAAGCCCTGCGGCAAGAACGCATGGAGCGGTTCTGGAAAGAAAACAGTAGCGCTATTGTGGCTTTCGTCGTTCTCAGTATTCTTGCCACAGCCGCATACTCCGGCTATCGGTCCTGGAACAACGGCGTAAAAACACAGCAAACAACACAACTCTTGCAAGCGGAAAGAGAAGACGACCCTGCCGCAGCGCTTGCAGAACTCGCCCCTAATCTGCGCCCCGGCCTCGAAGTGATCGCAGACCTGAACGCCGCAGGCAACCTAATGCAAAATGGGAAAGCAGAAGAAGCAATCGCCATTTACAACAAAGTTGCAAATGGCGAAAAATCGGAACCTGAATTCCGCGACCTCGCAAAATTGACACTGGCGCGCCTAAAGGCCAAAGAAGAGCCAAAAGAAGCCCTGAGCATGCTCCAGCCCCTCTGGGAAGGAGAAGGCCCATGGCGCTACCACGCCCGCCTAGAAGCAGCCCTCATCTACGCACATGACCTGAAAGACTATGCCAAAGCAAAAGAACAACTATCCGTCTTGAAAGAAGCAGATCAAATTCCGGAAAGTCTGGCGAAAAAAGCCAACGCGCTGGAAATCCTCTACACGCTAAAGCAAGACACGCAAGGTGACATTGCACCGGCCGCAGGATCTGAAGAAGAAGAAAAAACAGCGCCTGAAGCGAAAAACGCTGAGAAAACAAACCCCTAAATACTGGAATCAAGAGAATGATCGCCATAAGCCGAAAAACCCTCGCTTTGACTGCGTTACTTTTACTGACAACCAGTTGCTCAAAAGTCACCAGCGTCTTTGAAGAAAAAAAAGCGCCCCCGCTCGAGGGAAAACGGATATCCGTTTTGGAACTTGAGAAAAAACTGACCCCCGATGACGCAGCATTAATCGGAAACGGCGTCGTCATCCCGGACTCGTGGCAAAACGATTTCTGGCCTCAAACAGGCGGATACCCGGGCCATACAATGCAAAACCTCGCCCTTGCAGGCAACAGCCTCAAACAAATCTGGAGTCTCGATATCGGGTCAGGCGGTTCAGATGAACTCCCGCTCACAGCCCCACCGATCATCGCTGAAAACACGATCGTAACACTCGACACAAAACAACGTCTGGCCGCATTCAACGCCGGCACCGGCAAAAAAATATGGCAGACAGACGTCATGGCGGAGGACGAAGACGAAGCCGTCATCACCGGCGGCGTAGCCTACGAAGGTGGAAAACTATTCGTCACAAACGGCTTCGATGAACTTCTCTCCGTGTCCTTAAAAGATGGAAAAATCATCTGGCGCCGCCCGCTTCCCGCCCCCTCGCGCGCCGCCCCGACCGTCCTCAACAAACGGATTTTTGTCAGCACACTCGACAACCGCGTCGTCGCCTTTGATGCCGCCACCGGCAACAGCTTATGGGACTACACAGGGATCAGCGAAATGGCCGGCCTCCTTGGCACCGCCAGTCCGGCAGCAGATGATGACATTGTCGTCGCCGCCTTCTCCTCAGGCGAAATCACCGCCCTGCGCGTTGAAAACGGCTCGGTCGCATGGTCCGACAACCTGGCAAGCGTCCGCAACTACGGCGGCGGCCTCGAAAGCCTGTCAGATATCCGCGCCTTGCCCGTCTTGAATGGCGGCCTCGTCATCGGCATGAGCTTCAGCGGTAAACTGGCCGCCATAGAAGAACAAACCGGCATGCGCGTCTGGCAACGTGAAATCAGCGGCTCCGAAACCCCATGGGCCGCCGGAGAAAACCTCTTCGTCTTAAGCACAGAAAACCAGTTGATCGCCCTAAACCGTGCAAACGGCGCTATCATCTGGATCACAGAACTCCCGCGCTACGAAAACCCGGAAAAGAAAAAAGATCCGATCAGTTGGAGCGGCCCGGTCATGGGTAGCAATAAACTCTACCTCGCAGGCGATAATGGCATCATGCTCAAAATAGACGCCATAAAAGGCAAAATCGAGGACCATATAAAAATACGCAAAAACGTAAGAATGCGCCCGTTAATTGCACAAAAAACCATGTATCTTCTCTCAGAAGACGGTACACTGAGCGCATATAGGTAAAAAGAATGCTAAAACTTGCCATTATTGGCCGCCCGAATGTCGGGAAATCGACATTATTTAACAAACTTGCGGGAAAACAGCTCGCAATCGTTGATGATACGCCCGGTGTAACTCGGGATTGGCGAGAAGCCGACGGCACCCTTTTCGGGCAACCCCTGCGCCTCATCGACACAGCAGGGCTCGAGGAATCCTTTGACGACTCAATTCAGGGCCGCATGCGCAAACAAACCGAAGCGGCCCTCGCTCGCGCTGACGCAATCCTGTTCGTCATTGACGGACGAGATGGCGTAACCCCGGCAGACGAGCACTTCGCCGCCTTCCTGCGCCGCCAGAAAAAACCTGTTATCCTTGCCGTCAACAAATGCGAAAACCCCAAAGCCACACAAGCCGCAATGGCGGAGAGCTATGCGCTGGGCTTTGGCGATCCCGCCCCGATTTCGGCCGCCCACTCCACCGGATTTGATGACCTCTTCCACGCACTGGAACCTTACTTCCCCGAGGAAGAAGCAAAAACAGAACAAGAAGAATCAGAAGATCAGGAATTTGAAAATCTCGACGACCTCGAAGGAATGGAAGACTACACCTTCACTCAGGAAGAAGACGACCCGGAAAAACCGGTAAAAATCGCCATCGTCGGTCGCCCCAACGTCGGAAAATCAACGCTCCTCAACGCTATCCTGCAAGAACAGCGCGTCATGACCGGTCCAGAAGCCGGGATTACCCGTGATGCCATCGCCGTTGACTGGATCTACGAAGGACGCCCGTTCAAACTCGTCGACACCGCAGGCCTGCGCAAAAGATCAAGAATAGAAAGCGGCATTGAAAAAATGGCCGCCGCAGACTCACTGCGCGCCATCCGCCTCGCGCAAATCGTAATCCTCGTGCTGGACGCTGCCAACCCGCTGGAAAAACAGGATGTCCAGATCGCCGAGCATGTCATCAACGAGGGCCGGGCTCTCATCATCGCCCTCAACAAATGGGACACCGTCAAAGAGAAATCCGAACTTCTGGATGAACTGGAATACAAACTCGCAACCTCCCTCGCGCAGGTAAAAGACATCCCCTTCACCGCCATTTCCGCCATCAACGGCAAAAACATAGGCGCCCTGTTCACCAAAGCGCTAGAAACCTATGCCATCTGGAACAAACGTATCCCGACAGGAGGACTCAACCGCTGGCTGGCCAAAATGGAAAGCCAGAACCCGGCTCCCCTGACCCAAGGGCGGCATAATCGTCTGAAATACATCACCCAGATCAAAACCCGCCCGCCGACATTTGCGCTCTGGGTCTCAAAACCACAGGATCTCCCGCAATCCTACCGCCGCTACATCGCCAACGGCCTGCGCAAAGATTTCGGAATGGATGGCATCCCCTTGAGACTTTTGGTTCGCACAAGTAAAAACCCCTATGCATAACTGGGAAAAACGACTTTTTTTATGCATAAAATCAAGGGATAATAACCCCAAGATGTTGAACAACAAGCCTCAATCAGGAAACGTCCTGTTTCTGATCTTGATCGCTGTGGCGCTTTTTGCGGCACTGTCTTATGCCGCGACATCATCAATGCGTGGCGGTGGCTCCGACGTGACATCAGAAAACAACCTGATCAAATCCTCCACAATGTCTCAATACGCCGCCTCGATAAGAACGGCCATAACGCGGCTCACAGTAAATAATCGCTGCGAAATCACAGAGTTGAGTTTCGAAGCCCCTCCCTTCGACGGCTCAGATTCCAACTACGTAAACCCTAGCAGCCCCGCAGACCTGTCATGCCATATTTTCGCACCCAATGGAGGGGCAGTCTCCCGCCTCCCCGCACCACAGGATACAAATGACGGACGCGACTGGGCATACATCGAAGCACGAGTACTTCAAGTTGGCACCGACCAGACAGCGTGCGGAATTGACTGCAATGAAATCCTCCTCATACTTGGCGGCCTAAGAAAAAGTATTTGTGAAAAAATAAACGATAAAATTTTGGGAACCACCTCAATCGTCCAGCAAGACGACGGCGCAAACTATGAAAACAAAAAATTCATCGGAAGCTTTACAACAGGCGCGGATTTTGACGGTGCCGGCGTAAACGGCGAATACGAACTGTGCACACAGGACGCAAACGGAGTGTACTATTACTACAATGTCCTTGTCGCACGCTAGGGGACTTGATTTATAAGTACTTTTAGCCTATCACTCAATCTTCCCCCTTTTTCTCGGGATACACACAAAAAAAAGGCGGCGCATCAAAATGATAGTTGACGGCATTGTTGTACTGGTTCTGCTGATTTCAGCCCTTATCGCTTTCTTGCGTGGATTCATCCGCGAGGTTTTGACAATTTTCGGCCTCGTCGGCGGCGGAATTGCAGCCTATTTCGGCGGCCCCATCTTTGCGCCGACCGTCAGAAACTGGCTCGGCGTCGTCGAAGGACAGGAACCGGAAAAACTTTTTGATATGGTCCCTTACCCGATGCTGGCAGACGGCTTGGCCTACATATCCCTGTTCATTGTGTTCGTCGTTCTATTTTCCATCATCAGCCACTTCCTTGCAGAAGGCGCGAAAAAAATCGGCCTTGGCGCAATCGATAGGACACTGGGTGTTCTCTTCGGTCTTGCCCGCGGCGTTCTCCTTCTCGGCCTCTTGTACCTGCCCTTCTATTACTTCGTAGACAAAGACCAGACAGAAAAATGGTTCAAGGACAGTAAAACCCAACCTTATGTACAGGCGACATCCGCCGCGATAGCCCAGTTCTTCCCGGCAGATGCGCAGGAAAGCGTCGAAAACGCAGCCGAAAAAATTGACGAGGCGTCCGGCGCCCGCAAAAAACTCGAAGAAATGGGTCTTCTGGGCGATCAGTCTCAGACAGACCAACCCGAACAACAACCGCTCAAAGACGGTTACAACGAAGAAGAACGGGAAAATATGGACAAGATATTTGAAAAAAGTCTTGATGAAAACAGTAACAATTCCGGTGAAAACAGCGAAAAAAGTGACATACCGCCGTACAACCGCTAACAATAAAAAATAAGGGTTCAAAAAACAAAATGACGGGCACCCCTTTTGATGACGATAAGCTTCACGAAGAATGCGGCGTATTTGGTGTTTACGGGCATGAAGACGCCGCAGCGCTAACAGCTCTGGGCCTGCACGCCCTCCAGCACCGCGGACAGGAAGCCTGCGGGATCGTGACCTACGACGGCAAAAACTACTACAGCAAACGCGCCTTCGGCCTCGTCGACGACACCTTTAGCAGCGCCGAAGTGATCTCCACCCTCAAAGGCCACGTCGCCATCGGCCACAACCGCTACTCAACGACGGGCGAACCGATGTTCCGTAACATCCAGCCCCTCTACGCCGATATGAGCCACGGTGGTTTCGCCGTCGCGCACAACGGAAACCTGACCAACGCCTTCATGATCCGGCAGAACCTCGTAAAACGCGGCTCTCTCTTCCAATCGACCAGCGATACCGAAGTGATTGTGCACTTGGTCGCCGTCTCCCGCGAAGAACGCGTGTCCGAGAAACTGATCGACGCCGTCAAACAAATCAAAGGCGCCTACGCCATTCTTGCCCAGAGCGAAGGCCGACTGATGGGTATCCGCGACCCTTACGGTATCCGCCCGCTTGTTCTGGGTCGCTTGGGTGACGCCTACGTCCTTGCATCGGAAAGCTGCGCCCTCGACATCATCGGCGCCACCCTCGAGCGCGAAATCAAGCCGGGTGAAATGGTCATCATCGACCAGAACGGCCTCAGGAGCCTGTTCCCTTTCGAAGAAAGACAAAAACGCTTCTGCATATTCGAATATATCTACTTCGCCCGCCCGGACAGCTTCATGGAAGGCCGCTCCGTCTACGAAATGCGCAAACATATCGGCGCCCAACTCGCGCGCGAAGCCCCATGTCCAAACGCAGATATCGTCGTCCCTGTCCCCGACAGCGGCGTCCCCTCAGCCATCGGCTTTGCGGAGGAAAGCAAACTCCCCTTCGAGCTTGGCATCATCCGCAATCACTATATCGGCAGAACCTTCATCGAGCCCTCAGACCAGATCCGGCACCTTGGCGTAAAACTCAAACACAACGCCAACCGCGCCTACATCAACGGCAAGAGTGTAGTCCTTGTCGACGACTCCATCGTGCGCGGCACAACATCACGTAAAATCGTTGAAATGGTCCGCAGCGCCGGAGCAAAAGAAGTGCATATGCGCATCTCCTCCCCGCCAACCACCCACAGCTGCTTCTACGGCATCGACACCCCGGACAAGGAAGAGCTCCTCGCCCACAAAAAATCCATCGAGGAAATCAAGGATTATATCGGCGCAGACTCCCTGTCCTACATCTCCATCGACGGCCTGTACCGCGCTGTCGGCGAAGCACAGCGAAACGGAGACGCCCCGCAATTCTGCGACGCCTGCTTCACCGGAGACTATCCGGTCGATCTGGTTGACCACGCCAACAACATGACCGGTGTCTCGATGACCGGCCTCTCCAACGGCGACGGCAAGCTCAGGGCAAAATAAACGCTATAATCATATGGAAAAACAACCCGTTTATTGTTAAAATCCATACCAATAAAAAAACAATACGGGTCGCATGAATGTCTTCACAAAACTCACTTATCATTCTTGAAACAGATTTCAAAGGAGCATCATCCCCCCCTGCCGCTACAGAAGACACACTGCTCGAAGACAAGGATCTCAATAAAATTGAAAGTCTGGTAATACGCGCGCACCAACCCGGCGCACGCTTCGCCCCTCAGGAAAAATATGGCATGATCGCCGGATGGCAGAATACATGTAAAACCGTGGATTCCCGCCTGGCCTTTCTCTCAGCCTTCAAGATTTTAACCGCCTCCGGCATATGCCTGCCCCCCGCCGACTTGAGTGCAGAGGACTCTCGCTCCCGCATATTGTCTACCGGAAAGCAGGCATTGCTCGGTTTGTCATATAGCACAGAACAAAAATTTCTCGGCTTAATCACACTCTTGCAATGGGCAGGCAGCAACGATAGCGGCATCCGCCATGACCTCATTTTGGCTCTGGATGCCGTCTTCGATAGCGCATCGCCAAAAGAATGTCCGGGCCGAGCCGCAGCATGGACCTTCATACCAATAGAATGGGAAGAAACCTCCAACAGCGAACATAAAGCCTTCCAGCCCGAACGCCCCGAAAGCGAAGACGATCCTTTGCTAAAAAGCGCAAAAAACTGCGTTTTTGCCTACTTTGGCAACAATCCGGAAAAATTCATATCTCTGGCAAAACAGCACGGTACCGAAACAGCCGCTGAAATCATAACAGCCATGTCGGAAGACAACTTCCTAACAACAACGCGTAAACAGCAAATTATCGCGTCTCTCAATAAGCCGCAGGATAATCGGTATCCTTCAGACGCTGCAGGGAGCAGCATAATCCTGCTCCCTCCCTGATTTTAAAATCCTAAGCCGCCTTCTTCTTCGCCGCCGGTTTCGCCGCAGGCGCGCTTTCGGTCATCTCCAGCGTACGCGTTGGGAACGGAATAGTAATCCCGGCCTTATCCAGCGCTTCCTTCACCGCTTTGGTCGTATCCACTTTAAGACTCCAGAAATCAGGCGCCTTGGACCAGATCCTGAGCGTAATATTCACCGAAGAATCACCCAGCCCCGTAACCATAACCTGCGGCGCTTTATCCCCCTCACTTAAAATACGCTTGTCTTTCCCTGCCACCGCATCAATAGTCTTAAACGCTTTTTCAATATCATCGGCATAACTGATCCCGACCACAATATCCTGACGGCGCACATCGTTGCGCGAGAAATTCTGAATATCCGTATTCCAGAGCTTGCTGTTCGGAACAAAGATATAAACATTATCCGGTGTCGACATTTCCGTCGCAAATAACCCCAAAGCCTTCACCGTCCCGGTCAGCCCGGCAGAAGTAATCGTATCTCCGACATTAAAAGGCCGTAAAATCAGAAGCATAACCCCGGCAGACACATTGCTGAGCGTCCCTTGCAAGGCAAGACCGATCGCAAGGCCCGCAGCCCCCAAAACAGCCAGCAGACTAGCCGTCTGAAACCCGAACTGCTGAAGCACAGCAACAACCGACAACGCAAAAATCGCATACTTCGCAAGCCCGCCCAGAAAGCTGCGCAGCGTCCCGTCCAGCTTCTTGATCGCCTGCACGGTTTTATAAACCCAGTTACCGCCAACCCATCCCGCAATCAGAATAAGTGCCGCCATAATAACCTTGGTTGCGACCGCGATAAAAACATCCATTTGTATTCTCCCTTCATTGTTGCCCTATCAGTCATAGGAAATTTACCCCTCTTTGGCAAGGCAAGGACAATATTTGCGTTTTACGAGCAAGTCATGAGATAATAAGAGATAGCCTGAAAATTCGGAGGAACCAGCATGTTCACCAAAGAAGAAATCCGCAGAAACCTTCTAGGATGCTTTGAAATCATGCTGTTTATACCCTACGGCGTAGAAAGATTCGAAACGTCTCGTAGCGACGCCGTGAAATCATTCATCATCACGCTGCTATTGCTACCCCCCAGCCTTCTGGTGATGGCCGCCCTATCGCAAGGCTATTCGTGGAATCTTCTATTCAGCCTCCACACAGCAAGATTTTTCGTGACCATGGCAGCCTTCCTCGGCGCCGTCTACTTCTTGGCAAAACAACTGGGACGGCAGGAACATTTCTTCCGCTTTGTCACAATATCGAACTGGATTAACATCCCGACAGTCCTTCTTTGCGCGCCGATCATGATCGGATTTTTCATCGGCGGCGACATGACAGTCTTAAAAAACTACGCCATCTTCATAACCATGCTGGGATATGTTTACTGCGCCTTCGTCCTCACCCACACCTTCCGAATTCCATGGGAAATGGGTGGGTTCATCGCAATCGTCGGCTTGGCAATCGACCAGAACATGCTGGAAATAACCACCCAGATCCGTGACGCTTTGACCTAAAAGCTTACCCTCTCGGAGCAAGGACCATGATCATCATGCGTCCTTCAAGCTTCGGCTCAAGCTCCATCACACAGAGCTCAACCAGCTCCTCCTGCATTTGCTTGAGAAGATTAAGCCCGATTTCCTGGTGCGCCATCTCACGCCCCCTGAACCGCATCGTAACCTTAACCTTGTCACCATGCTCAAGGAATTTCCGCGCACTGCGCATTTTAACCTCGTAATCGTGTTTTTCGATCCCGGGGCGGATTTTCACTTCCTTGATGTCTATAATTTTTTGCTTCTTACGAGCTTCCGCAGCTTTTTTCTGCTGTTCGTACTTGAACTTGCCGTAATCAAGAATTTTACAAACCGGCGGCTCGGCATTTGGAGAAACCTCGACCAGATCAAGCCCTGCTTCTTCAGCAAGCTCCAGAGCTTTTTGAATAGGAACGACGCCCTTCATGTCGCCGTTTTCATCAACCAGCCGAACTTCTGGCACGGTGATCTCGTCATTGATGCGCGGCCCGTCATCTTTGCGTGGCGGCGCAGTTCTCATAGTAGGTTTACGAATAGCAGACTCTCCTGTTTCTTGTTCAAACAAACATACTTTCAGCGAAAAAACTTAGAAAATCATTAATAGGGCGCTTTCCAGCGATTCGCAAGCATTTCCGGGGATACCTTTAAAAAGGTGGCCGCGATTTTTCCTGCAAAGCCTGAACCGCCGCATCGAGTTTCTCGAAACTCTGATCCTTGCCGCCCAGCTCACGCACCGCCACGGTTTTCTCTTCCGCCTCACGCGCACCGACAACAAAGATAAACGGCACCTTGGCAAGTGAATGCTCACGCACCTTGTAATTGATCTTCTCGTTGCGCAAATCAAGCTCCGCCCGAAGCCCCGCCGCCTTCAAATCTGCAAGCACCTCGCGCGCGTAATCGTCCGCCTCGCTCGTGATCGTCGCCACCACGCACTGCACCGGCGAAAGCCACAATGGCAGCTTCCCTGCATAACTCTCGATCATAATCCCGATAAACCGCTCCAGCGTCCCTAAAACCGCACGGTGCAGCATCACAGGCCGGTGACGATTGCCATCCTCCCCGATATAGGTCGCATCCAGCCGCTCCGGCAAGACGAAATCAAGCTGCAACGTCCCGCATTGCCAGCTCCGCCCGATCGCATCGCGAATATGATACTCGATCTTCGGCCCGTAAAACGCGCCTTCGCCTTCTGCCTCGACAAACTCTAGGCCCGCTTGCGTCAAGGCTTGACGCAAACCGTCCTCGGCCTTGTCCCAAACCTCATCGCTGCCGGCCCGCATCTCAGGACGCAACGCCAGAACAACCCGTACATCCTCAAACCCCATATCGGCATAAACATCCTTTACCAGAGCGCAAAACGCCACCGCCTCGCTCATGATCTGGTCCTCGGTGCAGAAAATATGCGCATCATCCTGCGTCATCTGCCGCACGCGCATCAACCCATGCAAAGCCCCATGCGCCTCGTTCCGGTGACAGCACCCAAACTCCGCCATCCGGATCGGCAAATCGCGGTAAGACTTGATCCCCTGCCGGAAAATCTGCACATGCGCCGGGCAATTCATAGGCTTGAGCGCCATAAAGCGTGTTGGCTCTTCCTTAAAGACCTTACCGCCCTCTTCCGTGTTCGGAACCACATCGGGAACAACAAACATATTCTCGCGGTATTTACCCCAGTGCCCCGAAGCCTCCCACAATTTATTATCAATAAGTTGCGGCGTCTTCACCTCGACATACCCGGACACAGACAGCCTGCGGCGAATATAATCCTCCAGCGCGTGATAAACCGTAAACCCTTTCGGATGCCAGAAACACGACCCTTGCGCTTCCTCCTGAAAATGGAACAAATCCATCTCCCGGCCCAACTTGCGGTGATCGCGCTTTTCCGCCTCCTCAAGCTGATGCAGATAAGCCTTCAACTCTTTCTCATCGCGCCAGGCCGTACCGTAAATCCTTGTAAGCTGCTGGTTTTTGGAATCCCCGCGCCAGTATGCCCCCGCGACGTTCATGAGCTTAAACGCCCCGACATGCTTGAGCGAAGGCAAATGCGGCCCGCGGCAAAGATCGATAAAACCCGTATCGCCTTGCGCATAAAGCTGGAAATCACCGTCTTGCGGCGCCCGCTCAATAATATCCATCTTGTACGGCTCACCACGATCCTCAAAAGCCTTGATCGCATCTGCCTTGGAATGCAGCGTCTTGATAATCGGCGCATTCGTCTCTTTCAGGCGGCGCATCTCCTTCTCGATCGTCTCCAGATCTTCGGAGGAAATCGGCGCTTTAAACTCAATATCGTAATAAAAACCGTTATCAATCGTTGGCCCGATCGCCAGCTTCGCATCCGGGTAAAGATTTTTCACCGCCCGCGCCAGAAGCTGCGCTGCCACCGTATGGCGCATAATCTCGAGGCCTTCATCGCTATCCACCTTGATCAGCGCCACCTGTGCATCTTGCTGGATTGGATCGCACAAATCGCGCTGCACCCCGTCAACCCGCGCCGCAATCACAGCCTTCGCCAGCGACGGCGCAATGCTCTGCGCAATCTCCATCCCCGTAACACCCGCCGTATAAGTGCGCGTCGCCCCATCCGGTAAAGTAACGGTAATCTCGGGGGAAGCAGAACGGGATTGCATTTCAGCCATAATTCTATCGTCTTCTAATCTCAATAATTGAACCAGACCTATAGACAAAGCGGATTCCGCACCTTTTTGCAAGTGCAAAAGATTAATGACAAACAAAAGGCTAAGAGAGCAAACAGCGCTTGCGTTCGGTCAGGAAAATGAGGCGTACTGAACAAAATGTTCGTAAGCCAAAATTTTCCCCCTCCAAGCGGAAAAGACAAAGTCCCTATCTCTCGTGCATCGCATCATCAATGGTCTTGATCAACGGCTTGAGCAAATATTCCATCACAGTCTTCTGCCCGGTCAAGATATCAGCCGTCGCCACCATCCCCGGAATAATCGGCAAAATCTCACCCTTACGCTTCAATTCCGTCTCATAGGTCCTCAGGCGCACCCGGTAGAAACTGTTGCCCTTCTGATCCTCGATCGTATCTGCCGAAATATCAAGAAGCTCGCCTTTCAATCCCCCATAGATCGCAAAATCATAAGCCGTGATTTTAATCATCGCCTTCTGCCCCGGATAGATAAACGCCCGGTCGGACGGCTTGACCTTCACCTCGACAATCAACTGGTCGTCCTTGGGCACGATCTTGATCAGATCCTCTCCGCCGCGCACCACACCGCCAACCGTATTCACGGTCAACTCCTGAATGGTCCCATTCACCGGAGACTTGATCTCCTTACGTGTCTTACGCTCGGTCAGCGCCGCCAGTCTTTCACGAATTTCATTCATCTCGGTCAACTTAGTAGCAAGCTCCGTCTGCGCCTGCGCCTTTGCAGACGTCTCCGCCTCTTTCAGACGCGCCTTCGCCTCCTCAATCGCCGACTTCGTCCGCGGCAAACTCGCTACCAGTCCATTCAACTCCGAACGCCTTTCCTTGATTCCCTGATCAAGCTGCATCAACTCAAGCTTCGGCGCTGAACCGCGATCCACCAGAGGCTTGATCAAATCATACTGCTCCTTCTGTAGCTGAATAACCCCGCGCAAATCGCCGATCTTGGTATTGATCTCATCAACTTCCTGCTCGCGCTGCGTAATCTGCTGCTTGATCACATTCGTCTGCCCTTGGAGCTGGAGACTGTTCGCGCGAAAAGCATTCAACTCCTCTGTCACACTATTGGGCGCACCTTTCATAACCTCGTCAGGAAACGTAACGGAATCACGGCCCTCGGCCTGCGCCTGCAACCGCGTAATCGAAGCCAGAAGCCCCAGGTAACGCGCCCTGTTCGCCCCCAAATCTGATGCAGCCTCAATATCGCGCAAACGCATCAACACCTGCCCGACATGAACCTCATCGCCTTCCTTAACCAGAAATTCATCAACAATACCCGGATCAAGACTTTGCAACGTCTGAAGCTCTGTCGAAGGAATGATCTTCCCGGTCCCCCGCGCCACTTCATCCAGCCGTGCAATGTTGGCCCAGATCACAAAAAACAGGAAAAACCCTAAAATCGAAACAAAAAGAAAATGCTTGGACAAAGGCACCTGATCATCCGCCTCAAAAAACGATTCGGCCCGCGCCTGCGCAAGATCATCCGGCACCTTACCCAACTTTTCCCGCAGCATATCCATGCTCTGAGCCAATGACCCGGCCTTTTCACCACCGACCGGAGTCTTCCCCTCAGGAGCCTTATTCTCTTTCCCTTTACTAAACATTGGTATTCTCCGCCGCTGTGCCATATTCACGCCCTTGAAGCTTCCGGATCACCTCATCCTTCGGCCCGTAAGCAATCAGCTTGCCTCGATCAATGAGGATCAATTTATCCACCAGCCCCAACATCGCGCCCTTGTGCGTAATCAAAATCGTCGTCTTGTTCTCACAAAGCGTCATCAAACGCTTCCGCAGACGGTTCTCCGAAGCCGGGTCCATCGATGCCGTCGGCTCGTCCAGAATAAGAATAGGCGGATCGTAAAGCAGCGCCCGCGCAATCGCCACGGCCTGCCGCTGCCCTCCGGACAGAGCATCCCCCCGCTCGCCAACCGGCGTATCCAGACCGGCAGAAGAATCGCTTAAAAACTCCATAACCCCAGACATTTCGGCAGCGCGCAACACCGCACGGTCCGGCGCGGTTTCATGCCCCATTGTAATATTATCCCGCACAGACCCGAAGAAAAGCTGCGGGCTCTGCTGCACAGCCCCAACATTCCTGCGCAAATCACCGGGATCAATCTGCCGTACATCCGTCCCGTCAATCTGGACAGACCCGCTGGTTGGCTCATAAAGGTTGAGCAAAAGCCGCTCGATCGTCGTCTTGCCCGACCCGACAGCGCCAATAATCCCGACCTTCTCCCCCGGCTCGATAATAAAGCTGACACCTTTCAGCGAAGGCGTCGCCTGCCCCGGATAACTAAACACAACGTCACGTAACTCAACGCGCCCTTTCACATGCGGCGCCGTAATGAAATGCTTGCCCAAAGGCCGCTCGACCGGCTTCTTCATCAGCGCATCCAGTTGCACCAAAGCCTCGCGCGACTGGTTAAGTCTGGTCATCAGACCGGCAATCTGGGCCAGAGGCGCCATCGCCCGCCCCGACAAAATCACACAGGCGACAAGCGCGCCTTGCGTAATCGAACCCCCGCTAATCAGAATAACCCCGACAACGATAATCATCATACTTGTCAGTTGCTGCACATAAACAGCCCAGTTCTGGGCAAAAGCAGAAATCTGACGCGCGCGCACCGAGGTCCGGGAAGACTTCTCGCTGAGTTCCTCCCATTTACGCTGCGTATGCCCCTCTGCCGCCTGCACCTTGATCGTCTCAAGACCAATAATCGTCTCGAACAACAGAGCGTTCTTAAGAGCGCTTTCATTCATCGATTGCTTGGTCACCTTGCGCAAAGGTTTCTGAAGATAAAACCCCATCCCGACCACAAGCGGAATAGCCGCCAGCGGCACAAACGCCACCGGCCCGGCGACCAAAGCAATAAACCCGACATAAACAAGCACAAACGGCAGATCCACCAGCGAGGCCATCGTCGCAGATGTAAAAAAGTCACGCAACGTTTCGAATTCTTTCATATGACTAGCCAAAACACCAGCACTTTGGGGCCTTGCTGCCATCGTCATCCCCATAATCTGCTCAAACAAAGAGGCAGATATTTTCACATCCGCCCGTCGCCCGGCATGATCCAGAAAATGCGCCCGCAGGTTCCGCAAAAGAAAATCAAACGTATAAACGATAAAAACCCCGAACGACAAAGCCCAGAGTGTCTCAAAAGCACTGTTCGGCACCACGCGGTCATAAACATTCATAATAAAAATCGAACTCGTCAGCCCGAACATATTGATCATCAAAGCCGCTATAATGACCTCGGTATAGAGCGTCCTGTTCCGCCAGAACGTCGCCCAGAACCAGTCTCGCCCGCTATCAATCTCCGATGGCCCTGCCCGCTCGTCACTCCGCGCAACCGGCCGGATAAAAAAGGAATAGCCAATATAGAGAACCTTAAGTTCCTCCAGCGTTAAAACCTGCTTTTCATCCCGCGTCTCTGGAAACTGAACAGTAAACGCCGTCTGGGGATGAACATCGGCCGGCTCGCCCTTCTTGGCTTGAGGCGGATGCTTCTTCGGATGCTTGATATCCCACAAAATACAGGCTTGCCCGCCCTCCAGAACAACAACGCAGGGCAAATTCGGCGCGATCGCCAGAGACTCAAGAGAACGCTCAGCCAAATGAGCCTGTAAATCCGCACGCTCCGCCGCCCGAACAAAAAGCTGCGGCGTAATTCCGCTCGGTGGAACCGGCAACCCTGCCGTCAACGCCGTCACACTGGTCCGCCGCCCGTAATGACCGGCCATCATGCATAAACAATCCACAAGCGGATCCTGAATGGCCATCCGGTCAGCCTGCAATGGCCAGTTAGAAGAATTTTCGTTCACAGCAGCCGCGCCTTGCGCGCCACCTTGAGATTGAGAAGACGATCCGGGGGATTGAGTATTGTCCGTCACTTGTTTGAAAGCCTGTCGTTGATACGTTTAAAACAACTATAAACCCTCAACTGCCTGCAAAGAAAGACAAATGAAAGAAAAACCGGCTTTCAAAAACAAAATTTTGAAAAACCGGTTTTAAATAGAATTCGAAAGAAAAAGCAAAGACGCCCAAGGTTCAAACTCACAGCTTTTATAAAGTCAGCGAAAACAATGGTTTTCGAGAACCGGAACGGAATATACACCAAAGTATTTGAGTACCGGAAGCGCAAAAAAACCATTGTTTGCAGGTCTTTAGAAAAGCTGTGAGTTTGGACCCTAACGCGCCTTCTGCCGTTCCTTGTAAGACCACTGCTCACCGCTGGCCATCGCACTTTCACGCGGATATTCCACGCCAATCGTCGGAAGCAAAGCCCCCTTCAGCGCAAGCAAGCGATAAACGGCAAACATCTCAAGAAACTCTGAATTCACCGTACTGCTCCGGGAAACAAACAGCTCGTTCTGCGCATCAAGAACATCCAGCAAGGTCCGGCGATCAAGACTAAACTGATCCCTGTAAGCCTTCACTACTTCACTGTTCGCCTCAGCCTGAGTCGTAAACTGGCTGGCACGCTCTCCGGCAGAAACCATGCTTGCCCAGGTCTGGCGCACATCATTCTCAACCGCGCGCGCGGATTTGGAATATTCAGACTTGGCTTCCTGATGACGGTGGTTAAACTCACGCGCCCGGGCAACATCCGCGCCACCGCGATACAAATTCCAGTTCATGATCACAAGCGCAGACGCCGCGGAGTTATGCCCCTTAACACCACTAAGATCATTACCGCTTCTGGCATTCAGTTGAAGATCAACTTGAGGATAGTAAGACGACTTGGTCTTCTGCGCCTCTGCGTAGGCAACCTCAATGTCAGACGCACGCACTTCCAATGTCGGGCTCTTATCAAGCGTCTGACGAACTTCCTCTTCCACATCCGCAGCCAGAGACTCATAAGGAACCAATGGCAATCCCAGCTGATCCGGCGCATCCCCCGTCTGCTTCCGATACTCAGCCTCAGCATTCCGCAAAGATTGCCGCGTACTGGATTCCGTAGAACGCGCAGCCGCCAGACGTGCCTTCGCCTGCTCAAGATCAGCCTGTGTCGAGCGCCCGGCATCAACACCCTGCTTAATCTGCTCAAGAATGCTGATATGATCCGACACATTCTTGCGCGAAATCTCCAAAAGCTGGCGCTGACGCAAAACATCAAGATACGCCTCAACAATCGAAAGGCCGACAAGTTCGGACGTTTCTTTAACGCGGTATGCCGAAGACTCAACGCGAGCCTGCTGACGCTGAACTTCATAATGACTGTCCCAGCCGTCAAACAACATTTGCGTCAAGGTTACACCGGCTTCATTCCGCCATAAATTCGTCTCACCATCCGTCGTCGTCGCGCGCGTCGTAGAGTTATCCGTACGCTCATACCCGGCATCTGCATTGGCATCAACAGAAGGCAAAAACAAAGCTTTGCCCTGATTCAATTCTTCGTCTGTCGCCCGGCGGCTCGCAGCCACAGCGCCATACTCAGGGTTCAACGCAAGACCGGTCGCCAGCGCATCGCGCAAGCTCAAAACCTTACTGCCTTCTTCAGCATATGAAGCCACACTGCCCAAAGCCAAAGCAGCAGAAACCGCCGTTGTCAGACACAAAACCCGAATAGTTTTTCTAGAAATCACAGCTCATTCCTCAACTGTTTAATGAACACCAGCACCCACGCACGACCACCCGTATCTACGGCTATCGTCTGCACCATTATATGCCCTGTTTCAATTCACGATGCAAGCATCATAAAAAATTTTCAATCACTTAGCGAGGAAAGCTTCGCTTTTGCTTGATCCGCAAGACTACACAACAGTATCCGTCTTGATCGCCGTATCAAGATTAAGACCGGTAACACCTTCAAGGGTAACAAGATGCGTTGGCGCATACGCACCGCCCAAGCCATCCAAATCAACCGAAATCAATGAGTTACCAGAAACTTCCGTAACAACAACAAAGTCAGCAATCGCATCGACCAGAGCATTGTATCCCGTCAACACCGCAGAAAGATCAAGCTTATCGCCTTCTGCAGCATTAAAGTCATAAACGGTATCAGAACCATCTGTTAACACATTGAAAACAAACATGTCCGCGCCAGAACCACCATAAAGATCATCATCCCCCGCGCCGCCAATCAGAACATCGTCACCTTCCTGACCGAACAGAACATCATCTCCTGCCCCGCCTTCGAGCCTGTCATCGCCGCCGGTACGTGTATCACCGCCAGATGTAACAGTTTCCTCAGCCAGATCAACCGCATGCGCGCGTATATAATCAAGCGTATCCGCCCAGCTCCACAACGGATCAACCGAGCTCGCACCAGCCTCAAGCTGCTCAAACACAGCCCAGCCGCTACCTTCCGTAACCGTAAGATTCTTCATCGCCGCAAGGTCATCCGTAAACAGAACATCTCCAAAGAGAATATCGTTACCTTCCCCGCCAACCAGATGGTCATCCCCGGCTGGCAACAAGTTTGTCACAGGATTCGATCCGGCAAGAGCAACACCGAGATCCGCAGGATCAATAATATTCAAGGCAGATCCATTCGAATCGATACGATCAAGATTGGAAATACTGTTATCCGTATCAATACCAACAGCAATCAGCTGATCGCTCAAACCTTGAAGCGTTCCAACTTCATCCGTGCCATCCGTTCCGGTCACCTGCCCCATCACAAAAGACTCACTGCCCGTCGCAACATTTCCAAAAGCATCAAGATAACGGTTCGGCTCGCCGTCAGAAACAAAATAGGTCGTCGTAATAGCATTTCCATCCAGCGGCTCGCTCCCCTGAAGCCACGCAATCGCATGCTGCATAGGATCTTCATAGTTCGTAAGACCATTCGCCCGCAACGCATCAAGATAAGCCTCGACCGCCGCCAGCTGACCGGCATCCGTCAGAATAAACGTCCCTTCCGTCTGAGAAGTCGTCGCAAAAGGAACAATATGAACTTTAATCACACCGCCATCATACTGGCTGAAATCATCCATCAGCCCCATAATCGCTTCCTTAAGCAAAGCAATCTTCGTCTCCGGACTGGTCCCGCCGCTATAAGCCATAGAACCGCTCACATCGAGGATAAACACAAAATTATAATCCTGCGTCTGCTCCGTCTCGAAGGACCCACCGGCATCACCGATAAGAATATCAGAACCAATATCACCGCGAATGGCGCCTTCACCCCCGCCAACAAGATGAGGCGTCTGAGACCCGTCAACATCATCAACATTCTGACCGACAAGCAGCTTGTTCGCGACGCTCTCGATCGTCAGAACCGCCGTATCATAGTCCCCGTCCCCATCCGTCAAAGTATAAAGGAACGAATCGCTCTCAAGCGTATCAACGCTCCGCGTATACGTGTATGTCCCGTCAGCCTCAATCTCGAGCGTCCCATATAGCCCGTCAATCGTCACACTGCCGCTGTCTGGCACGACAACGGTGTGAGAACCGAAATGGACTTCCGTAACACGGTCCGGCACATCAGAACTCAGATCATCATTCACCAGCAAATCGCCGGTCGCAGTCGAACCCGCATCCTGCCCGGCATATCCGGTATCATCAACAGCAACCGGCCCGTCATCATAAACATTGATCGTAATCGTGCCGACCGTCGAATCGCCATTACTGTCCGTCGCGACAACACCAAACGCCAGCGGAACAGAATCGTTATGCGCCCCGGAAGCCAGATCACCGACAACAGGCTGATCCACAGGCCCTATCAACGTAAACACATAATTGCCATCATTTTGAACAACCAGCGTAAAGATCGTATTCCCGCCAACCGTACCGGTATAGGTCCCTGTAAGAGAGTCATAATCAACCGAAACCGGCAGACCACCAGATGTAAGGCCACCGATATCATACGAACCGTTTCCTTTTATTGTCCCCGGTGAGTCTGGCCCGAAATCGGCATCGACCACTCCGGAAACCTGCGTTGTTGGCGACAGATCGCTTTCATCAATATCAGCCACAGACGACTCGACAACCGGAACAATCCGCGGCGCAGAAAAGGCCGTTTGCGCGATAGAAGTCAAGCTTCCGATTTCATCACGAACGGAAGGAATGGAATAATCAAGCGCCGTAGGGTTAATCGGCCCGATATCATTAAGCGGCGTAATAGACTGCGCCTGAAAAATACTCTGAAACCCAAACCCGCTGTTAGACGGCTTACCGCCTTGCTCCCCGGCAGCAGGCTCGATCTGTGCCACCTTTTGCGCCGCCGCCTGATCGGCAGCTTCACCGGCACCGGGTGCAATATTCGCAACATCCTGATCGGCCTGAGCATGCTCCTTACGAACCTGCCCCTGAGGCTCTTCCTCGGCATTCTTCAAGTCATCAATCGAAGGCATAGACTTAACGACAGCAATCAACCCCTCAATCTGCCCCGCCGACAGCGAATCGGAAAACGCAAGAGAAGCTGGCCGCTCGCCGCTCACGCCCTGAGCAAAGCCCTTCAAAGACACCATCGCCCCATCTGAAAAATTCAGAACAAGGTCATTGCCTTCCTGCTTAAAAGACGCCACAGCATCTTCATGAAAATCAAAAAGATATTTCTGACCGGATTGAATAGAGATCGAAACGGCCTCACCGGCCCCCGGCTTGGCAATCAAAACAGGCAAAGACAATGTCTCAGGTTTCCCGCTCTCAGGAACAACGCAGATATCCGCCAGCCCCTTATCCGCGCCCGGCTGTCCTCCGGCATCCTTATGCGCGCCGGACTGTGATAAGTTCGAATGTGCATCCGTAACTTTTGAACCCGTCATAGAAAACTCCTAACCCAGGATAAATACTCAATAACCGCTTTATTTTTTATGAACTGGCGGGAAAAGGCTTGTTAACTTTTCATTAATATATTATGCGCATTTCGTAACAGAAACAATGGCCTTCTGTCAATAAATTATGTAAAGAAAAATGAGGATTTTTAATCCCTTATAAAGCGAATCGATTCGCACTTTTACCCACCTCTGATTCGATATTTTTTTCTTTTTTCTTCTAGAACGCGAAAAAAACCGCAATCAGAGCAAAAAAATTTATGCGTTGAAAACCTTGTGCATAAAAAAAGAGGATATTCACATATACAACTGATTTAAAAACAGATTCAAGAAACCAGTTTTATCCACATAAAAACAAAAATCTGACCGCTCGCCCCCAGCCGAAAAAAATTTCTGGACAAAAAAACACAAAACAAGTCATCCTGAACTTGTCTTCGAAAACAGCGCCCTGAACCGTGGTAACCCACAGCCAGAGTAGCTTTCGGAGGTCGGGGGGCCTTGGCCAGGCATCCTCTGCAAAGGGAATATTCCCGCTTTGAAAAAAGCATAAGGTTATTCCCCCAGCAAAAAGAGAAACCGCTTTGCAAGTTTGCCTGCTTAAGATCGGCTTGTGGTCGCGCACATAAAAACGTTTGAAAAAAGATCTCGGCACCAAAGGCTGCCTGTTAAAACGGAAATCTCAAAGTTGGAACCTTTCTTAGAAAGGATCACCAGCGACGTGGCTGGTCACCACGTAAAAATCGTAGATGAGGGGTTCATCTACTGGAGCCGGAAAAATACCGGAGGAGCTGCCGGATATTTTTTCGACCCGACCTGGCACGGCCTGCGGACTTTACACAGTAAAGCCGCGCAGGTTATAGCTTCCCAAACCGGAGCCCCGGTGCGTTAGATCTAACTTATTATCTCTTTGAGATATCAAGTTTTGGAAATAACAGCACCGGGGTTCTTTTTATGATCAGACAATCCCATCGCATGTTTTCCGTAAACGATTTACTTTTTTTATAGATTTTTTTTGCTAAACTGGAAAAAATTAGCACTTCAAGATCACAACTTCCGTGTTTTAAAACAAAAATGTCTATGGATTTTAAAAAACTGCACGTCCTCGTTGTCGAAGACCTTCAGCCCATGCGGGAACTCCTCGTGGACATTCTCGACACGCTGGGCGTAGGAACAATCACAACCACAGACAACGGCGAAGAAGCCTTTAGAATCTACTGCCGAAAAACCCCCGACCTCGTTATTACCGACTGGCACATGTCCCCCATGGACGGCATTGCCCTGACAAAAAAAATCAGAACGGACCCCTCGGTTGCAGACCCGACCAAACCAATCATCATGATGACAGGATACGGCTCCCCCGAACGCATATCCGAAGCGCGTGACCACGGTGTAACAGAGTTTCTCGTCAAACCATTCTCGGTCAAAGACCTATCCCGTCGCCTGACACATATTATCAAATCCCCCCGCGACTTCATCGTCACAGAAACATTCGCAGGCCCTGACAGACGCCGCAAAGTGAAAGATGGTTTCGAAGAAACAAGCAAACGCGAAGGATCAGAAAAAATCATCCGCCGCATCAAGGCAAGCTACGAACTCCTCACCAAAGTCGGCGGCGAAGAAATAGATCCGGAAGTCATTGTCCGTTGCCAGAAAATTCTGGACAACAACAAGGTAAACTTCGCCCCTCTCGCCCAAAAATATATCGACGAAATCGATAGCGAAATTCAAGTCATCAAATCACTTGATGAAGTCCCGCTCCATCATCTGCAAAACATTTCCAGCCCCGTCATGCAGATCAAAGCAAACGCACGAATTTTTAAATATGACCGCCTCGGCGACCTTGCCGCTGTCATGTTAAACTTCCTCGAACACCTGAACGAAGTCGATGACGACGTAATCAAAATCATCGAAGCCCACGACAAAAGCCTGCGCCTGATCGTAGAAAAAGAAATCAGCGGCGACGGCGGAGATGTTGGAAAGCATTTCCAAAAAGAACTAGAAGACGTCTGCAATCGTTATGCCCGCGCCCGCAGCGAAAAGCAAAAACGGCAGCTAGAAAAAACAATGCGGGAAAAAGACTGATCTTTTCCCCGCACCATAAATTTTCAAAGATAATGCGCTTAGAAGCTTAAACGGCGAACATTCCGAATCTGCGGCAAAGCCTCGATTTTTCCAAACAGATCATCCGCAACCGGCGCATCCAGCGCAACAAGACAAACAGCCTCCTGCCCGCTATCCTTACGACCAAGACGGAAGTCCGCGATATTCTGTCCAGCATCAGCCAGAATCATCCCCAAATTCCCGATCAAGCCCGGCTTGTCTTCGTTACGGATAAACAGCATATGCGGCGTCAAAGCAGCCTCAATCGGAACGCCTTCAATATTAACGACCCGAGGCTCTTTCCCGGTAAACAGCGTCCCCGTTACATTCCGCACCCGCTCGGATGTCGTAATGATAACATTGATCATGCTGCGCCAGTTCTTGGACGCCTTGTCATAGCTTTGCTTGATATCGATCCCGCGCGCTTCGGCCACTTGCATCGCATTGACCATATTCACGCTATCCGTCTGCGACCCCAGAATATGAGAAATCAAAACAGACGTAATCGGATCGGTGTTCACATCGGTGATCGTACCCTCATATTCGATTTCGATTTTCTGAATCGCATGCTCGGTAATCTGCCCGGCAAAATCGCCAAGCTGCTCCGCCAGCTTCAGATAAGGCTTCAAGCGCGGCGCATCTTCCGCCGAAATAGACGGCATGTTCAGAGCATTCGTCACCGCCCCGTTCACCAGATAATCCGCCATCTGCTCAGCCACCTGCAAAGCCACATTGACCTGTGCCTCCGTCGTCGAAGCGCCTAGGTGCGGCGTGCAAATCACGTTCGGATGGCCAAACAGGATATTCTCCTTCGCCGGCTCAACTTCAAACACGTCCAGAGCAGCCCCGGCAACCTTACCGCTATCAAGGGCAGCTTTAAGATCAGCCTCAACCACAATCCCGCCGCGCGCACAGTTGATAATCCGCACGCCGTCTTTCATCTTGGCAATATTGGCCGTATTGATCAGACCGGCCGTATGCTCGTTCTTCGGCACGTGAATCGTGATAAAATCAGCCCGCGCGAACAACTCGTCCAACTCGACTTTCTCAACACCAATCTTCTCGGCGCGCTCTTGCGTCAGGAACGGATCAAAGGCAATCACCTTCATCTTCACGCCCAAAGCCCGGTCAGCAGCAATCGAACCAATGTTACCGCAACCAATCACGCCCAAAACCTTGTTGTAAAGCTCAACGCCCATAAAGCGTTTCTTCTCCCACTTGCCCGCATGCGTGCTCTCATTGGCTTGTGGAATCTCGCGCGCCAGTGAAAACATCATCGCAATGGCATGCTCGGCGGTGGTCACGGAATTACCAAACGGCGTATTCATAACCACGATCCCGGCTTGCGTCGCGGCAGGAATATCGACGTTGTCCACGCCAATCCCGGCCCGGCCAATCACTTTCAAATTCTTCGCCGCCGCAATCATCTCCGCCGTAACTTTCGTCTCGCTACGAATAGCCAGACCGTCATACTGGTCGATAATCGCTAATTGTTCTTCAGGGGAAAGACCGGGTTTAAAATCGACGTCACATCCGCCTTTTTTAAAAATCTCCACGGCCAAGGGGTCCAGCTTGTCGCTGATAAGTACTTTAGGCATATTTTCACTCCTAATTTTGTCTTGTTTAGGTAAACAGGCTTCCAGATGTATGAGAGTTTGAGAAAACTGTCAAAGAAAATCGCACAACAAAAAACGCCCCGCACGAAAATCATACGGGACGCTTAAAAAATGACTCAGGACTTTTCTATAAACAAAGAGAGATGAGGCAAAAAGACAGTTTTCACAGCCCATTTATCGCAGTTTATAAAAAGGCCTTAGGCTGCTTTGCTTTCCTGCGCACTCGCCTTCGCAGATTCATACGCCCAATCGAGCCAAGGCAACAGCGCCTCAACATCCCTGGTCTCAATCGTCGCCCCGCACCAGATCCGCAGACCCGCAGGCGCATCACGGTATCCGGCAATATCATAGGCCGCGCCTTCCTTATCCAGCAGCTTGGTCATCGCCTTGATAAACGCCTGCTGCTCATCATCTGAAAGAGCCGTAAACCAGCCGTCCGTAATCTTCAGGCACACCGACGTAATCGAGCGCACAGACGCATCATCCGCCAGAAACGCCACCCAGTCCGTCCGGTCCACATAAGCCGCAATCGCATCATAATTCGCCTGCGCCCGGGCAATACTACCCGCAAGACCGCCAATCGACTTCACCCATTTCAAGGCATCAAGACAATCCTCAACCGCCAGCATCGACGGCGTATTGATCGTCGCCCCTTCGAAAATCCCGGCATTGAGTTTTCCTTTGGCAACCATGCGGAAAATCTTCGGCAACGGACGATCCGGCGTATAGCTTTCCAAACGAGCCACCGCCCGCGGAGAGAGAACCAGCATCCCGTGCGCCGCTTCACCGCCCAGAACCTTCTGCCAACTCCACGTTGTCACATCCAGCTTTTCCCACGGCATATCATAAGCAAATACAGCCGACGTCGCATCGCAGAACGTCAACCCGGAACGCCCTGCCGCGATCCAGTCCCCTTGTGGAACCCGCACGCCGCTCGTTGTCCCGTTCCACACAAAAACCGCATCACGCGCCGGATCAGCCTGCGACAGATCAGGAAGCTCGCCATAAGGCGCTTCAAATTTCCGCACATCGGAAATTTTGAGCTGCCCCGTCACATCCTTAAGCCAGTCACCCGAAAACGCTTCCCACGCAAACACATCAACGCCGCGCGCGCCAAGCATCGACCACAAAGCCATCTCAAACGCGCCTGTATCAGACGCCGGAACGATCCCGATATGATAATCATCCGGGATCCCCAAAATCTCACGGTGCAGATCAATAACCTCTTTCAACTTCGCCTTCGCCGGCCCCGCACGGTGCGAACGGCCAAGCATCGCGCCCTCTAGCGCAGACAGGCTCCACTCCGGCCGCTTCGAACATGGACCGGAAGAAAAATTCGGGTTTTGAGGCTTGATTGAGGGCTTTTCCATTTCATTTCACCGTTTTTTCTGCAAAAGTGTTAATCGAATAATGCTTCCAAGCGTTAAGGAATTTCGCTTTCGCAAGCAAGTCTTTTTTACACGGATCAAACAGGAAAACAGTTTATGAGCCACATCCTGACCCTCGTCGCTTCCCAAAACGGCGCACCTCTATCAGACAAGCACTTCAAGGAAATCGGAAAAATCCTCGAAGTCTATAACCTGTCATTCACCAGCAAACCACTGTGGCTAAACAAAAACATTGCCGCGCAAGCCAGCATATCTGGCGGATCGCAAAGCGCCCTCACCGCCCACCTGCGCGATGCCCTGCAAACCGACAAAATAGATGTCTTCATCACACCGGAAGAAAACCGCCGCAAAAAACTCCTCCTCGCCGACATGGACAGCACCATCGCCAGCACCGAAACGCTCGACGAACTGGCCGCTTACGCCGGCATTAAAGATGAAATTGCCGCCATCACCGCGCAGGCCATGGAAGGCAAACTCGATTTCCACGAAGCCCTAAAAAAACGCGTCGGCCTGCTCAAGGACCTCCCGGCCAGCGCCCTGGAAGAGACCCTCGAACAAACAACCCTGAACCCCGGCGCAGAAATCTTCGTTCAAACCATGCGCGCCCAAGGTGCAACCTGCGTGCTCGTTTCCGGCGGTTTCACGTTCTTCACCAGCGAAATCGCAAACCGCGCCGGCTTTGAGTTCCACCACGGCAACATTCTGGGAATTGAAGACGGTAAACTCACCGGAACCGTCAAAGAACCGATCCTCGACAAGTTTGCCAAAGTAAACTTCCTCGAATCCTACATGCAGGATCTCGGACTGGAAACAGACGACGCCCTGACCATCGGCGATGGCGCCAACGACATCCCGATGCTGAAAATGGCGGGCCTTGGCATAGGCTACCGCCCCAAACACGCCGTCGCTGAAGAAATCAGCAACACCATCCTCTACGGCGACCTCACAGCCGCCCTTTACGCCCAAGGATACAGCATCAAAGAATTTATACGCGGTTAAGCCCCCATTAAGATTCAACAGTTACTCTGGAGAACGGAAGGATTTCTCTTTATACTACAACGCAAAGCAACGACCACCTTATAGGGCACCATGACAGAAAAATGGGATTACCTGATCTCTGACGAAGAGCTTGAAAATCTGTTCAGAAACTACTGCACGGACTACACAGCGCTTGAACGTGCTGGTCGCTATGACAAAATCTCGGGCCGCGATCAGGAAATTGATGACTGTATTCTGGTCCTGCTGCAAAAGGGCCGTAAAAACGTCTGCCTTCTTGCCCCGGCCGGGGTCGGTAAAACCGCTGCCGTCGTTGGTCTGGCACAGCGCATCGTTCGCGGCGATGTCCCGGAATATCTTAAAAATGCCCGTGTCCTCGAAGTCGAACTCGCCCGCATGGCTGCCGGAACCACCGGCCCGGCAGAATTCCAGGGACGCTTCATGCCCCTGTGTAAGGGAGTCGCCGAGCGCTACCACAACCCGGAAAACCCGCGCACAATTCTATTTGTCGACGAAATTCACCAGATCATGCCAAACTGCGAAGGCAGCTCCTACAAAGGCCTGTCCGACACCATGAAACCGTATCTGACCGCCGGAGACCTGATGGTAATCGGCGCGACAACACTCGATGAATTCCGCATGTATGTCGCAACCGACCCGGCGCTCGACCGCCGCTTCCAGAAAGTCTTCCTCAAAGCACCGAATATCGTCGAAACCTACAATATTCTAAAAGTCCTGGCCCCGAGCTACACCAAACACCACAGAATCACAGCCTCAGAAGAAACCCTGATGCTGATCGTCCAGCTCACAGACGAACATATGCGCCGCCGGAACCAGCCGGACAAATCCATCATCA
>JAGRHC010000025.1 GCA_020445145.1 Alphaproteobacteria bacterium
TAAAAGCTCTGAGTATGAACCCTAGTTTTTTTCTGTTCTCTGGAAATATCTGTCTATCAAGAAGTTTGACATGTGGGTTGCGGATTGTTGTGGCTTTCCGCGCATAGGGCCTTTTTGAGTGATCTCAAGAGTGCATATGCCGTGGATGCCGGCCCATAGGGTACGTGCAGATTGTTTGACTTCTGGTTCAGATGATGTGGGCTCTATGGTTTGGATGATGGTTTCCAGAGGCTGGAAGAGGCGCTCTATTTTTTCTGCATACCATTCCGGTGGGGATATGGTTGTTGGAATGTTAAAGAGCATCAGCCAAAGGTTTGTGTTTTTTACGGCAAAATCGATATAGGTTTCTGCCATTTTCTTTATGCCATCTTTGGTCTGGCTTTTTGATTCGAGAATCAGAATGTCGTGCAGGCAGTCGAGGGTTAGCCCGTTGATCTGCATATAGAGATCATCCATGGAGCCGAAGAGGTTATAGAGCGTGCCGGGAGTGTATCCGATTTGCCGGGCGAGGTAGCGCGCGGTCAGTTTGTCGTGACCTTGTGTCTCGACAATGGAGATTGCTGCGGCGAGTGCCATCTGTTTGAGTTCTTCGCGAGAATGATCGTTGCGGCGGGCCATTTTACTCACTTTCTGCCTTAGTTTACCTTATAAAAAAACAGTGTTCAATTTATTTGTTGCATGAAATTTTAGATTATGTATAAAATGTAAATAATTGAACAATGTTTAATTATAGGAGATCTGGGATGTTTGGTGTTCGGAAATTCGTCTTGTGTGGCCTGAGCCTTTGTTTGTTATCGGGGTGTAGTTCGGCTTCGATGGACGATCTTGCTATGGATGCTTTTGAGTGTATAGGGGGCCCTTGTTATTTGTTGCCCTGGATGACGCGGGAAGAGAATCCGGTTTTGCATAAGCCGAAATATTATGGCGGTCATTACGAGAGCTATCAGCTTCCGCGGATGCAGGTGCCTCAGAAATCATTTGGGTCTCGTTAGGTCGTCATATTGTTTCAGGACGTTGCCAGTGCAGCGTATTTACAGTAAATACGTGGATATGACGAATTTTGCAGAGCAGCTTGAGCAGCTTGAGGCGCGTGGTCGGTATCGTCGACTGGCACTCCCTTGTGGTGTGGATCTGACGTCGAATGATTATCTTGGGATGGCGGTGCATCCTGCTTTGAGGGATGCGGCGATTGAGGCTCTGGAGGCGGGGCTTGATCTGGGGGCTGCGGGGTCGCGGCTGCTTAGGGGGCATACGCAGGCTCATCAGGCGCTTGAAGCGTTTGCCGAAAAGCATTTTGGGGCGCCGGGGGCTTTGTTCTTCTCGAGCGGGTTTCAGGCGAATTATGCGCTTTTGAGCGGGCTTGCGGGGCGCGGGGATGTGATTGTTTACGATTCCCTTGTTCATGCCAGCATGCGTGAAGGGATTCGTGCTTCTTATGCGCAGAGTTTCAAGTTTGCGCATAATGATATGGATGCGCTGGAGGGGCTTTTGAAGCGCTACCGGGATCAGGCGCAGACGCTTTGGATTGCGGTTGAGACGTTGTATTCGATGGATGGGGATATGGCCCCGTTGGAGGATGTTTTCATGCTGGCGCGTGAATACGGCGCGATTTTGATTGCGGATGAGGCGCATGCGGTCGGGGTTTATGGCGAGGGCGGGCGCGGGCTTTGCTGGCCTTATATTGAGGTTCATGGTTATGCGAGGCTTGTGACGCTTCATACTTGCGGGAAAGCCTTGGGCGTGGCCGGGGGGCTGGTTTGCGCAGGGCGGGATGTGATCGATTATCTGGTGAATACGGCGCGGCCTTTTATCTACACGACGGCGCCTATGCCCTTGCAGGCGGTATTGGTGCAAAAATCGCTTGAGATTCTGGTCTCTGAGGAGGGTGATTTGCGCAGGGACAGGCTTTTTGCACGATGCAGGGAGGCTTTGGGGCTGTTTGGCGGGGCGGGGACGCAGATTGTTCCGGTGATTTTGGGGGATGATGGCGCTGCTTTGCATGCGGCGCGGGCACTGCAGGAGGCCGGGTTTGATGTGCGGGCGATCAGGCCGCCGACGGTGCCGGAGGGGGCTTCGCGGCTGCGTTTGTCGCTGAGCAGTGAACTTGCACCGGGGGTTTTGCAAGGCGTAGCGGATGTGCTAAAGCATCTTGTATGACAGCGCAGCGTTTTATCATTACAGGGACGGATACGGGGATCGGGAAGACGGTTTTTTCGGCTTCGTTGATGCTTGGGCTAGAGGCGGCGGGGTGTATGCCTCATTACTGGAAGCCTATCCAGTCGGGTGTGGATGAGGGGATTGATACGCGTGAGGTTCAGAAGCTTACGGGTTTGGGGGCGGAGCGGTTTTTGCCGGAAAAGTACATTTTTACGCAGAGTTTGTCGCCGCACCGAGCAGCGGAGATCGATGATATACGGGTTGATGTAGCGGCTTTGCAGGGGGAAGCGGGTATTCCGGAGAGTGCCGGGGCGTTGGTGATTGAGGGGGCTGGCGGTTTGATGGTGCCGCTGACGCGGGAGAATTTGCTGATTAACTTGTTTAGGAGCTGGGATGTTCCGGTGATTTTGTGCGCGCGTACGGGGCTGGGGACGATCAATCATACTTTGTTGTCTCTGGAGGCGCTTTGGGCGCGGCGAATTCCGGTGCTCGGGATTGCGTTTATCGGGGAGGATAACCCGGATAACATGCGTACGATTGCTGAGTTCTCGAAGGTTAAGGTTCTGGGGCGGTTGCCTCTGGTGGAGGTTCTTGACACAGAGGGGCTTGGGGTGGCGTTTGGTGAGAATTTCAATATTGAGGATTTTGTTTGATGCTTACAACGGTCTGGCATCCGAATACACAGCATGGGCTTATGCCTCAGTCTATCGAGATTGAGTCGGCTCAGGGCGCCTATTTGCGGACGGTGGACGGGCGAGACATTCTGGATGCGATTTCGAGTTGGTGGGTGATTACGCATGGGCATTGCCATCCTAAAATCGTGGAGGCCGTACGTATGCAAGCGGCGCGGTTGGAGCAGGTGATTTTTGCGGGTTTTACGCATAACTCAGCTGAGGAGTTAGCTGAGCGGTTGATGGCTGTGACGCCGAAAGCGCTTTCTCATGTGTTTTATTCGGATAGCGGCTCAACAGCGGTTGAAGTGGCGATGAAGATGGCGGCTGGTTACTGGGCGCATCAAGGGAGGCCGCGTACACGTTTTCTGGCCCTGGAGGGCGGGTATCATGGGGATACGTTCGGGACGATGGCTGTGGGGGCGCCGAGTGCTTATAACAGTGTTTACAGGCCTTTTTTGTTTGATGTTGCAAGGATTCCTGTACCGGTGGCCGGGAAAGAGGCGGAGAGTTTTGCAGCGCTGGAGGATTATCTGCGGGTGCACGGTGGTGACACGGCGGCGTTTCTTTTTGAACCTTTGGTACAGGGGGCCGGGGGGATGCGAATGTATAGTCCTGAGGCGTTACGTACACTTTGTGAAATGTGCCGAAAGTATGGGGTTCTGTTGGTTGCCGATGAGGTTATGGCCGGTTTTGGCCGATTAGGGGGGCTGTTTGCCTGTGATCAAGCGGGGGTGGTGCCGGATTTGATGGCTCTGTCGAAGGGGCTCACGGGCGGGTTTTTGCCGATGGGGGCGACGCTGGCGACGGAGGATATTTATCAGTCTTTTTATAGTACGGATCGCGGGCGGCAGTTTTTTCATTCGACTTCGTTTACGGGGAATGCGCTTGCGTGCACGGCGGCTTGTGCTTCGCTCAAAATTTGGGAGGAGGAGGATGTTTTGGGGCGCGTACGCGATGTTTCTTCCTGGCAGGCGCAAGGGTTGGAGCGGCTTTCGCGTCATCGGGGGGTGTCTAATGTACGGTCCTGCGGGACGATTTTAGCGATGGATGTTCTAGGCGATGGCGAGGGGTATTTGTCGTCTTTGCAGCCTCAACTTTACAGTGCTTTTCTGGCGCAGGACGTTTTGTTGCGTCCGATTGGCAATACAGTGTATATTTTACCTCCGTACTGCGTGACGCAGAGTGATCTGGATAAGGCGTACAGTGCGATAGAGAGGGCGGTTTCAGAATTATCTGAGGGTTGAAAATGATTACTTTAGATCAAATTAAAGATGCTTTAGTTTCTAGTTTTCAGGGCGTGGTGACTAAGGAAAGGTTATCTGGGGAGGCCCAGTTTGACATTGTTAAAAAGGCCAAACGTCTTGGTATTTTACTTTCGCGGGCTGCGGGGCATAATAATTCAGAGATAGCGCAGGCTTTTGGTTATTCCAGTGCAAAATCATTGTCTGCTACTTTTTTTAGATCTGTGGGCGAGTGCCGAGAGGATGATTGGATGAAGGGTAAGGCAAGAGATATTGCGGCGACTTTCGGAGATGATTTTTTACAGAAAATTGATGAAACATTATCCCTTTAAATATGTCTTTTGTACTTCACAAGCTCTCCTCGCTCATTTTGGGGCTTTTTTGCCGTAAATCGGTGTGCTAGACTTCGATTCTCTGGAAAACTGTCTGATTAGAAAAGTGGGAAAACGCCATGAAATTCAGTATCGATCGCGCCGCGCTGCTCCGTTCCCTTGCGCATGTTCAAAGTGTTGTTGAGCGCCGGAATACTATTCCGATCCTCTCGAACGTCCTTTTGAAGGCTGAGGACGGGGTTTTGACTTTGTCGGCGACCGATATGGATATGGAGATCAACGAGTCTGTTGCGGCGACGGTTTCTGCGCCGGGCGCGACGACGGCGCCGGCCCATACGCTTCATGATATTGTTCGTAAGTTTCCTGATGGTTCACAGGTTGAAATTGCTTTGAACGCTGAAGGTACGCAGATGAATGTCCGCGCGGGGCGTTCTGATTTTAAACTGAGTTGTTTGCCGACGGCTGATTTCCCTGAGATCACCACGACAGAGTTGCCGTTCGGGTTTTCTATTCCAGCGAGCGAGCTACGGGCTTTGATTGATCGCACGAAGTTTGCGATGAGTACGGAAGAGACCCGTTACTATCTGAACGGGATTTATGTTCATGCCGCAGATAATGACGGTGTTGCGGTTTTGCGCGCGGTGGCGACGGATGGTCACAGGCTGGCGCGGTTCGAAATGCCTTTGCCGGAGAGCGCCGGGGATATGCCGGGCGTGATTATTCCGCGTAAGGCGGTTGGCGAACTTCGTAAGCTGATTGATGAGGCTGCGGATTCGATCCAGATCAGTTTGTCCGAGAATAAAGTAAGGTTCTCGTTTGATCATGTTGTTTTGACGTCCAAGCTGATTGACGGGACGTTCCCGGATTACCAGCGCGTTATTCCGCAAGGGAACGACAAGATCGTGGAGGTTGATCCCAAGGTGTTTACCGGGGCGATTGATCGCGTTTCGACGATTTCTGATGGTAAATCACGGGCATTGAAGATTACTTTGCATGGAAAGCAGATGATTTTGTCTGCGAGCTCTCCTGAAGCGGGTAGTGCGACCGAAGAAATGGAAGTCAACGGCGATTCTGATATTGAAATCGGGTTTAATGCTAAATATTTGCTGGATATTACGTCTCAGATTGAGGGCGAAGGGTGCCGTTTGACCCTTGCAGATGCGGCGTCGCCGACGATTATTCAGGATAATAGCGATCCTTCTGCGCTGTACGTGTTGATGCCGCTGCGGGTTTAGTGGTTCCGATTTAGGCTTCTGAGGGATTTCGTTACTTTTTTCGCGCTGTGTTTTGGGTGCGTTTAGCTGTATTTGTATATGGCTTTGTGGACGAGGTGTTTTAGTTCTTCGGCTTTGATGCTGCTGCCTGCCATGATTTTTTCCTTGAGCGTGATGTTCATGGCGTCAACGTGAGCCTGTATGATGACTGTATGTGCCTTATGGCTGAGATCCGTCAGGATAATGTAGTCTCTCAGGGATTCTGCGAAATGTGCTAGCAGTTCAAAACCGCACATGCTTCCGACATCTTTTATTTCGTGTGCTGCTATGAAAATGCTATCGACGAGTTTTTTGCGCTCGTCGCCATTTTCGATTTTTTGCATTTTTTTCCAGTCCTGAGTGATCTGGTCTAGGCATTTTTTCAGAAGATCTGGGCAATCGCGGCAGAGTGCCTTGATTTTTTCATCTGCTTCGGCGATCGCATTGGCATCGACTTGTCCGGCGGGGCCGATTTCTGCTCCGGTGATTTTCATTTTCAGGCGGTTAACGCGGCGGTAGACCTCAACGCCTTTTGTAAAATTTTGTTGGTCGTTTTCGTTATTGTTGCTCATGATATACCTTGATTTCTTCGGATTTGATTTTTCGTTTATCGTTTCCTTTAAAGTTTTCTGTCTTTCTGCGGCGGTCCGGGCCAAAGAATGTTGCCGTTTTGATGAAAGGGCGTGGTTTATCGATGACAGAAATAATCCTGTGTGCCAGTTTTTCTCCTGATATTGGTTTTACAAGGGATTCATTTGCTCCTTTGTCTCTTGCTGTTTTTACGACTTTTTCGGTTGTGTAGCCGCTGACGAGAATAATAGGTAGAAACTTGATGTCGTCTTCCTTGTGGTTTCGAACCCATTCAATTAGTTCTACTCCGGAGCCGTCGGGCATGAGCCAGTCGGTTAAAATCATGTCGATGCCGCGGATATCGTTGGCTTTTCTGCGGGCTTGTGTGATGGTTAGAAGGTTAATCGCTTCTTTTGCGCCTCCACAAACCAGTACATCTCCAACTCCGAATGTTCGCAGCATTGATGCCAAAAGGGTCTGCATTGGGATAGAATCTTCGGCCAGGAGTATATTTAAGAAGCCAAGATTGTAAGTTACGGGTTCGCTTTTGGGGAATATGGGTTTGTCAGACGACACTCTATAGATTTCCGCATAATTAAAGTTTGCTTATTTGGATTCAGATTTTATCATTTTTATAATCGTCGGCAAAGTACAGTCTTTTTAATTTACTGTTTTACAGTGTTTTTGTTGTCGTGATTTCTTAGGGTTTCATACCCAGTAGGGCGGCTGGTTTGATTTTGGGTGATTTTTTACCAATTTTACCGCGTTTTCCACGACCGCCCCAACGCTCGTCGTCCAGTTCTTTTTCAATAAGTTCTTCTATATCAGGGAGTTCATCCATGAGCATGGCTTCGATGCAAGAGCGGAAAAAGTCACAAGCTTTCCCTTCCCAGTTATTGATTTTGTTGACGAAATCTTCTCCTTTGAGGAACATCATCACCGGCATCCAGCGGCCATCATTCGTGGGTATGATGCGCAGGAAAAAAATCTGACGGGGGCCTTCGGGGATAAAGCCTTTTGTTTTCTGAGGTTTCAGGGCTTTTTGTCTTTCCCTTTTTTCGATTTCTTCGAGACTATCACGCCAGGCGTTTGGATCTTCTTTTTGTTCTTCTTCGCCGTCGCCCTCTTCCTCTTCTTCGTCTTCATCTTCCGAGGGGACAACGCCTTCATCGTATAGAAACTGAAGCTCGGCTTCGATGTCGGACAGGTCGGGACCGGCGCGCACTTCGGCACTACAGGTTATACCTTTTTCGCTGTCGTAAACCAGCCAAGGGCAAGTCTCGTAGGGCGATAGATCGTATCCAACGCCTAATTTTTCCATCAGTTCTGAGAAAACGATACGCATTTGTTCATCATAATCTTTTTGAGGCCGATATAAATATAAAAAACTGTTTATCAAGATGCTGGCGTTAAAGATTTGTTGAGTGAATGTCTGTTACAAATAATAGGGGTAAAAATTTCACTGCTTCAGTGTTACGATTTGAGGAAACTGCGTTTCTTTGAATAACAGGGAATTGGTTGGTCGTTTATTGGGATTTTTCATGCCGGATCTACGTTTTGTTTTTCGTTTTTTCGCATTTTTGATGCTTTTTGCGGTTGTCCCGCATTCTTTATGTTTTGCGCAAACTTCTTCGACTGCTGAGAATGAAGGGATTCGGGTTCAGGCTCGTGCTTCCGAGGCTAATATTCTGGTTTCAGGAAGCTATAAAATCAGGCTTTGGGGGGTCGATGCCTTTGAAGGCAATAGTGCACTTCTCAAGCTGAAATCTCGTACGGCGCTGGATGACAAGATTTCGAATAAGCCTATCCAATGTCAGATTAAAGAGAAGCAGGACCGCACGGTTTACGCGCAGTGTGTGAATACGAATGAAGAGGATTTAAGCCTTTTTATGATTCAGCAGGGCTATGTCAGTGTCGATCGTGCTGCGGTCTATGGGACGATTTTTGAGAAACCTTATATTGATGCTGAAGCTTTGGCGCAAAAATCACAGCGTGGAATATGGGCAGAAAATGGGGTGCGTGCCGAGGCTGAGACACCTTTTGGACAAGGGTTTGTTATTGGCAGTGTCGTGTTTTTGATTGTTGTGGTTCTGGCTTTGGGTGGTATTAGCGTGTTTATTATGCGCGGATTTCGCCGCGTGGTTGATATTCAGAACCAGAGTATTGATCTGGCCGCTCGGGAGCGCTCTCTTCGTTCTAAGGAGAAGTTTGTTATTGCTTCGATGCTTGATGCTGAGATCAGAACCAATAAGACTAAAATTGAGGCGTACATTACGATTTATGAGGAAATGCTGTCGGATTTTAAAAATACGGCGGTTGAGCCTAAGTACAGGCGTTCCGGGGATATTGTACAAAAGCAGCCTGCCCTGAACCGGTCTGTTTTTGATGGGAATACGGATAAGCTTGATTTGCTCGGACGAAAAACGGCGAGTGATATTATTCATTATTATGCGCGGATAAAAACGATTCCGGATTATGTTACTCTTGAGCCAGAGATGCCGCTTGAGCGGGCTAGAGGCGTTGTTGCACAAGCGATTGAGAACGCCAAAAAACTTGATGCTTTGTCGACAACTATTCTTGGCGAGTTTGCGGCGCGGTCGCTTGTTGAAACTCCGGATATTTAGTTTTCTAGAATAAAGATCCTTGATTTTCTGTGCCATTGATTGTGGCTGTACGTGTTTTCTTTTCTTTGAAGCGTAGCGTTATCTGTTGGCCCTGGGTCAGGGAATCCGGGTTTGTGACTGGTTTTCCGTCTTTGTTTTCTATGACGACGAAACCGCGTTGAAGGACGTTCTCGAATGATAGTAATTCCAGCATTCCGCTGAGTGATTCGAGGCGGACTTTCTGTTGGTGTACGTTCTTTTTTGCGGTTGTTTCGAGTGTTTCGCTCCAGCGGGTAAGGCGTTGATTTCCTTCGCTTATGAGGTGTTTGGGGGGGCGAAGGGCGGCGCCGTGGTGGGTGAGTGCATTTTCTTTGCGGGCGAGGTATTTTCCGAACAGGCCGGACATTTTTTCGGTGATCCTGTCGAGGCGTTGGGTTTGAATTTCAAGCAGGTGTGCCGGGTCGCCGAGTTTGGCGCTTAGGGCTTCGAGGCGGTGGCGGTTTTCGGAGAGCAGGCGGTTAAGGCTGGAAAACAGGCGTTTTTCGTTATCGGATATTTGCGCGATCAGGTTCAGGCGTACGGGGACGGCCATTTCGGCGGCGCCGGTTGGTGTCGGGGCGCGTAAATCTGCGGCATAGTCGATCAGGGTCGTGTCGGTTTCGTGGCCGACCGCGGAAATGAGTGGAATCTGGCTGTTGGCAGCGGCATGTACGACGGATTCCGCGTTAAAGGGCATCAAGTCTTCGAGTGACCCACCGCCGCGGGCGACAATCAGAACATCCGGCCTTTGGGATTCGGGGAGTGTGTTGAAGCCGTCTATGGCGGCGGTGATTTGAATTTCTGCGCCTTCGCCCTGTACCATGACGGGCCAGACTGTCACGCGGCGAGGGAATCTGTCATTCAGGCGGTGGAGAATATCGCGGATGACGGCGCCAGTCGGTGATGTGACCACGCCGATATGATCGGGCAGGAAGGGGAGCGGTTTTTTGCGCTCCGGGGCGAAGAGACCTTCGGCAGCGAGTTTCTTTTTGCGCTCTTCCAGCATTTTGAGGAGTGCGCCTTCGCCGGCCAGTTCCATGGTTTCGATGACGAGCTGGTAGTTGGAGCGCGCCGGGTAGGTGGTGATGCGGCCCGTGCAGATGACTTCGAGGCCTTCTTCGGGGCGGATCGAGAGTTTGGACAGGGAGCCTTTCCAGCAGACGGCGTCGATGACGGCTTGATCGTCTTTGAGGCTGGAATACATATGGCCTGAGGCGGGGATGCTGACGCGGGAGAGTTCTCCGCGCACGCGTACGCGACTGTAATTCTCTTCCAGCGTTCTTTTCAGGGAAAAGGCGAGGTCGGAGACCGAGAACTCAGGGACGTTGCTGCGGATGGGGTTTGGTTCGTTCATGGGAGGGATCATACGGGGAAAAGAGAAGAATTTAAAGCGCGTCTTTTCCGTGCTATTGTTTTGGGTATGACCTATTCGTTTTCATCTTATCTCTATCAGGACGAGGCTACGCGTGTGGCGGGGCTACATGATGCTCTGGACTGGCCGGAGGCTCGGGCGCGGGCTGTGGAGGCGCGGGCGGCGGATCTGGTGCGGGCTGTGCGCGGGGCGAAGGGGGGCGGTGGCCAATTAGAGGCGTTTTTGCAGGAATATGCGCTTGATACCAAGGAGGGGCTGGCGATGATGGCGCTGGCGGAGGCGCTTTTGCGGATTCCGGACGGTGAGACGGCTAATCTTTTGATCCGGGACAAGGTGGCGGCGGCGGACTGGTTGAGCAGGCAGGGGGATTCGAAGGATTTGCTTGGCAAGGTTGCGGGCTTTGGGATGAAGCTGACGCAAAAGACGCTGGAGGGCAGTTTTGCGAAGCTGGGGGCGCCGGTGGTGCGCGAGGCGATGGTCAAGGCCATGCAGGTGATGGGGCGGCAGTTTGTGCTGGGCGATGATATTCCTCAGGCGTTGAAGAATGCGGCGTCCTATGAGGCTAAAGGATACCGGATGTCTTATGACGTTCTGGGTGAGGGGGCGCGCGATTTTGCAACGGCGCAAGGGTATTTTGAGGCGTACGGGGCGGCGATTCATACGATTGGCAAGGCTTTTTCCGGACGTACTGGCCGGAAAGGCGGGATGTCGGTCAAGCTTTCGGCGCTGCATCCGCGTTATTGTTATGCGCAAAAAGAGGTTTGCATCCCTGCGATGACGGAACGGCTCGCGGATTTGTGCGCTTTGGCGGCGGGGTATGATATTCCGGTGACTGTGGATGCGGAAGAGGCGGCGCGGCTTGATCTGTCGATTGATATCTTGCGCGGGGTGATGGCGGATCAGCGTTTGAAGGGCTGGGACGGTCTGGGGCTGGCGGTGCAGGCTTATCAGAAGCGCGCATTGCCGCTGATTGATTATCTGGCGGAATTGGCGGAAACGCATGGGCGGCGTTTGCAAGTACGCGTGGTGAAGGGGGCGTATTGGGATACCGAGATTAAATTAGCGCAGATGGGTGGTTTACCGGGGTATCCTGTGTTTACGCGCAAGTGTCATACGGATGTGTCGTGGCTGGCGTGCGCGGCGCGGTTGTTTGCGTATGGGGATCGGTTTTATCCTATGCTGGCGACGCATAATGCGCATAGCGTGGCGGCGGTTCTTGAGATGGCAGAGGGGCGTGCGTTTGAATTCCAGAGGTTGCACGGGATGGGAGAGGGGCTGTATGCGCAGGTTCTTAAAGAGCCGGGTGTACAGGTGAGTATTTATGCGCCTGTCGGGCCGCATAGGGATTTGCTGCCTTATCTGGTGCGGCGTTTGTTGGAGAACGGGGCGAATTCTTCGTTTGTGAACCAGCTTTTGGATCACGAACAAGCGCCGGAGGAGATTGTTCGTGATCCGGTGGCGATCTCCCGGTCGGCTGAGCCTTGTGCGCATCCGAAAATTGTTATGCCTTCGGACTTGTTTGGGCCGGAGCGAAAGAATTCGCGGGGTCTGGATTTGAATGCGCCGCTGGAATCGCAGGGCACGCTTGATTTTGTGGAGGCGTACAGGGATGAACGCAAGGTTTTCTGGCTGATTGACGGGAAGCGGTTCGAGGAGCCGGGGGATGCGGACAAGGTTCTGGCGCGGTGTTTTGGAAATGCAAAGGCGGCTTTTCCGGCGTGGGACGGGCGCGGCCCTGAGGCGCGGGCGGCGATTATTGAGCGGTTTGCGGATTTGCTTGAGGAACACCGGAATGAATTTATGGCTATTTGTTGTTATGAGGGGGGCAAAACGATCGCGGATGCGCGCGATGAGGTGCGGGAGGCTGTTGATTTTTGCCGGTATTATGCGGCGCAGGCTCGCGAGGATTTTTCGGAAGAAGGATTTGTTATGCCGGGCTATACGGGGGAGAGCAATATGCTGTGTCTTCAGGGGCGCGGTGTGTTTGTGGCGATCAGCCCGTGGAATTTTCCGCTCGCGATTTTTACGGGGCAGGTGGTTGCGGCTTTGCTGGCGGGGAATGCGGTGCTTGCAAAGCCAGCTTCGCAGACGCGTTATATTGCGATGCGGGCGGTTGCGTTGATGCATGAGGCGGGCGTGCCGGGCGATATCTTGCATTTTCTGCCCGGGGATGGGGCTTTTGGCGCTGCGATGGTGCGGCATAGGGATGTGGCCGGGGTTGTGTTTACGGGATCTACGGCGGTGGCGAAGTCAATCCAGCGCGGGCTTGCCGAGAAGGATGGGGCGATTGTGCCTTTGATCGCGGAGACGGGCGGACAGAATGCGATGATTCTTGATTCCTCGTGTTTGCCCGAGCAGGCGGTGGATGATGTGCTTTTGAGTGCGTTTGGATCTGCCGGGCAGCGGTGTTCAGCGCTTCGGGTTTTGTTTGTGCAGGAGGATATTGCGGAGGGGTTTGTGCATCTTTTGCGCGGGGCGATGAAAACACTTTCTATAGGAAACCCAAACCTTTTATCGGCTGATATTGGCCCGATTATTGATGTGCGCGCCGCGGAGGAATTGCGGGAGCATGTGCGTTATCTTGAGGGATGCGGACGTTTGATAGAACGGGCGGTTATGCCTGATAATTTGACTGATAATGGCCGATATTTTGCGCCTGTTGCCTATGAGATTTCGGATATGGGGGTTTTGACAGGGGAGGTTTTTGGACCGGTGTTGCATGTTATCCGGTTTAAGGCTTCGGAGATTGATGAAGTGATTGCTAAGGTGAATGGTACGGGGTACGGATTGACTTTTGGTCTGCATAGCCGGATTGCGGGGCGGCAAGAGGATATTGCAAGGCGCGTACGGGCAGGAAATGTGTATGTTAATCGTTCGATGATTGGCGCTGTTGTTGGTGTTCAGCCATTTGGCGGTATGGGCTTGTCAGGGACAGGGCCAAAGGCTGGCGGGCCGTTTTATTTGCATGGATTTGCGACAGAAAAGCATGTCAGCGTCAATACAACGGCGGCGGGCGGGAATGCCAGTCTTGTGATGCTTGATGCTGAATAGGCTCTGTTGGTGGGGCTGATGTCATTTGTAGACGGTAACGTCTTGTTTTTGCGCGGTGTTTGCTGTAATCAGTCTGCATAACCCGATTTATTGATAAGGAGCGCGAGATGAAGATATTGCTGGTAGGGTCAGGTGGACGTGAACATGCTTTGGCCTGGCGGCTGTCGCGCTCTCCGAGCTGTACGCATTTGTATTGCGCGCCGGGAAATCCGGGGATTGAGGCTTGTGCGGAGCTTGTGGGGCTTGCGGTCAACGATATTGACGGGATTGTGGCTTTTGCCAAGGAAAGGGCTTTGGACCTTGTTGTTGTGGGACCAGAGGCGCCTTTGGTTGCGGGGCTGGCGGATGCTTTGCGGGAAGAAGGGATTCCTGTTTTCGGGCCTTCGGCGAAGGCGGCGCAGCTTGAGGGGTCAAAAGGGTTTATGAAGGATTTGTGCGCACGGAATAATATTCCAACGGCGCGGTACGGGCGGTTTAAGGATTTTGAGACGGCGGAACATTTTATTCGTGAAACAGGTGCTCCGATTGTTGTTAAAGCGGACGGTTTGGCTGCTGGTAAAGGTGTTGTGATTTGCCAGAGGGTTGAAGAGGCTTTGGATGCTGCGCGTGACATGCTTTCCGGCGAGGCTTTTGGCGATGCCGGGCTTGAGATTGTGGTCGAGGAGTTTCTCGAGGGCGAAGAGGTTAGTTATTTTGCTCTTTCCGACGGAAAGACAATCCTTCCTTTGACGAGCGCGCAGGACCATAAACGGGTTGGCGATGGAGATACAGGCCTCAATACCGGTGGAATGGGGGCGTACTCTCCGGCGCATTTCATGACTGAGGCTCTGGAGCAGCAGATTATTGACGATATTATCAGGCCGACAATTGACGGGATGGCGGCGATCGGGTGTCCTTTTACCGGGGTTTTGTTTGCCGGATTGATGGTGAAGGATGGCAAGGCGACGTTGCTGGAGCATAATGTCCGTTTTGGGGATCCCGAATGCCAGACTTTGATGATGCGGTTTGAGGGAGACCTTGCGCATGTGCTGATGGCGGCGGCGCAAGGTGAGCTTGATAGTGTTGAAGAGCATGTGAGTTGGCATGAGGCGCCTGCTTTGTGTGTTGTTATGGCGGCTGAGGGGTATCCCGGCACGTACAGGAAAAATACGCCGATCCGCGGGCTTGAGGCTGCTGATGCGCTTGATGGCGCTTGTGTGTTTCATGCTGGTACGGCGCGGGGCGCAGATGGCGGTATTGTGAGTGTTGGCGGTCGCGTCCTTGGGGTAACGGCCTTGGGGGCGAGTATTGCTGAGGCGCAGGCGAAGGCTTATGAGGCTGTTGATCTGATCGACTGGCCGGAAGGTTTTTGCCGCAGGGATATCGGGTGGCGTGCTATTCTTGCCCAAGATAAGGCCGCCTAGGGTCCAAACTCATAGCTTTTCTAAAGACCTGCAAACAA
>JAGRHC010000092.1 GCA_020445145.1 Alphaproteobacteria bacterium
AGTCGCACTTCACTTTGAACTCTCATATGTATGCTCGTCTCTATCAGGCGAGCTCTGATTTCACTGTAAGGCCGCGGTGGAGGATAAAGCAGACTACTGACAGCATCAGGCAATTCATCCGGCAGGGGGTGATATAACGTATTTTCTACAAATTGCCTGATAGCTTGAGGTGGTTCTCTTTTTACTTCCCTTGTCGTCTTCCAATAATCAAACGCTTGCTTTATAAAATCGCAGCTAAGATCGACTGGTTTACAGCAATCCTCGTAAAGTCCCTGTGGATTTTCGCACCCGCAAAGTTCGTCGTCGTGCAGCTCTGTTAATCTTTCATATGGGTGGTGAACAAATTGTTGGCCCGGCCATCTACCAAGCATTTCAAGATGTAAATGCCGTAGCGCCCACAAGCTATAGAGATCAAGTAATTTTAGTATATTATCGCCAATAACCCATGTGCCATCCTTAAGCTCAAAGGCACAAATCGACCCATTTGGATAATAATTGGTATGCCTTGGTCCGATCCATTGTATCGAGATCAGTGAAGTCCAAAAAGCCCAACTGCTTGCTCTGGATTCTTTATTGAAAGGTATTGCGGTGAGGAATGTGGCTTGCTTCCAAAGACCTTGTAATAAGCGGCTCTTTGTCAGCAGCCACACCCCCTCATCCTGCAACCATACCCGTGTGTCTGGGTAGGAATGGTGTACCGCATCTAGTTCTTCCCAAAGGTTTGGGTAGACGAGCGATGCGGCTGCACTGGGCGACCCGGATCGACGTCCACTGGACGCCCATGGCCTTCCGGCGGTCCATGTCCGTGGTCCGGTTGCGGGTCTTCCCGCTCTTTGTCTGGCTTGCTCATGGCTGTTTGCCTTTCTGCCCTGCGTTAATGGGATAACGGTGGGTGTGCGGGGCCTTACGACTCCACCGTTATATATACGAGGGAAAACATCCTGATCCAGCTGTAGTCCAATTTCTTGCAAAGTTTGCGTAATCATAATATTTTCCCTTAAGCAAAGTTCTGCACAGGCAGGACGGCTGATTGAAATCAACATTTTGACACTGTGCGAGGTCGTGCTAATATCACGGTATGTAATTTATGCGCCTGTGTCAAGGTGTGTTATTCGCACGTTTATTATGGATAAAAAAACCCGTTTACTTGTTGAAGCGTTACAAAAGAAAAGAAGTGCTGAGGGGCTTAGTATCCGGGCGCTTTCAAAGATTATTGGCGTCAGTTTTTCTAGTTTGGCTAGGATTGAGCGCGGGGATGGCGACCCTGATAACAACTCAAAATTACGTATATTGGAGTGGCTTGGCGATGATGCGCGCGAATCAGGCCTGTCTTTTGAAAACGTCGCATTTGTTCACTTCAGAGCCAGCAAGAATGTAAGTTCAAAAACCACACACTGTCTTTTACAGGCCGCAGACCTCTTAAAAAGAGAATATATCCATCAGCATCCTAACCTAATGGGTTCTTCTTCAGAAGATTCCTCCCCAGCAGATATATCAATTTCACTATCAAAGCCTGAAATGGAGGCGCTGGCCGACGCTTTCAGAAAAGATTTAGGCGTAAAGGAGAATGATTCTCTGGATGCGTTGAACATTTCGATAGAGGGCGTTGACGTATATGTTCCTGAGCAAGTCCCCAATATTAGTAGAGACTGTCTACAATATTTAAAAGGCAAGGGTAAGGATGAGTGGTCTGCTATGAGTGTTCCTCTTGATCGAGATAACCACGCTTGGGCAATATTAAGAAACAACACCCACACCATAGAGCGACAGCGCGTAACCTTTCTAGAAGAATGCTGGCATATTATGCTGGGTCATAAGTTAACCAAAATAGCAAAAATAGCCGATGCCTATGGTCGCACATATGACAGTGATGAAGAACATGATGCTTTTTTCTTGGCTTCTGCAACTATGTTGCCCGAAAAGGCAATTACAAGATCAGTAGAAAAACAGGTTTCAGCCGAAGAGACGGCCAAAAAATTTGGAGCTTCACCCGAGCTAGTAGAATACAGAATAAAACGTTTGGGGTTATGGCGTCAGTATACTGGTCGCAAAGTTACACTGGCAGAGGTCAATTAGACAGCCATCGTCATTTTCTCAAATTGCTAACCAACGCTTTTATCCAATTTTCTTCTTTAAGATTACACTCCCAAACATCAAAAACACGCCAGCCACCGTTTTCCAGTTCTTGTTTTTGCTTTTTATCGCGTTCAACATTCCGTTGAATTTTCGTTGTCCAGTATTCCGTGTTGGTTTTTGGCGTGCGGTTGCCGCGTGGGCATTTATGTCCGTGCCAAAAACATCCCATAACACGAATAACGGTTTTGTATTTAGGCAGGACAATATCCGGCTTGCCCGGCATATTTTTGTTATGAATCCTGAAACGAAAACCCTGCCTATGCAGGGCGCTACGAACGAGTTTTTCGGGAGTGGTGTTTTTGCCTTTGACGGCGCGCATAACTGCGGAGCGCTCCGGCGTTGGAGGGGCGATTTTCGCTTTACTCTTCTCCGCCTGCTTCCTTGTCATCCTTTTGCGCTTCCGTTTCAAACGGTTTGTATCTTTGTTCGGCCAGCCAGCGCAATCTTTCCGCTTGGATTAGCAACGTCCGGCGCAGACCCGGCTGTACTTCCCTCTCGCTTATAACTTGCGCTAGCCTTGAAATTGTCACCGCACGGCGTGCAAGACGAATATCCGGGTGCCCCCTGAGTTCCCGCACCTTATCGTCAACGATGATGCTTTTTACGCATTCAGGCAATTTTACTTTCCGGTCCGACACAGGCACTTTTTCATTTAAAACTGCGCCAAATTTTGATTCTTTCAAAAGTTTTTCAAAAACAGCGGCTTCAAGGTCGTCCATGTAAGTTTTTACTTCTGGGTCGCTTGTTTTGCGATTCTGAAATTCAGGCACAGGCCACACGGCAATGGCGTAAACTTCATATGGATCAAGCACATTCATGGCGACAGCATCGGTGCGTTGGTTGGTTAAATGCCTCCCGATGCGGCTGGAAAGCTGCTCGCGCGTCTGGCCTACATAAATGGGTTCGTCGTCGTAATCGTAAAAAGCGTAAACGCCGTATTTGTAAGCGCCAAGACGCTTTACTCCGGGCGCGGCTGGATTCTCAACAGGCTGATTTAAAAAGCTCCGCAGCCCTTTGCGCAACGCACTTGTTTCGTATGGCGTTGAGATTGTATTTACGGACGTAGCTGGCGCTTTGCTTTTCGATGACATGCCTAGAGATTAAAAGCTTAGAGCGCTTTGGTCTAGAACAATTATTCCGCAGCGACCATTTTGCTTGCAGAAATATCTTTAGCGATTTTAGACAAGACAGGCTCAAAGACTGTCTCGGCAAGAAAACGCACAACAGGCACGGCTACGCCGTCTCCACAAAGATGATAGGCGTCATTATATTTTTCGGGAAGTTTGTAACTGTCCGGCAGCCCCATAAGACGGGCCGCCTCTCGGGGTGCAAGCAGACGCGAACGCACGGACTGCCCGCTTACTATCATAACGGTTTGGCGGCTGCTTCCGCCTGTGGCGGTTCTAAGGCATCCCGCGATTCCATCAAATCGCACCTCCGCCCTTTGCTGTCCTTCGCGCGTCCGTTTGTACAGCATACCGATTACACGTGCGCCTTTATCCTTCTGCTCGTTTAACTTGCGCAGGTTTTCAGGCGACATCATAGAGATGAGGCGCTTTGTTTCCTGAGGCGTATGCCACGCAACACCCTCCGGGTTATCTGAAATAATTTCTTCCAGCGTAGGTTTTTGTACGTAAGGCAAGACGGGATTAAGCCAAAACCAATGCTCTTTGGCTTTTTTGCTTAGGTGCTTATAAGCCATTTGCATAGACTGTGGGTGCCACAAAGGAACAGGCTTTTTAGCGCGAACATCCTCAATCAATTCTTTATCGCCGCGTATGCCAACGATAAACAGCCTTTCCCGGCTTTGCGGCAAAAACAGCGAAGCGTTAATAACTGTAGCGCCAAAAATATATCCCTCTTTCGTCAGTGCTTCGCAAATTGCAGCAAAATCAGTGCCGCCATTAGATGTTAAAAGCCCGCGTACATTTTCTATGCAAACAATGTCGTAGGGTTTTCCGGCAGCCCTCATGCCTTCTACAATGCGCCACCATGCCCAAAATGTGCCGCTGCGCCGTCCGGCAAGGCCAGAATATCCGCCTGCAAGCGATGTGTCCTGACACGGAAAGCTTGCCCAAGCCAGTTGGGCAGGTGGAGCGTTGACGACCTTGACGTCTCCTATGTCGCCTTCAAATAAATGACCTTCTCCAAAGTTATTTCTATAGGCGCGGCATTTCTTTGTGTTTATGTCGCAAGCCCGCAAGCACAGCCAGTCTTTGCCCAGCCCAATGCGAGCCATACCAGCGCCGCTAAAATCTTCGTGAAATGTAAATTGAGCCCCGAACATTGTTAAATGTTACCATTTTGTTCTCTGAAAGATAAGCCCATAAAGTTAAATACCCACGGCTTCGTTTTAAAAACAGATTTAGAAGAAAATTCGTGGGTCGTATCATTTTG
>JAGRHC010000003.1 GCA_020445145.1 Alphaproteobacteria bacterium
GCAGCGTTTAAATAGGAACTGGCGGAGAGAGGGGGATTCGAACCCCCGATGCGTTTAAGGCGCATACCGCATTTCGAGTGCGGCGCATTCAACCGGGCTCTGCCATCTCTCCTGACCTGCCGGACGAGCAAACTGTTTAGCAGCTATAACTCAGCTTGTGTAGCGTTTTTTACCAAGCGATCACTCTGGACTCCCCGTATAACTCTGACTAAACTCGTCCCATAAAACACCGCCCTGCGAATGAAATCGAAGAGGAAAAAATCATGCTCAAAAAAATACTCCCTGCGCTCCTGATGCTGCTTATCCTCCTCCCGATCAGCGCTCGCGCCGGCGAAATCGAAATGTACAAAGACGGCGAAACAACCCTCGAAGGCTACCTCGCAAAACCGGACGCCGAGAAATTCCCGGGGGCCCGCCCCGCTATCCTGATCGCCCACCAGTGGAAAGGCCTGACCGACTACGAAAAACACCGCGCCGACATGCTGGCGGACCTCGGCTACATCGCTTTTGCCGTTGACGTCTATGGTCAAGGCATCCGCCCGGCAACAAGCGAAGAAGCCATGAAGCAATCGAGCATCTACAAAAACGACCCCGCGCTGGCCCGCCAGCGCATGAATGTTGGCCTAACGCATCTTCTAGGTCTTCCGGGCGTCGATAAAGAGAAAATCGCCGCCTTCGGATACTGCTTCGGCGGCACCATGGCCTTGGAACTCGCGCGTTCCGGCGCCGACCTCAAAGCCGTTATCCCCTTCCACGGCGGCCTCGCCACCAAAGAGCCGGCAGCAAAAGGCGTCATCAAAGCGCCAATCCTCGCACATCACGGGGCAAACGATCCCTACGTCACCAAGCAGGAAGTCGCCGATTTCGAAAAAGAAATGGATGAAGCCGGCGCAGACTGGCAACTCGTCACCTACGCAAACGCCGTACACGCCTTCACCCAGAAAGAAGCCGGAGACGACCCCTCACAAGGTGCCGCCTACAACGAAAAAGCGGACCACCGCAGCTGGGCCTACACCCTGGACTTCCTCAATCAGATTTTTAAGTAAGATAAGGATCGATCAGCGAGAAAAGGAGGCGCGTACAAAAAGCACGCGAGCCAAACGCCGCTGCCGTCACATCAAAACAATAGGGGGCTCTAGTAGACGCCCAGTGACTTATAAAGCCCGACCAGTGCCAGTGCCCGCGCCGTCTCGGCCGACACCACGGCAGAGTCAGCATCATGCGCCGTGCGCTGCGCATCCAGCACATCAAGGAACGAAATCTCGCCCTGCTTGTATAGCTCTTGTGAAATCTCGAGTGACCTATGCGCATTCCCCTGCGCCGCGCGCAAGGAAACACTCTGCGTATTGATCCGCGCATAATCACTTAGCGACGTCTCGACATCCGCCACCGCCTGCAAAACTGTCTTCCGCAAAGCTTGGTAAGCTTGCTCTTCCCGAGCTTTCGCCGCATCGATCCGCCCCTCGATCCGCCCGAAATCAATCAGATTAACCGCCGTCCCGAGCATCACCGACCACACCTGCGTGCTACTCACAAGCGCATTATCCGCAACCCCGAAAAACCCGCTCAGTGTAAAGGAAGGGAACAAGGCCGCAAACGCCGCTGCCGACAAATCGCTCTGCGCCGCAAGGTTCGCCTCGGCCGCCCGGATATCTGGCCGCATGCCAATCACGTCCGCCGGTGCCATCAACACAGGCGTCACATCTGCGCCCGGCGTCGGTGCAGACGCATCACCCAAAATCGGCAAAACCTGATCCGGCAACAACCCTGTCAAAACCCCAAGCCTCAGGCGCGCCGCATCGGCTTGCCGCAAATCTTCCTGAATACTGGCCCGCGTCGTATTCACCAGTGCTTGCGCCCGCTCGACATCAAGCTGCGGCGCCGTCCCGATTTCTTTTTGCTGCCGGATCAAATCCAGAGTCTTTTCCTGCGCCGACAGGTTCTCCCCGGCAATCAAAGCCTGCTTGGAATATCCGCGATACTGGATATAGTTCCGAACCGTCTCTGCCACCAAACTCAAACGCACAGCCTCAAACGAAGCCTGCGCACTATCAACGCCTGACTTGGCCGCGCCGGCATTATGTCGGTTCTTCCCGAAAATATCGATCTCATAAGATGCATCAAACGTCGCATCATAAAAATCAGAAGTATCTGAAACGCTTAAATTCTGGCGTCCGCCATCCGCGTTCCCGGTCAGGATCGGAAACAGGTTTCCACGTGCAGACCGCCAGTCACCGCGCGCCTCCAGAACCCGGGCCTGCGCCTGCGCAATATCCGGGCTTCCGTCAATCGCGGCAACAACCAGCTGATCAAGGACCGGATCGTTGAACCGCGTCCACCATTGATGCAGATCCTTCGCAGATTCCACGGCGACGGAATCATTCTGATACGCCGACCATTGGGCGGGCACAGCAGGAGGCTCATGAGGCGTCGCCGTACAACCGCTCAGCAAAACCGAAACCATAACCGGCGTTAAAGCCTTACGCATCGTGATGATAGTCTTCATGTGTATGTACTTTCTTTGTCCCGGTTAGAATAATTTCAAGCTTCCGCAATACCACATAGAACACAGGCGTCAGGAAAATCCCGAAGAACGTCACGCCCAGCATCCCGGAGAACACCGCAATCCCGATTGCCTGACGCATCTCCGCCCCGGCACCGTGCGAGAGCACCAAAGGCACAACGCCCATAATGAACGCAAACGAGGTCATCAAAATCGGACGGAGCCGCAAACGACTGGCCTCAACTGCCGCCTCAAGCAATGGACGCCCTTGTTTTTCCAGAGCATGCGCAAACTCTACGATCAAAATCGCGTTCTTGCAAGCCAGCCCCGCGAGCACAAACAAGCTGATCTGAGTAAAGATATTATTATCCCCGCCCATCAGCTTAATCCCCGCAAGCGCGCAAAGAATACTCATCGGAACAATCAAAATCACAGCGAGCGGCAAGGTCAGGCTCTCATATTGCGCAGCCAGAACCAGGAACACGAGGAAGATACAAAGCGGGAAAATATAGAGCGCTGTATTGCCTGCCAAAATCTCCTGATACGTCAGCTCCGTCCATTCAAAACTCATGCCCGGCGGTAACGTCTCATGAAGAATCTGGGTAATCGCATCCTGCGCCTGACCGCTGGAATAGCCCGGCGCCGCATTCCCGTTCAGGTCAGCCGCTCGGAACGCATTATACCGTGAAGACACATCCGGCCCGTAAGTTTCTCTGATCTTCATCAGCGCACCCAACGGCACCATTTCACCACTTTCATTCCGCACTTTAATCCGCAGAATATCATCCGGGTTACTGCGAAACGCCTTATCGGCCTGCGCAATAACCTGATAGGTTCGCCCAAAGAGGTTAAAGTCGTTAATGTAAATCGATCCCAGATAAATCTGCATCGCCGAGAACACCGCATCAATTGGCACCCCGCGCTGATAAGCCTTGGTCCGGTCCAGATCCGCGAATAATTGCGGCGTATTCACATTATAAGCCGAAAACACGCCCGTCAGAGCCGGGTTCTGATAAGCCTTCCCGATAACAGCCTGCAGCGCATCATCCAAAGCCTTAAATCCGCGGTCCGTCCTGTCTTCGATCTGAAGCTTAAACCCGCCAAGCGTCCCGAGACCCCGTACCGGCGGAGGAGGGAAGACAGCGATATAGGCATCGTTAATCCCGGCAAATTTCTGCCCCAGCTTCCCGGCAATCGCCCCGGCGCTAAGGTCCGGCGTACTGCGCTCCTCGAAACCCTCGAGAGGCAGGAACACAATCCCCCCGCTGGAAGATGTCACAAACCCGTTCACTGAAAGCCCTGGAAACTGCACCGCATGCGCAACACCTTCTTCATGCATGGCAATATCGCCCATTTGCCGCAGGACCTTCTCAGTCCGCTCCAGCGTCGCCCCTTGAGGCAAAACCGCAAAAGCAATCAGATATTGCTTGTCCTGCGCAGGCACAAACCCTTTCGGCACAGCCGTATAGCTGTAAACCGTCGCACCCAGCAAAAGCCCGTAAATGAGCATCATAACAATGCGGTGATGCACCGCAAACCCGACAATAGTTTGATACAGATTTGTAAATGCACCGAACGCAATGTTAAACAGCCGGAAGAACCACCCGAGAATTGCATCAATCATGCGCGTGAGAACATCCTTCGGCGCATCGTGCCCGCGAAGCAACAAAGCCGCCACCGCCGGGCTCAGCGTCAGAGAGTTAAAGGTCGAAATAATCGTCGCAATTGCAATCGTCATCGCAAACTGCTGATAAAACATCCCGCTCAGGCCGCTGATAAAAGCAATCGGCACGAACACGCCGGTTAGTACCAGAGACGTCGCAATAATAGGCCCGGTAACCTCTTTCATCGCAGCAAATGCAGCCTGATGAGGTTTCAAACCTTTCTCGATATTCCGCTCGACATTCTCCACGACAACAATCGCATCATCAACCACGATCCCGACCGCCAGAATAAGTCCGAACAGCGACAAGACGTTAATCGAGAACCCGAACAGATACATAAAAGTAAACGTCCCGATAATCGACACCGGCACCGCCAGCAAAGGAATAATCGACGCTCTCCAGGTCTGCAGGAACACAATCACCACCAGAACCACAAGCAAAACAGCCTCTAGCAGCGTATGAACAACAGACTCGATCGACTGCTTAACAAACACGGTTGGGTCATAAACAATGTTGTAATCAACACCCGAAGGAAAATTCTCCTTCAATTCCGCCATGGTCTTGCGCACACTTTCCGAAATCTGAAGAGCATTCGATCCCGGCGCCGCAAACACCGCCACAGCGCCTGCCGGCTTATTGTCCAGCAAAGAGCGCAGGGCATACTGCTGTGCATCCACCTCAATCCGCGCCACATCGGAAAGCCGCGTCACCGCCCCGTTGGTTTCCGTCTTGATAATGATTTTCCCAAACTCTTCCGGCGTCTCAAGACGTCCCTGCGCAATAATCGGATACTGCACATCCGCGCCGTCACGGTAAGGAGGTCCGCCGACCGTCCCGGTTGAAATCTGGATATTCTGCCCGCGAATAGCATTCGTCACATCACTGGCATTCATCCCGCGCTCGGCAATTTTCTCAGGATTGAGCCAGACCCTCATCGCATAGTCACCTTGACCGAAGATCGAAACCTGCCCAACCCCCTCAATTCGCGCGAGCCTGTCCTTGATATTAAGCGTCGCATAGTTCCCCAGATAAAGCGCGTCATAGCGAGAATCCGGCGAGAGAATATGCACCACCATCGTCAAATCCGGCGAGCTTTTAACAACCGTCACCCCAAGCTGCCGCACAATATCCGGCAAGCGGGGCAGGGCCTGCGACACCCGGTTCTGCACAAGCTGCTGTGCAAGGTCCGGATCTGTCCCGATTTTAAACGTAACCGTGAGCTTGACCGCCCCGTCCGTCGTCGCAAGGGAGTTCATATACAGCATATCCTGCACACCGTTGATCTGCTCCTCCAAAGGTGCAGCCACCGTCTCCGAAGCCACCGCCGGGTTCGCCCCCGGAAAGTTCGCCATAACCTGAACGGACGGCGGAGAGACTTCCGGATACTCGGAAACCGGAAGCATCACCATCGATATTAAACCCGCAAGAAAAACGAGGATCGATACGACAGACGCGAAGATCGGTCTGTCGATGAAAAAACTGGATAAATTCATTCTGCTTCTCCGCCTTGCGCTTGTTCTTCAGCGTCGTGTTCTGCCTCGGCATGCTCTTCGCCGGCCGCCGGTGCCGTAGTGTTTTGATCAACAACAGGCATGCCCGGCCTTATCTTCACCAATCCGCCCGTAACAACTTTATCCCCGGCCGCAAGGCCTTTCAGAATAACGCGTTGCCCATCAACCGAAGCTCCCGGCGTAATTTCCCGGTAAGCCGTCTGCCCGTGCTCATCAACGATATAGACAAATTTCCGGTCCTGATCTGTCCCGATCGCTTCATCGGTCAGCAGCAAAACATCGCTCTCCATCGGGCTGGCCAGACGCACTGTCACAAACATCCCCGGCAGCAGCACGCCGTCTTTGTTTCCAAAATAAGCCCGCGCCCGGATCGTCCCCGTAGAGGTATCAATATGGTTGTCAAAGCTCTTGATTTTGCCGACCCGCTTGCTGCCATCACTCAAGACAAGCTCGACAGGGATCCCCGCCTCACCGTCCTTGCCCTTCTCCTGCAAGTGGATGCGCTGCATATAGGTCTGCTCATCAACCTCAAAATCCGCATAAATCCCGTCCTGAGACACAATCGTCGCCAGAACAGGCGCTGCCCCGGTCTGCACAAGGTTCCCAACCGTAATCTCCGGTCTGCTGATCCGCCCGGAAATAGGGGCCTTAACATAGGCACGGTCCACGTTGATCTGTGCTTTGTCGACAAGCGCCTGAGCCCCGTCGAGTACATTCTTCGCAACTTTGGCTGCATTCCGCCGCTCATCAAGCGTTTTCTGGGAAATTGCCTCGGTCTTGATCAAACCCTGCGCCCGTTTAAGCTCCCGGTCCGCCAGGCTATACTGGCTCTGCGCCGCATCCAAAGCCGCCTTGGCCTCTTCAAGCGTCGCTTCAAACGGCCCCGGTTCGATCACGAAAAGCACGTCACCTTTCTCAACCATATCGCCGTCTGCAAACTTGATCTCCTCGATCCGTCCGTCAACCTGTGGCCTAAGCTCGACAAAATCCACGGCATTCATCCGCCCGGAGTAGGTCGACCACAAACGAAGCGATTGAGGCGTCATCACTGCAATCGGTACCGGCATAGGCGGCATCGTGCCCATCGCTTCCTGTGCCAGCGCAGGCGTACCGCTGCCATACTGCAAAGCCGCATACGTCCCTGTCCCGGCCAAAGCCAAAACAACAAGTGCTATCCCTGTTTTCTTAAGCATAATTCTATCCGTTTCCTGATTTATAATTCTTGCGAAATTCCCGTAATATCGCCGCCACATATTGACCGTACGGTCAACTAGTAAGTTTCTTATACCTTTTTTGTCCTATTTGTCAAATCTCTTTATTTGACTTTTGGGACTTCAGTTCCAATGATCCGAAACAGCCCGTCAACAAGCGTTTCCTTCATATTCGTGAGATCGTTCTGGATCCGGGCCATCGTCATCTGCCCGATAAAATAAGTCCCGATCTCTTCTGCTAGGCGCCCCGTATCGACATCCTTTGGAATCGCTCCCTGAGCCTGAGCCTCAATTAGGGCGTTTTCACAATACCGCCCGTAAGTCTCATAAATTTCATCCGTTCGCGCCCGGATCATCTCTTGCTGTCCTGCAATCTCGCACCCTAGAGAAGCAAACGGACATCCGCAGACAAGTCCATATTTTTCAAAAGCTTTTTCCTGCTTGGTAAGTGTTAGCGCCGCCAGCGCTACAAACCGCTCTAAAGGAGGCCTGCTCGGCGAAAAAGCGGCATCAAGCGCTGGCCGATGCTCATCAAAATGAGCATCCAGTGCAGCCAGTGCCAAAGCCGTCTTGGATGGAAAGAAATGGTAAAAGCTCCCTTTCTTAACCCCGGCATTCTTACAAATATCATCAACACTAACCGCGCCAAAGCTCGATTGCCAGATCAGGTCAATCGCAGTTTCAACCAGTTTTTGCCGTGTGTCGCTCGCCATAATAATCCAGTCTAAGATAATTTGACTAATCAGTCAAGTTTTGTGTTAAAAGCCAAAAAAAGACAAAACACGGAGTTTGTCAGGAGGGTATAAGTAGGCCTAAGGTTTAAGATCCAATCCCGATATTTTCGCCATATAAGCAACGAAATCTTTATCCTCGCCTTCCATGAGACGCGGAAGACAAGTTCGGAAATTTGGATGCATCATCCACTGCTTGATATAATCAACCCAGGAATTCCACATGCGCGCGTATTCCGGATCATCTTCGCCATGCAAAAGAATGAAACTTCTTTCAAACAACGACACAACCATCTCGTAAAGAATATACTGACGCCTTAAATCTTCAGGGTTTTCAGGCATCTTGTCATGAAGATCAAGTTCCGGGTGCGCAAAAAGCTTATCCTGAATCTCCGTATAGTGATCCATCAATTTATCGTAGATTTCCTGCCGCTCCAGCCTGCGTTCCTTCTTTTCCTGAAACACAAAAATAACAATCGCCAGCGGAATACCGACAATCGTCGCCGCATAGCTAAAAAATTCCATCCATTCGAGCAGGGTATAAGCCATCATCCGCGGATCATTGCATATCAAATCAATGCTGGACAGGGAAATTTCAGTACAAAAAAGAAAGTAAACAACATAAGGGTACAACTATAAATCGAGATGTGATAGATTGAAACTTATTGTAAGAGCCGTTATGAAAGAACTATAATAGAATAAGAACAGATGAGGTTTGCAAATGGGTAGCAGCGCGGCACGTCTCCCCGAGAGATGTATGAAAAAGTGCAATGTTATGGTCGTTGAAGACAATGAAGCCGACCGTTTTGTCATTTCTCGGAAGCTTTCTTCGGTCATGCCCGAAAGCCGGCTGATTCATTCCGGATCACTCGGAGAAGCATACGCCGCTTACATGAAAAATGAAGTGGATCTGGTTCTGCTCGATCTCAATCTTCCCGATGGCTATGGCCCGCAGACTGTAACCGAAGTCCGTAGGTTTAACAAATCTGTCCCGATTATTGTCGTGACCGGTGCAGAGACCGACAACATCGTATACGAGTCTTTGCGTATGGGGGCGAATAACGTTGTTCTGAAATCACAGATCGAAATGCCTGATTTCGTAAACGTTCTGGAACAAAATATCCGCTAAAATACGCGTCGCGTGCACTTGTAAGTTTCTTGGCTCAAATAAGGAAGCAAAGATTTGATACCTATGGAAAAAAATAGGTCATCCCTTGCGCACTATTTTTCCTCTGTTGGCGGAAAAATTCTTCTCTTCGCCTGTCTGACGGCATTCCTGACATCAATCATGATCGGAGGCTATTTCTATGTCAAAACAACCGGTCAGGAAATGCGCATTCAAATCAGTGACCTTGCCACAGAACGAAAATCAGTCACGCCCCTGCTGCAATCAGCATTCAATGAATTAAACACCAACATAAATGTTCTGGCCCGCACCCCCCCCGTTCAAGGAATTATCCGCGCCACCGAAAATAACGGCATAGACCCGCAAGACGGCTCAACGACGCAACTCTGGAAAAGCAGACTGGAAACAATATTCACGTCGATGATTGGTGTCGTCGACAGCTATGTCCAGATCCGTTACATCGGCATGGAAGATAACGCCCGTGAACTGGTGCGTATAAACCGCAAAAATGACATCATAACGCGCGTCCCCTCCGAAGCCTTGCAGCAAAAAGGGGAAGAGTTCTATGTCAGAGAAGCGGCACAGACCCCGCCCGGAAAAACCTATTTCTCCACCGTCAGCCTGAACCGGGAACATGGCAAAGTGGAAGAACCCTTCCTGCCGGTCATCAGGGCGGCAGTCCCGATATATAAAGAAAATGGCCCTTTGTTCGGAATGATCGTCATCAACGTATCCTACGAAAAAATCCTCGGAGGCGTTCTAAAAAAACTGAAAAGTAGTCGCGATCTGTACATTATCAATCAAAAGGGCGACTTCATCGTCTACAAAAATAAAGAAAGCGCCCCGCATTTTCACTTCGGCGGTCTCGATAAAACGCCGCCCGCAGAAAACCCCATTATCGCTGCAATTCTAAAATCTCCAGAAAAACAAGACACGCTGCACATTGAAGATGATGGCATCCCGGTGGTGATCAACTACAGCAAAAACAATTTTATACCCTTTGAGGAAAATCGTACCCTCACAATTGCCATCGTTGCCCCCCGCGATATCCTTTTGGGACCGGTATACAAAATACGAAACAATTTCATCCTGCTGACAACGATGATGGTTCTTCTCGCTTCGGCCTCGGCAGCCTTGTTCTCTAATCTATTGGTGCAGCCTTTAAACAAAATGATCGCAGAAATTCGGGCCTATGGGCACGGGCGCGAAAAACTCGATCTGCCCGTCACAGCAACAGATGAAATCGGCGAACTTGCAAGAGCTTTCGATGATATGAAGATGAATCTCGAACAAGCACGTCTGGCCGAAACCAAAGTCCTGACCCGCCTTCAGGCCATCGTAGACAACACGGTTGATGGCCTGATCACCATCAATGAAAAGGCGGAAATCATTGATTACAACAAGGCATGCGAAAAAATATTCGGCTACACACCAGAAGAAATAATAGGCAAAAATATCAAAACCCTGATGCCGGACCACTATGCTGAGAAACATGAAGATTATTTAAAAAATTACCACGAAACCGGAGTGGCAAAAATCATCGGAAAAGGCCGTGAGGTTGAAGGAAAGCGTAAAGACGGAACGATATTTCCTCTCGATCTCTCTGTCTCCGAAGTCTCGCGAAACGGGGAAAAACGTCTCTACAGCGGCATCGTCCGCGACATAACCCTGCGCAAGCAGGCCGAAGAAGAAATCATGCGCTCCAACGAGGAACTCGAGCATTTCGCCTACATCGCATCCCACGATCTGCAGGAACCCCTACGTATGGTCAGTAACTTCACCCGCATCCTTGACGAGGAATATGGTGAAAACATGGACCAACAGGCGCGCCAGTATATGAACTTCATCACCGAAGCCGCCCAGCGCATGCAGCACATGGTCTCCGACCTTCTGGAATATTCCCGTATTGGCTCATCCAGTGCCGGATTTGAAGAATTTGAAAGCCGGGAACAGATCGGCATCGCCCTTCAATTGCTGAAAGACACGATCGAGGAAACAGGCGCAACAGTGACATCAGAGCCGATGCCGGCCCTGCTGGCAAGCCCTGTCCGTTTTTCAAGGCTCATACAAAACCTCGTCGGAAACGCCTTGAAATATAGCCCCAAAGACCGCCCGCCCGTCATTCATATCGCGGTAACGGAAGAAGCCGAAAACTGGCTGTTCAGCGTCAAAGACAACGGCATAGGCATCCGCGAGGAGTTTCTGGAGCAAATCTTCATTATCTTCCGCAGGCTGCACGGTAAAAACGAATATGCAGGCCGCGGCATGGGCCTCGCCGTCTGCAAAAAAATTGTCGAAAGCTTCGGCGGGAAAATCTGGGCGGAATCCGAATTTGGCAAAGGCTCAACATTCTTTTTCACAATCCCCAAACCACAACAAGCGAGGAAAGTGGCATGATAAATAGACTAAGACCCATAGAAATCCTGATGGTCGAAGACAATGATGGGGATGTATTTCTAACCCGCCGCGCCTTCGAAAAAGCCAAAATTCGCAACAACATTGTCATTGCGCAGGACGGTGAAAAAGCCCTGTCATTGCTAAGAAATGAAGATGGAGCAGAAGATTTTATTTTGCCGGACATCATTTTGCTCGACATCAACTTGCCCGGCAAAGATGGAAAACAAGTGCTGGCAGAGCTCAAGCAAGACGAAAATCTCAAGCGCATTCCGATCGTCATCCTGACAAGTTCGCAAGCCGATCAGGACATAATCAAGTCCTATGAACTCCATGCCAATGGCTACATCGTAAAACCGGTGAGCCCCGAAAAATTCAACGAAGTTGTTCTCGCCATTGAAGAGTTTTGGTTCAGCGTCGTCGTCCTGCCATCAGACATCTAGAAAAAGAGTTAAAAATGACCGAAGCAAGTGCCCGTGAAGCCAAAGTCCGCAAGGAATATGACGATTTCGCCTACATCGTATCCCACGATCTAAGCGCATCCCTGAGGCATATTAAAACCTTCACCCGCCTCCTGATCGCAGAGCATCAGGAAACCCTCTCCGACGAAGAGAAAGAATATGTCTATTTTCTGGAGCAGGGGCTTCATAATCTGGAAGAAATGCAAAATGCGCTTTTAATATTCTCACGCCTGAACACCAGAGCGGCGCCGCTCGAACCATGTGATTGCAACGAGATCGCACGAAATGCCCTCAAAAAATTGTCCGGAGTAATCCAGAAAACAGACCCGATTATAAATACGGCAGACCTTCCAACCGTAATGGCTGATGCCGGGCAACTCTCAACACTTTTTTACAACATTCTAGAAAACGCCCTGAAATTCAGGGCCGAAGACGGACCCGCCCCGGAAATCACAATTGACTCTCAGAAAATTGGGAGCGCCTGGCAATTCACCATAACAGACAATGGAATCGGCATCGAAGAAGCCTTCCTGGGCGATGTGTTTCGTATGTTTCGGCGCCTCCACCCGAATACCTACCCGGGGATCGGTGCAGGCCTTACAATTTGCAAAAAAATTGTCGAACGCCACGACGGAAAAATACATCTGGAACCTGCAAAGGATAAAGGAATATCAGTAATTTTTACTCTGCCTGCATAATCAGCCAAGATTAAAAATTTCCGTCAGAACAGCGAAGCGTTTTCCAAAAAAAATCTGGAAAAATATTGCACCGCAGTATATAAAGACCCTGCACACGAAAAAAGCGGAGAACGCAATGAACGGCAAGAGTATTCTTGTAACGGGAGGTGCGGGGTATATCGGATCGCATGTCTGTAAGGCGTTGGCGGAAAACGGGTATGTCCCTGTCACTTACGACAATCTAAGCTCAGGAAATCTTGATGCCGTCAAATGGGGGCCGCTGGAAAGAGGCGACATCCGTGATGTCAAAGCGCTGTCCGCAGCTGTACAAACGCATAAGCCCGCCGCCATCATGCATTTCGCAGCAAAAATTCAGGTTGGTGACTCGGTCGTAAACCCGGCGGAATTCTACTACAACAACCTGTTCGGATCATACACGCTCCTCGAAGTAGCCCGTCAATACGGCATCAAACATATGGTCTTCTCCAGCACAGCCGCCGTCTACGGCATGCCCCAAACAAACCTGATTCCCGAAACGGCGCCAAAGGCCCCGATAAACCCATACGGCAACACCAAGCTCGCCATGGAAAACATGATCAGCGACTTTTCATCCGCCTACAATCTGAACTTCGCGACATTGCGATATTTTAACGCCGCCGGCGCCGACCTCCAGAGCGAAACCGGAACAGCCTATCCTGTCGATACACACCTCATCCCCCTACTGATGCAGGTTGCCGCGGGCCAAAGACCGGAAATCGGCATATACGGCACCGACTACGACACCCCGGACGGGACAGCCATCCGGGATTACATCCACGTCACAGACCTCGCACAGGCACACGTTCTGGCGCTGGAAAACATTTTTCAAAACAACCAAAACCTGACCCTGAACCTTGGGACCAACCAGGGGTATTCCGTACGCGAAGTCATCAAAAAGGCAAGAGAAGTCACAGGGCAGTCAATTCCCGCCGCTGAAATACCACGCCGCGCCGGAGATCCACCAATCCTTGTCGCCGACGCTACAAAAGCCCGCGAAGTCCTCGGCTGGCAGCCGCACCATTCCGACATTGGCACAATCCTTGAATCAGCATGGCGCTGGAAATGCAGTCAGCGCAAAGGCGCATCTGCCGCGGAAAATCAAACGGAAACAGCGTAATCGAAAATGAAAAAGTCACTCCTCCCCCTGATTATCGGCGACATAACGGGGTTTATCCTCACGTTTGTGTTCGCCTGGCTTATGTTCGAAATTTTTGGCACCTATCATGACCGTGCCCTGTTTCCTTACCCGTCCCACGTCATCACCATAAACCTGATCGTTTTCTACTTAGGGCTGGCCGCAACAGGTATCCTCTACTTCATGCAAAAGGGGCACTACAAACTCGCAACCCCGTGGTGGCAGCAAGTCAAACATATCTGCAACTTCAGCTTCACCTCGCTGGTCATCTTCGGCTTCTTCTTCTACCTGATGAAAGGCGATATGAGCCGGGCATTCGTGATCATCTCATGGATCGGCCTGATTCCTGCTTTGATGATTGCCCGCCTCGTCGTCCGCGCCCGCATGATCGCCAAAGGCCGTTGGAGTGTCCCGACCTACCTGATCGGCGGCTTCGAAAACACTATCGAAACGATCTACGCCCTGCGCTCCGAACCCTTCATCCGCTTCAAAATTAAAGCCGCGATTCTCCCGGATTCAACGCCAACCCGCATCAAACGCTTCAAGGAAATACACGAAAACATCCTCGTCAAAAAAGCGCTCCCGGCCCTAAGCCCTGGCGATTTCGTGATCATCAGTCCCGACACACGCCGTGAACTTGACCTCTCCGCGATCATCCGCAAAGTCACTGACGCAGGCGCTGAATTTGCCCTCGTCCCCCCGGTCGAGGGGTTTTCCTACTACGGCCTTCAATCCCATTATTTCTTCGGCTACAACATCGTCCTCCTGCACCAGAACGTCCGCCTGCACAGCCTGCTAAACCAGATCATCAAAACCATCATGGACCGCATCGGCGCAGTCATAGGCTTGCTCCTCCTCTCACCGCTGTTCCTCTACATCATCTTCAAAATCAAAATGGAGGATGGCGGCCCGGCGTTCTTCGGCCACAAACGTGTCGGCCAAAACGGCAAAACCTTCAAATGCTGGAAATTTCGATCCATGGTCCCCAACGCCAAAGAAGTCCTCGAAGAGCTTCTGGCCAAAGACCCCGCAGCCCGCGAAGAATGGGAACGCGATTTCAAACTGAAAAACGATCCGCGCATCACCAAAATCGGCGAGATCTTGCGCAAAACAAGCCTCGACGAAATCCCACAACTTTTCAACGTCCTGCGCGGAGAAATGAGCCTCGTCGGCCCACGACCGATTGTGACCGACGAAATCAAATATTACGGCGATAAAATCAATGACTATTACGCCGTGCGCCCCGGCATCACCGGCCTTTGGCAAGCCAGCGGACGGAACGACGTCACCTATGCCCTGCGCGTCTATCTCGATAGCTGGTACGTGCGCCACTGGTCGCTCTGGACGGATATCGTAATTGTCATTAAAACAATCTTTGTCATCATCACCGGAAAAGGTGCCTATTAAAAGAGAATATAAGAGCATGAAAACCCTAAAATTTTACATATACAAAACGTTTCGTATAAAGAAAGTTCCCCTTTTGGCTCTGGCGTTCCTAAGCATCTGCCCGTTTTCAGCACACGCCGAGGAAATCCCCTTCTACGCCACCTACCCAAACATCGACCTGTCGCGTTGGTATATCTCCAGCGGCTGGGCCAACGGCGAGCACCAATCCTGCGAATGGCGCGCGGGCAACGTCTCCGCGAAAGAAAAGGCGCTCCGCCTGACACTGTCCGACAAAGGCGCCCTCAAACGCAAATGGAGCTGCGGTGAAATCCAGACCAAAGCCCTCTACAGCTATGGCCGCTACGAAGCCCGCATGAAAACCGCTGCCGGCTCTGGCCTCAACACCGCCTTCTTCACCTATATCGGCCCCCCACAGGGGGTTCCCGAACATGACGAGATCGACTTCGAATTCCTCGGCAAAGACAGCAAAACCGTGCAACTCAATTACTACCGAAAAGGGCAGGGCGGCCACGAACATATCGTCGATCTCGGCTTCGATGCGTCAGAAGACTTCCACGACTACGCCTTCGACTGGCTCCCGGAAAAAATAATCTGGTACATCGACGGAAAACAAGTCCATGAAACGCAAACCGGAGCAACCGACATCCCCGTCAACCCAAGCAAAATATACCTAAGCCTCTGGTCAAACGCACCGTCGATCAACAAATGGATGGGCCCCTTCACCTACAACGGACCTTACACCGCCGACTACGAATGGGTAAAATTCACCCCGGCCGAAGACCTGAAAGCCAAAGAAGATTAAAACGAAACGATAGAACAAGATGAACATCCTCTATCTCGTCCACGACCTTTCGGATGCCGCCGTTGCAAAGCGCGTAGCCATGCTGACGGATGGCGGAGCCGACGTGCGCGTGGCCGGGTTCTGCCGTGCCGTCACCCCCCCGGACAAAATTGCCGGGTGCCCGGCCCTGAGTTTCGGGCAGACCCACAATGGAGGCTTTGCGCAGCGCACGTTCTCAGTCCTCCGCGAAGCTGCAACGCTCTCCCGCCACCGGGAAATTTTTGCCGCCCCCGACATCATCATCGCCCGCACTCTCGAAATGCTGGCGCTAGCCGTGCGCGGGCAGGGGTTCAGGGCGCCCCCCACGCCAATCATATACGAAAGCCTAGACATCCACCGCCTGCTCTTAAAGAACGGCCCTGTAGGTCAGGCACTGCGCACAATCGAACAACGCCTCGCCGCCCGCACCGCCGGCCTCATAACCAGTTCTCCGGCCTTCACCTATGAATATTTCCACAAATGCACAAACATCAGCGGCCCTATCCGCCTAATCGAAAACAAAGTCTACCGGCACGAGGTTCCAGCCCCGCAAAACCCGCCGCGCATCCCCGGACCGCCATGGAAAATAGGCTGGTTCGGCGCCTTACGCTGCTTTAAAAGCCTCGAAATTCTCTCTGATCTTGCTCGAAATTCCGGCGGAAAAATCGAAGTCATCCTCCGTGGCCGCCCGGCCTACGACCAGATGCCGGACTTCGACCGGATTACATCCCAAACCCCGCACCTGCGCTACGTCGGCCCCTACAAAAACCCGGACGACCTCGAAGACATCTACCGCGAAGTCCACTTCTCATGGGCCATCGACATGTACGAAGAGGGCCTGAACTCCTCATGGCTCCTCCCAAACCGCCTCTACGAAGGCGGCCTCTACGCCGCCGTCCCGCTGGCCCTGAATACCGTCGAAACAGGCCGCTACCTGGAAAAACTCGGCCTCGGCCTCTTGCTGGAGAACCCTTTGGAACAATCCCTGCAACACGCCTTTGACGCCCTAACGCCGGAACAATACACCGCTCTCGAAACCGCCGCCCGCGAGGCCCCCCCCAGCCAATGGTGCGCCAGTAAGGAAGAGTCAAAGGACCTCGTAAATTGGCTGCAAAGCCTCACCACCCACAAGGAAACCGCCACATGAAAACCCTGATCTGCATCCCCTGCCTGAACGAGGAAGCCCACCTCGAAACACTGGTGCGAAAATTGGTCGAAAACAACGAAAGTCTGGAGGCGCATATCGTCATCGCCGACGGCGGGAGCGCAGACAGAACGGTCACGATCGCCAAAGAATTAGACGAAGAATTTGAAAACGTCACCTACCTCCACAACCCCGCCCGCATCCAGAGCGCCGCAATAAACTTAACCGTCAAAGAATACGGTCAAAACGCAGACATCCTTATCCGCATCGACGCCCATTCCGACTACCCGGACGATTACTGCGCCGTCCTCATCGAAGAAGCGGAAAAAACGGGCGCAGACTCGATCGTCACAGCCGTCGAAACCATCGGAAAAACCCTCTTCCAGTGCGCTGTCGCAGCCGCCCAGAACTCCAAGCTCGGTAACGGCGGTTCCGCTCACCGCACCGCGGACGGACAGGGCATGTGGATCGATCACGGCCACCACGGTCTGATGCGCATTCAGGCCTTCAGCGATGTCGGCGGCTACGACGAAACCTTCACCCACAACGAAGACGCCGAACTCGACACCCGCCTGCGTGCTGCCGGCTATAAAATATGGCTGACCGGAAAAACATCGCCGACCTATTACCCGCGCAGCACCCCGGGCGGGCTTTTCCGCCAGTATTTCAACTACGGCAGAGGCCGCGCCCGCACCATCCTCAAACACCGCGAGCGCCCGCATATGCGCCAGATGATCCCGGTCGGCGTCGCCCCCGCCGTCCTGCTGTTCCTTCTACCCATAGCCCAGCCTTTGGCATCCTTCCCGTTTCTCCTTTGGTCTGGCACATGTCTGGCCTACGGCGGGTATTTGGCCTACAAGGCAAAAGACCTCGACATCGCATGGTCCGGCCCCGCCGCGATGATCATGCATTTTGCATGGTCGCTCGGCTTCTGGCGCGCCCTGTTCGATTACGGCCTCGCGGAAATAAAGAAGCGCAAATCAAATGAATAACCCTGTATCCGCCATAGACATTTGCCTGTGCACCTACCGCCGCCCGCAAGTAGCCCAAACCCTTGAAACACTGGCGCATCAGGTACTGCCCGAAGGCATAACCGCCCGCGTCATCGTCGCCGATAACGATGAAACCCCATCGGCCAAAGAGCTTGTAGAGCAAACCGCCGCTCGCCTCGGTCTGAACCTGACCTATATCCACGCCCCGGCCCGTAATATTTCGGTCGCCCGCAACGCTTGCCTTGACGCCGCAACCGCGCCTCTCATCGCCTTCCTCGATGACGACGAAAAAGCCCCTTCAAACTGGCTCGCCGCCCTTTATACCCAAATAGAGGAAAGTAAAGCCGATGTTGTTCTGGGGCCGGTCCGGGCCAATTACAGCCCCGAAGCCCCGGACTGGATGAAACGCGGAGACTTCCACGCCACAAAGCCCGTCTGGGTAAACGGTGAAATCACCACCGGCTACAGCTGCAATGTCATCTTCCGCCGCGAATCCAGCGCTCTGAAAAGCTTGCGTTTTCGCCCCGATCTCGGCAAATCCGGCGGCGAAGATACATTTTTCTTTGATGCCGTCCACAAATCCGGCGGCAAAATCACCTACGCCCCCGAAGCCCTCCTCGAAGAAGATGTCACCCCCGCCCGCGCGACGCTCAGCTGGCTCGCCCGCCGCCGCTTCCGTAGCGGCCAGACCCACGGCCTGCTCTTGCTCGAAGCCGCGCAAGGCTTATATCCTAAGCGCTTGCGCCATATCATAATCGCTTCCGCCAAGGCGCTGTTCAGCCTTTGCGCCGCCCCGCTGCACATCGCCAGAAAAGAACATTTTGTCTTCTGGCTCCTCCGCGCTACCATGCATGCAGGTGTCGTCTCCCGCCTTTTAGGGAAGCGCGAGCTCGAACAATACGGCAAGGAAACCCCCACATGAGCGTAGATGTTTCGGTCATCATCGCAGCCTACAACGTCGAATCCTACATCGAGCGCGCCGTCCGCAGCGTATTGGACCAGCAGGACATATCCTTCGAAATCATCGCCGTAGACGATTGCTCCACCGACAACACGTTCGCCGTCCTCAATGCCATACGCGACCCCCGCCTCAAAATCATGAAAACCCCGAAAAACGCAGGCCCCGGCGCCGCCCGGAATACCGGGATCAAAGCCGCCGCCGGTAAATGGATCGCCATCCTCGACGGCGACGACGCCTTCGCTCCCGGCCGCCTCGCTGCCTGTATCAAACGCGGCAAGGAAGACCGTGCGCAAATCGTTGTCGACAACATCACTGTCTGCCGCGAAGACACAGGCGCAAAATTTCCCATGTTCCCCCTCGAGCGTTTCGGTGCCACCGAGCACATAACCCTTGAAATGTTCCTGCGCGAGAAATTCTCACCGCTTGAAAAATACACGCTGGGATACTTAAAACCGATTTTCTCCGCAACCTTCCTGCGCGAAAAACACCTCACCTACAACGAAGCCCTCCCGATCGGCGAAGACTGGCTCATCGTCGCGCAAAGCCTTGCCGAAGGCGCAAAATGCAGCGTCGACCCGGGGCAGGGATATTTATATACAGCACGTTCCGGTTCCATATCTTACCGCCAGTCTGCAGACTCCATTACCGCCATTCTGGACACAGACCAAAGCTTCCTGAATCATTACGGCCCCCTGAGCGCCCCAGCCATGGAGGCTTTCGCCCGCCGCACCCGAACGCTCAAACGCCGTCTTGCCTTCACGCACCTTGTGAACGCCATCAAACAAAAAAATATCCCGGCGATCATTAAAGCCATCCACGCAAACCCCGCCTGCATTCTCTATCTCTGGCAACCGGTAAAAGCCCGCATCGAGCGTATAACCAGCAACCTGGGCGGAGGAACAGCATGATGCAAGACTCGATCACGCTCAAGCAACTCCCTGAGCGCCGCGCCATCGTTTTTGTTACGTTCAGCACACTCATTATGGCGTTCTCCAGCCTCTTCAGTCTGATCCCGATCCTGATCTTCTACGCGATATGGCTCCCGCATATTCTTTACGGCAAAACCTTCGTCCTGCGGCCGAGCTTTCCGCTCGTCTTTATGGGATTATTCCCCCTCATATGCCTTTTCACACTCTTCTGGTCCGACTACCGAGGTGAAACCATTCACAAAGGTCTGGAATTCGCCTCAATGGTCGTATGCTCTGCAATCGTCGCCCGCATTGTACCGCCAACCGCGTTCGTCAAGGGCCTGTCTTTAGGAGTCAGCATAGTAATGCTGATAACCTTTTTAACCGGTCATTCCCACACCATCGGCGGAACAGATGAAGCCGCAATCACCGGTCTCTTCGGATCAAAAAACGTCGTCGGCCTCTTCGCCACCATCGGCCTCTTTTCCGCAGTCTCGTTTCTCTGCACAAAGTCTGGGAAAATAGAAAAGATCGTCTATACGGCGCTCCCGCTGGCCCTGTGCCTGCTGGGTCTCGTCCTCAGCCGCTCGGCCTCCTCTCTGGTCGTCGCCTTCGCTGTGATCGCCGCGCTGATAATGGCCGGCATAGTCTCCAAATTCCCTCGTGGCCTCCGCCCTGTCATTCTGGGGCTTCTGGCGTTCGCCGCAGCAACATTTGGTTTCTCTCTGTACGCGTTTCAGATCGATCTCTATGCCGAAATCCTGCACGCCCTCGGCAAAAATCCAACCCTCACCGGCCGCACATATCTGTGGGAGGAGGGCATAAGACTGGGCAGTAGCAACCCGTTCCTCGGTCACGGCTATGCCGCCTTCTGGGTCCATGGCCAACCGGACGCCGAGCGCCTGTGGAAAGAGTTTTATATCGACAATCGAACAGGATTCCACTTCCACAATCTATTGATCGAAACCTTCGTAGAAACGGGAATGATTGGCGTATTAATCTTGGCAAGCCTCATTTTGATAACGCTCTTTTATGCGCTGTGGAACTGCGTCGCAAATGGTATTTCAATCAAAAATGCTATTATGTTTTGCATCGCCCTGATGTTTGCCATACGCGCTTTCGTCGAAGTTGATCTCCTCGGCCCCTTCGGGATAGGACCGTTCCTGTTCTATTCGACTTATCTCTACCTGTTTCCAGTTGCCGTAAATAATGATACAAAGCAGGCACAATGAAAAAGTCGCTTCGTCATAACCCGCTTCCGGATTTTGCTGTTATCGGCAGTATGAGGGCAGGCACAACAATGCTACAAGATCTTTTAGATGGAGTACAAGGCATTTGCCTCGCTCGGATGAAGGAAACAGATTTTTTTATTAAATCAAAAAACTATCATTTAGGTAAAAGCTGGTACGAAGGCCAGTTCAAGCGTCGGCAAGACATATGCGGGGAGATTTCTCCAAATTACACAAAACGCGATGTTTTCCCCGAAGCAGCAGAGCTTTTATACAAATCAAATCCAAACGCAAAACTGATCTATATCGTGCGTGATCCTGTCGCGAGAGCCATTTCCCAATTTAACCATACGTTCCTGATGAGCGGGAAACCTGAGATCGAAAATCTGCTCGATTCGCACGAAGGTCGACACATTCTAAACACCAGCCGTTACGCATGGCAGATAGAGCCATGGCTGGAAACATTTGGTCGTAAATCTGTCCTGATAGTGGATTTTAAGGATATAACCAAAAACACATCGGAGACTATCAAGGATATTTGCAGTTTTATAGGTGCAGGAGAAGATATAACCGTGTCGTCACAACACTCAATAAGTAACAGCACTGAGCAAATCGGGGCATTGCCGGTCTGGTGGAAGGAGATGAGAGAAAACCCGCTAGGAAATGCAATTCGTGCATCAATGCCGCGAAACGCGGTTCGACTGGCAAAAAAAATTCTTACAAGTCGCGCCCCTCTGCAAAATCCTCCAAAAATCCCGCACAGTATCAAATCGGAAATCAGAAAAATGCTCTCCGAAGACACCGAGCGTTTCCGTGAAATAACCGGCCTCCCTTTTGCTGAATGGGATGAGATAGTGCAAAAGAGTAACGAGGTCACATGAACAAAAAGGTCTCTGTTATCATTGCGGCCTATAACGCAAAAGAAACAATTGCTAGGGCTGTAAACTCCGCCTTGGCTGAAAATGGAATATCACAAGTCATCATAGTCGATGATGCCTCAACCGACGAAACAGGAAAAATCGCCGCCGCCTGCGATGATGGCACAAACCGCCTTGAAATCCTGACACAGCCTAAAAACGCAGGCCCTTCCGCCGCCCGTAACCGTGCGCTGGAGCGTTGCCGGTCGGAATGGATCACAATCCTTGATGCCGACGATTTCTTTCTTCCCGGCCGAATAGCGGGCCTCCTCGCATACGCAGATCAGGCCGACATGATTGCTGACGACATGTGGCAAGTCCCCGAAGAAAACCCAAACGGCCCGCGCCGCGCCTTGCTAGGCGAAGGAACAGAACTACCCTGCGCCGTGACCCTTGAGGACTTCGTCATGTCCAACATCACCCGCTCTGGGCAGGAAAGAAAAGAACTTGGATTTATCAAGCCACTGATCCGGAATGAAATTTTAAAAAGAAACAACATTCACTACAAAGAAAATATGCGTCTTGGAGAAGATTACGAACTGTACACCCGCACACTTGCAAGTGGCGCCAAACTTCTCCTCGTCCCGGCACAAGGCTATGTTTCTGTTGTCCGCGCAGGATCCTTAAGTGGCCGACATACCCCGGAGGATTTGCGCCATTTAAGAGATTGTAACAAAACACTCCTAAGCGACTTCCCGGACCTGCCGCAAAGCGCGAAAGCCGCCCTGAAACGCCATTACCACGACACGAACTGCCGCCTGCAATGGCGTCTCCTGATCGAAGCCGTCAAAAAAAGAGACATCATAGCAACGGCCAAAACATTTATGCACCCATGGCCGGTTCCACTCTATCTCTTAGAGAAACTGGCCGAGCAATTTAAAATCCGTATTTTACGCCACCCGGCCTGAAATCAGGCCTCTAGAGCCGCAATAGCGCTACGCAATTCGACCGCCAGCAATTCATGGGTCGTTGAATTTGGATGCAATCCGTCCGAAGTGGCATAGTTTGACGCGCCCGTGACAACCCATTTGTAACTGTCTGTCCCGCGAACGCTTGTGCCTTCTGTAAGCGCATCAATCGTCTCATCCGTAAGCTTGTCATCCAGCCAGGCATTAAACTCACTCACACGCCCGGAGGAGTCCCAATTCGTTGCGTATGTCTGATTAGCCTCCGTCTGCCAGCTATCCGTCGACGTTGTGCGCATCAAAAGTTTGGTTCGAATAATTTTCTCTACACCATTGCGAGTAAGAGCTGACCAGATAGAAGATATATTGGATTGTAGCGTTGCAAGAGCAGGCGGAGTTCCTGTTCCTACATCATTGGTCCCATATTCTTCGATCGCCCGATTAGTATATTTGATAAAGGCTTTCCACTTCCCGCCATTGATCGCAAGACTTGATGTAGAACCATACCGCGCTACATTCAGGGCAGGGATTGGATTATTGAGACTAGCGGCATCATGCATAGCCCGCATCGCAAATGCCCGTCCACCAATACCTGCACCGGAAGTATCGTTATGATAATCAGCAATACTGTCCCCGACGATAATGTACACAGGAGCCGTACTATCGAGCGGCGTCCCTAATATGACAGGCGTATATCCACTGTTTTTTGTTGTGAACGCTGTCCCTGTTTGCGTGTACTTCCCAGCTGTGTCCGTATCTGAACAAGTTGTACTGGCAGGGTCGAACGTAACCGCCTGATCCTCACTGGAATTGTCGGCGTAATATTTTTGTGAATACGGGATATAATGAGCCGAAGAGGAAACTGTAATTTTCCCCTTCAAGAAGTATTTCTCGCTTTTAGAAAATTGCGACAAACTAAAGGAAGACGGTAAAATCGCATCAGACTGAATATTGCTGGCCCCGTTAATCAGTGTAATCGAACGGCTCCCCCCAAAATAGACAGGGACAACAATCGTTCCAGCCTCATTCTCCAAAGCCATATCCGTAATGACGATGTCGTTGCCGTTCATCTCCTCAACATTAGAATTGTTCCCATACCAGTTGTTAACCGAAACAACCAGATCAGATGCATCCTGCGCAATAATCTGCGCCCAGCGATAAGCATGAACCGTATTTGTACTACCATTCGTCTGCCGGGCCGTCAGGGTCCTCTGCCCAAGAGCAACAACCCGCAAATCAGTAACACTCTCATCTTGAGCACTCAGCCACGTTCCGCCGTAATCCTGCGCCAGAGAACGCCCCAGATTGTTAATCTCGGAAATGTTCAAAACCCTATTATAAACCGCGATTTCATTAATCGCGCCGTTCAGATAATTTCCACCGCCATAACGCCCGATATACGGTATATCACTCACCAGAAATGGTGTTTCCCCCATACCTTGAAACACACCATTGACCCATAAATAATGCGCGCCGTTCGCATCGCATGTCTCCGCCACAGTAATCGTTGTGCCTGTGCTGAGTTCGGTATTCCCTGTAATAATCCGGCTCCCCCCGGCATAGGCGCTCATCGACCGTTGCGAATCCATCCAAAGAGCATCATTCCCCGTGATATTTGAAATGGTATTATTACCGGCCGTAAGAACATCAACCTCGAACGAAACCACCTTCGTATAAGCCGTAAGAAGTGTCGCCGACAAAGTGAAATGGTGACTGGTCCCATTAAAATCAATCTGGTTCGTCCCGGTTGGCGACGTGCGCGTCCCGGTCTGCGGATTATTCACACCAGTAGCATGTCCGCCATTCCCGCTTTTATCAGCCCAGGATGTGACGTTGTTGCCTGTTGCCGTGACAGAACTTTCATCACTGGCCTGAAACCAGCGGTAAAGATTGGAAAAATCGGACGCGGCATAATGCGTAAAACCGGCACGCCGCTGAGGCGACAGCCCTCTACCAAGAGTGACGAGCATGAATCTCTCTCCTTATCAAAAATCTCGGATATAATCGGAAAACAAAAAAGGCGGTGCCCGCACGGACTCCGCCTGTTGATGAAAATATTCCTATATCATATAGGCCCTTATGTCAACATATAAAATGAATGTGGCATAAAAGATGCAAATCTGTTCTTCATAAAGCAAGTGTGGTATACAAAAGCCGCAAATTTTGGAAAATGGTTTGACATGGCAGATTTAACCATACTCTTCGCCACGTATAACGGCCAAGATGTACTCAATGAGACACTTACCGGTTACACAAAAGTTGAAGCGACAGGGGTCTCATGGGAAATTATCGCCGTGGATAATGCTAGCACTGACCGAACAAATGAAATCCTTGTATCGTACAAAGGCCTTTTGCCTCTAACAATTTTGTATCATGACAGACCCGGAAAGAACCGCGCTCTGAACGCAGCGATTTCAAAAATACAAAGTGATTTTGTAATTGTTACGGATGATGATGCAATCCCTGAACCTGATTTTTTAACAAGCTGGTTGGAAGCGAGTAAAACTCATAAAGAATTCCAACTGTTTGGCGGGACGATTGAGCCGTTCTTTCAAAAATCTCCCCCGCCATGGATGCAAAAAAGTAGGTTTCATTATGATGAAATTTTTGCAGTCAGAACACTGAAAACTGGCCCAATAAAAGCAACGGAAATTTTTGGTCCCAATATGGCCGTACGTAAGAATATTTTTGACTCGGGCATAGTATTCAACGAAGAGATTGGTCCAAACGGTTTAAATAAAAACTATCCAATGGGGAGTGAAACAGAGTTTTGTCGAAGTGCGGAGTCTCACGGCTATAAAGCGTATTTTTGTGAGAATCCGAAAGTTAGGCATATTGTAAGACCGCACCAGATCGAGAAAGATTTTTGGAGAAAGAGAGCCTACAGGCACGGTCTGGGTTTTGGAATGCAGGAGAAATTGAAGAAAACTGAAAAGCTTTCACGATTTGATACAGCCTCGATATTATCACGTGGTGTTATAAAGCAGGGATTATGCTATTTTAAATACCTAACAGAATATAAAGAGCCAAATAGGCAAAAAGCTCTGTGGCAGTACTATTGGGAAAAGGGTTATCTGGTAGGAAGGCTAGGTATATAAAGTTTATGACTTTACAAAGGGACCTAAGAAAATGACCTTAATTAAAAAAACCCGCCACGCAATAGCATGGCGCTGGCCCATCTTAAAGGAGATTCTGTCTTCATGGTTCGCCGTACTGCAATATAAAATCCTATCAACATTGCCGGCATCACAGAAAAACCACAGCTTGCCCAGAGAGCTGATCGTTTCGCTCACCTCCTATCCAAAACGCTTTAAAACCCTTTACATGACGCTCGATTGTCTACGTAAGCAAACCGTAAAGCCGGACCGAATCATTCTCTGGATTGCGTATGAAGATATGGCAGCGATCCCTGAAAAAATAAAACAGATGAAGGAAATAGATATCCGCGCAGATCGTGACACACGGTCTTACATGAAAATTATCCCGACGCTGCAAGCATACCCCGAAGCATTTATCGTCACAGCCGACGACGATATTTACTACCCGTCCAAATGGCTGCAGACATTGCTGGAAGCGTGGGACGGGGACAACCGGCAGATCGTTTGTCATCGTGCGCACGCCATAAAATGGGATGAAAACGGAAATCTCATGCCCTACGCGCAGTGGGATCAGGAAATCACGGGCGGCCATCTCTCAACCGAGATTTTTCCAACTGGTGTTGGCGGCGTGCTCTATCCCCCCGGCGCACTCTCTCCAGAAGTCACCGACATAGAGACATTTACAACCTTATGCCCGAAAGCCGACGATGTCTGGCTGTATTGGATGGGACGAAGAGCAGGGGCAATCTACAAAAAAACCGCAATGGATTATAAAATCCCGGCGTGGCCGGACTCTCAAGCCTCCGCGCTCTTTCACGAAAACTGGCTTCAAGGGGGAAACGACCGCCAGATTGAAGCGCTGATCGAGCGCTATGGATGGCCGGGGGAAGAAAAAGCTAAACCCGCGCCCAGTCAGCTTTCAGACCTGAAAGCTCTTCCCGCAGAGCCTTCCACTGAAGCAAAGTCCCGGCGCACAGGATAAGAAAACCGATCACAATCGCAACGCCGACGCTGGCCAAATCGCCCGGTAACAAGAGATCGACGATCCCTGTATAAAGCGCACACCCCGCGAGGGTAAGCAGGATCGGAATAGCCAAAAGCTTGATATACTCGAGCGCTGAGCAATAAACGAAAGGACGCGCGAGCATAAAATCGCGCGGCGCATAAAGAAGGACCGCCAGGCTATAGCCAAGAGCAACCCATTCAACGTTAATCCACACAGTCGCTGCCAAGAAAATCATAAAGACCACAAAGGATTCAAAGACAATCCTGAACTGAATATCACTACGTCCGGCCCCAAGCAAAAACGTACCGCGTAATCCCATCACGGCCTGCAAGGCCCCTGCTGGAGCAGCATAAAGGAACAATTCACCTGCCTTACCCCATTTTTCAGAGAGCAGAAGATCAAAAAACGGCCCATGCGCAATCGCCACCATCCCCATTGCCGGAATAATGATGCCCGCCAGCAACCGGGTCAAAACGATGAACATACGGCGAAGCAGGGCAGTGTCATCCTGATGCGGCGCCAGATGCCCGTAAAGCACAAACTGCAAAGGCCCGGTGATGATATTGTATGGCAAGCGCACAAACAGAAACGCCATATTATAAAACCCGAGCAGCATCGCCCCGAGAATTTTCCCGATCGAGAACGTAATCGCCGTGTTGGTAAAGAAAATAACGGTTTTATAGCCGACAATATCGCGCCCGAACATCAAATGCTCCCGCGCATCTTTCATATCAAAACAAAAACCGGGGCGAAAAGGCGTCAGCATAAAAACCCCGGCGAGCTTGGCGCCATATAAAACAAGCTGCTGTGCAACCAAAGCCCACACACCTCCGCCAAGATAAGCAACCAGTGCCGCCGTAGCGATGCTGGCGATAATCGTAGAAAGATCGAGTGCAGCAATCATTTTAAACCTTTTTTCCTGCTGCATCGCCGCTTGCGGAATAGAGCAGGCAGCCTGCGCCGCGGCAACCGGCGCCAAGGCAAGCAGTACGGCCAAAAGCTCCGGCTCCCCAAAAAACAGAGCCGAAGGATAAGCCATCAGAGCAACCCCAAGAGAAAATGCCCCGCCTATCCCGAACGAAAGCCAAAAACAAGTCGACCACAACATCCTGTCACGCTGTTTATGACGAATAAGCGACTGCCCAAGCCCGGCATCGCTGAAGATCATCGTAAAAAGTACAAAAGGCATCGCCATCGCGATTAACCCGTAATCCTGTGGCTCCAACAAACGCGACAGCAGCGGAACAACAAAAAACTGGGCCAAAAGACGGATAACGCCGACCGAAGACAAAAGAGCTGAACCAAAAGCAATCTTGCGTAGGGACAAGGGATATGTTCTCCTGCAGCAGGCTAGGGCCACAATCTTATTGCCCGCCAAGTCAAAAACGACAATAATCTCTAAACGGATACGACCATACCCGTTTTTATCCCCTCTGGTAAGAGCGATGACAGCCGCAAAAAAAAATATTCTCATTCTCCTGACCGCACTTGGGATGCTCCCCACGGTAAAGGCAAGCGCATCGCCATTTTGTGTTGATGTGCAGGGAATGGCGCCGGAATGCTACTATCTCGACGCTGATCAGTGCCGCCGCCGTGCGCAGGAAATAAGTGGACGTTGTATCGTCAACATGGAAGAAATCGAATTACCGACCGGCTACGGAAATTATTGCATGGTGGCGCCCGGAGGGATCATCGAATGTATGTATCCGGATTATTCAGGCTGCGATCGTGAAGCCCGTCACAACAAAGGAGTTTGTGTATACAATCCCTCCGCGCAAACAGTCCCTGAGCCATTCAAATCAGATGTTGATTCAATTTATTAAGATTTTATCAACATTTTATCCTCCACTTTTCCCCAGCTTTCATGTATAAAAGGAGAAGTGAATTCATAGGCGATTTTCCGCCTTAAACCTTAGGAAAACTGGATATGTATAAATTCTTCTCCACCGGGAGATGGATAACAGGGTTTGCCCTGCTGTTTGCATTATTGCTAACAGCATGTGGCAAAGATCCGGTGGTCGCAGACTTACCGCCGGCGCCGCAATATGTTGCTCCTGTCGCACCAGTCGCTGAGAAACTTGAGCCCTATAGAATGCAGGTCGGCGATGTCCTTGAGATCAAGCTGTTGCTAAACCCCGAACTCGAAGAACAAGTCACTGTGCGTCCAGACGGTATGATTTCAACGGCGGTAACACAAAATGTCATGGCGTTTGGGCGCACTCCAGAAGATTTGCAGGCCGATTTGAATGAGCGCTACAAAAAGCATCTCACCGACCCTCATGTTGCCGTAACCGTCAAAAACTTCGCGCCGACCAGAATCTATGTGCTTGGTGAAGTCAATTCACCCGGAGAATATATTTCAATCGGCCCAAGTCTGACTTTGCTTCAGGCACTGGCCCGGGCAGGGGGATTGAAAAACTCCGCCCTGACCAGGCAAATCATGATTTTACGCCGTGGTAGTGCCGATAACCCGGAAGTCTATTCCGCCGACTATGATTCAGCCACAAGCGGACTTCAGCCTGGCGCCGATGTCCGTCTGGCGGCATATGATGTCGTTTACGTCCCCAGAACAGCAGTCGCAGAGAACTACAAAAACTACGAACAATACATACAACAATTCATTCGCCCTGCTTTAGGGCTTTCACTGGGGTATCAGTTGAATTAAAAGGGTAGGGTAATCATAATAAAGGCAAGGACGGTATTCGGATGAACATTGAATATAATATGCGCGGTGTGCTCCATGCCTTTTTCCGGCAAAAATGGAAATTTATTCTGGTCCTGGCTCTTTTTGCCGCCGCCGGCGCCTACTACGTAAACAACGCAAAGCCTCAATACGAAGCTAGAGGCAGTTTCCTTGTAAAATTCGGAAAAGGGGCAAAACCTGAAATCAACATGCCCGGCTTGGAGCAGCCAGCGCCGACATCCCAAGGCACGAGAAGCGAAATCATGCAATCCCACATCCGGATTCTCATGAGCCGTGACCTGCTTGAGAAAGTTGTTCTAAGTCTGGGAGTAAAAAACATATATCCGTCTACTGTCGCAAGCGCAGATTCAGAAGATGAGGCAATACAAAAGGCCATTGATTCTATGGTCGGAGGCGATCTCGAAGTAAAACCAAGCGGAGAGAGTAATCTGATCGAAATCTACGTCCACAATGAAAACCCTGAAATGGCAGAGCGCATTGTAAGCCGTTTGATGGACATGTTTGTCGTCCGTCAGGCGGAAATCTACGACACAGAACAAACCAGCTTCCTCGATAAGCAAATCGAGCAAATGAAATACAAGCTGGAAGAGTCGCGCAATAAACTGCTCTCTTTCAAAGAGACCGCTGGCATCTCCGCAATTGATGAGGAAATGAGCCAGTTGCTTCGCGAAAAAACAGATCTCTCCGGCCTGGCATTCCAGTCCGTATCAGAGGCCCGAGACGGATTGGATATCCTGAAGGCAAAACAAGCCGAAATGCGCGCAACATATAAGGCCGATAGCCCCGTCATGAAGCGCCTGCAAGATTCAATCGCGGTCGCGGAGAAGCAACTGTCAGATCGCCAATCTGATCTAAACAACAATTCCGGCGCAGCAGTAACGGATAAAGACGGCTCGCTCGCACAAAAGATAGCCGCTATAGATAAAAGAATCGCATGGCTTGAAGCACAGCGTGGCACATTTAATGAACTGGACCAGCGCGTCCGCATGGATGAAGAAAATTTTCAGTACTACCGTCAACGCGGTGAAGAGGCTCGGGTAAACAACCTTCTGAACCGGGAAAATATAACGCGTATTTCAATCGTTGATCGCCCGGTTGTTCCCGCAAAACCAATCGGCCCGAGAAAAAAACTGATCCTGATCGCCTTTCTATTGGCAGGAATGGTTATGGGTTTAGGACTGTCACTGACATTGGAAATTCTGGACGACAGCGTAGCATCACCGGAACAGCTTACGGCAAGCCTCGGTCTGCCTGTGCTGGCCAGTTTCAGAAAAGTCAGGGGAGCGTGACAAGATCATGGCAGCAGCAGCGCAACACAGAAGACAAGCACCGGACCGGGATATGACAGCATTCTTTGAAAACACTGACTCCAACCAGCCTGCGGTGACATTCAAACCCGTCCTGCCGGTCAATCAAATCGCAGGCATATTAGCTGCAATCGAACACCGGTTTTCTGCCGGAAGGCAAAATGGAATCGTTTATTTCACGAGCGCCTACGATAGAGATGGGGCCGATACGATTGCCCTTGAAACAGCATACGCCGCCGCCTGCTCCGGGCATAGAAGAGTCTTGTTCTTGGACTGCAGCACCCGCCCGCGCGGCCTCCAACTCAGGCAATTCCGCAGCAAAGTTGAAGTGACTATGGAGCAGTTCCTCAAGCATGGCGCCAGAGCAAAAGGAACACCATTCGTAACGGCAGAAGATGGATCATTTTTCTATGCTCTGCTTTCTGCCGGAAAAGAAAGACACCGCGTCCCGTTCGACGCCTCTTTTTCCAAGGCGCTGTTCGAAAGACTGAAAAGCATATACGACCTCGTCGTAATTTATTCGGACGGCGGCTTAACCAGTGGCCAAGCGGCGGCATTCTCAGCACTTTCAGATGAAACAGTATTGGTCGTGGAAGCCGAAAAAACACGTCTGCCTGTCGTTAAAGAGCTAAAAACAATCATTGAATCTTCCGGTGGTCACGTCCTCGGAACGGTTCTAAATCGCCGCCGCTATTACATTCCGCGCTGGCTTTACGCCCTTCTTTTCTAATCAAAAGCATCAACTGTTTACTGTTGCTTTACAGTTATAGAATACAATCGTATTGGGCTGTGGGAAGTTAAGAAATCTGCAAGATTTCTCCGTATAATGAAACGATCAATAAGCTGAAAAAGCTTTCGATTGTACGGGGATATTTGCTGACAGATGAGGACTTCGCCATGATAGAAGCACACGAGTTTTACTGGAGTGGTGCACGAGGCTTACAATTCTCTGATGATGTAAGCGAAGATTATAAGCCTGATGTCGTTTTCTATTTTATGGACAAGCGAATCCATAAAGATGTCGACGTCTATTCCATACTGAAAAAGCAATTTTCGGAGAGCATACTGTTTGGTTGCAGCTCAAGCGGCCCGATCCTGTACGACGATATATATTTAGGGACATTCACAGGCATTGCGGTAACCTTCGAAAAAACAAAAATGAAGACCCTCGAAATACCGTGCCCGGAGCAAAAATGTTCCTATGAGGCCGGAAAAGAAACTGTCATCAAATTAAAAGGAAGAGGCCTGCGCCATATTTTTGTAATCGCTGATGGTATGACCGTAAATGGAGCTCATTTTATTAAAGGAGCCAATAAGGTTTTGCCCAAAGGTGTTTCCATTTCAGGAGGCCTCGCCAGCGACGGTTTCGAATTTGCTGAAACTTTAACTGGTATAAATAAGAAACCGGTCTCCGGACAGGTTTGCGCCATAGGATTTTATGGCAAGGATATCGAGATTGGCTATGGCGCACAAGGAGGCTGGGATAAATTCGGATTGGAGCGTCTCGTAACAAAATCAGAAGGAAATACTCTCTATGAACTGGACGGACAACCGGCGCTAGACCTCTATAAGGAGTATCTTGGGGATGCCGCCGAAAATCTCCCCAGCAGCGGCCTGCTTTTCCCTCTCGAAATTCGAAAAGATCAGGACGGCGAAGCAATGGTGAGAACAATCAACGCCGTCGATGAAATTAATAAATCTCTGAGATTCACCGGAGACATTCCGCAGGGATATATCGCGCAATTCATGAAAGGTAACTTCAAAAATCTGGCAGCCGGCGGAGCAGGAGCCGCAACACAGGCGATTGAAATGATGGAAGGAACTGCCAGCTTCGGCTTGATGGTAAGTTGTCTCGGTCGTCAGCTTTTAATGGGGAATCAGGTTAGCAGGGAGCTTGAAGCGGTCATGCATGTCTTGGAAAATATGCCAACGGCAGGATTTTATTCAAATGGGGAATTCTCCTTTGATCCCGGCGCGCTAGGTATTCTTCATAATGAAACCATGACACTAACGGTGTTTAAGGAAAAATCATGACGATAGAAGGAAAGCATCCTTTACTCGAAAAACAGATAAAAAGAGCGTCACGCATGACCGCAGACGGGGCATGCGATATGGATATTCTGTTTGAAAGTATTGCGCAAACTTACGGGGAACAAGAAGTCCTCATGGATCGCTACGATCGCGTCGAAAAATTGATGAACAGCGAGATCCATGAAAGTAAAAAATTTCTCGACCTGATCTTAACCAATATTGCCGAAGGCGTTTATGGACTTGATACATATGGTAAAATTATTTTTACAAATAAAGCTTCTGCCGAGCTCTTGGGGCACACCCAAGCCGAGATGATTGGCGCAGCACAATACGAATTAGTCCAGAAATCCTTGCCGGATGGCAAAGCCTTTAAAAGAACCGAAAGCATTATTTGTAAAGCATATCAGGAAGGAAAAACTTATTGCTCGGAAGATGAGTTTTTCTGGCGCAAAGACGGAACATGTTTCCCGGTTTCAATGAGCTGTACCCCTCTCGTCGATAAAAGCAAAAAAGTCTTCGGGGCTGTCATTACTTTTCAGGATATCACCGAAAGAAAGAGAATTGAGACTGAATTTAAAAACCATCAGGAAATCTTGGAACGACGTGTAAAAGAGCAAACAACAGACCTTCAGAATGCACTCAAGGAAATACATGAAGCCAGAGATGAAGCAGAGCGTCTAAACAGGCAGATGCAGGAATACACGGACAAGCTGGAAGAAGCGCGTTATGAAGCCATCGAGGCAAAAAAAAAGGCAGAAGAAGCAAACCGCGCCAAAAGCAATTTTCTCGCCAACATGAGTCACGAAATTCGGACGCCGATGAACGCAATTTTGGGGATGTCGAATCTAATGCTCGATACCACGCTGAATCAGGAACAAAAAGAATGGGCGAATGCAATCAAAGTGTCCGGCGATACACTCCTGAGTATCATTAACGATATCATCGATATTTCAAAAATTGAGTCAGGTAAGCTGCACTTGGAAAAAGTAAGCTTCGATCTTTGCGAAACCATTCATGAGGTCGCCAGTCTCTACGCCTATCAGGCTCGGGAAAAAGGCATCGAACTTATCATGGACTGCGATTCCACTCTTCCCCGCTTTTTTATCGGAGACCCTGTCAGAACAAAACAGATATTTACAAATTTGATCAGTAATGCCCTGAAATTTACAGCGCAGGGGCATGTCGCCGTGCGCACAAAAAAAATATCTTCATCAGAAGACGGCATAAATATACAGCTCTCCGTAGAAGATAGCGGCATCGGGATTCCCATAGATAAGCAGAGGAAAATATTTGAAAAATTCTCTCAGGCCGAAGAATCAACAACGCGCAAATACGGCGGCACTGGTTTAGGGCTGACGATCGTCTCAGAATTAATTGAAATGATGGGCGGATCGATTCAGGTAGAAAGTGAGGTCGGTAAAGGCTCAAAATTCATTTTCAATATGATTCTAAAGGAAGGGGAGCAGGAGAAAGACAAGGAAGATACGGAGGATATGTCCTCAATAAACGTTCTGATCGTCGATGACTGCGATTTAACACGCGATCTTCTGGTAACGGCATTGAAACGAAGAAATATCAACGCAGAATCTGTGTCCAGCGCCGAAGATGCACTCGAACGTCTTGATCAAAAAAGTGAATATTTTGATGTCTGCCTTCTTGATTATGCCCTGGACGGCATGAACGGCCTGAAGCTTGTAAAGGAATTGAGGCGCCAGAGAAAATTCGACTCCATTTCATTAATTATGGTTTCAGGTGTGATGGAACGAAAATCTTATGAGGAGTTAAAACTCATAGGACTGGACGGCTACTTTAACAAACCATTCCAGTCAGACCAGATTATGACGGCAATTAAAATGACGGTTGATAATAAGAAAGCCGGTCTGGAGCGTGCACCGATCATAACGCGCCATAACGCGACCAAAGTACTTCACAATAAAAAATCAACGAAATCAGATGTCTATCAGCAGTATCCAGAGAAGAGGGTTCTTGCGGTCGATGACATGAAAATGAATATGATGCTGATTAAAAAAGTCTTGAGTAAATTTGGCCTACAGGTCGATACGGCAGAAAACGGGTTGGAAGCCGTTGAAAATGTAAAACACAAAGAATACGCAGCCATTTTTATGGACTGTCAGATGCCGGACATGGATGGATTTGAAGCAACAAGAGCCATTCGTGCATTTGAAAAAGAAAGTGAACGCTCTCAAACCCCCATAATTGCACTGACAGCCGATGCCATGATCGGAGACCGTGAAAAATGCCTGAGTTTTGGAATGAACGATTACATCAACAAACCATTCCGTGAAGTTGAAATCGCCGATGCCCTGAGCAAATGGATAGGCAACGGAGAACAGGAAAAAGTCCTGGAAGGACTGAGCAAAGCGGGTAAATAGCCTCCGTTGTATAAAAAGGGACAGGAAATACTTTCATCCTTTCGATGAATCAAGACGATAAGTCTGGTCTGATCACCTTTTCTTTCCGGCTTCGAACCGTTTCACGGTTTTGATAAATCCACCGGAGCAAATCCGCGTAGCTATAGGTATTTTCCTTCTCAAAGACATTATGATAGACATCTTTCGGATCAAAAAAGTCGGCTTTCCCTGAAAGAATTTGTGCACTCAAAATCTTGAATTTTTTCCGGTATTCGTCAAGACTTTCTGCCGCGAATTGATCGGCAAGGCCAAGGTTTCGGAGGATTCCCCATTCTGTTCGCCCATGCGGCTCATCCCCGCGAAGACTAATAAGAGGCTTCCCGGCCAAAAGTCCGTCAATCATCGTATGGGAATGCCCAAACGGAAAAGGATCAAGAATAAGGTCAGTTTCCTGCAAAAGCTCAAAATATCGTTGATAGGTCGAATATTCTATGACCTTGCAAACCGGAAACAAGGTCTGCACATACCGCTCAAAGGCAAGCTTATCAAGTCCTTTGGTAGAGGTAATAACACTCACATCAAACGGAACATCGAGCTCTTCTGTAAGCTGGCGTACCGTCTGCAGAAATGGCGCGCTCAACTTCATAATCATGCCGCAAAGCATAATCCGTAGCCGCTCTTTTGGCGGGCCGTCCTGAGGAACGGGCAAGGTCTTCTTCGTAATCTCAACCGGTGGAGAATGATGCACGGTCGAGTCTTCAATAATGTAAGTATCGTTAGAAAACGCCTCGGGCGTATAATAATCTTCCCGGCCAATCACGGCGTCAATGTAGGAGCTATAGGTCGTGGCGGGATGCCCCAAAGCCATCACCTGAACAGGCGCAAGACGAACATTCGATAGCATCACAGTCGACATCGACATCCCGACCGAAAGATAAAAAATCATATCCGGGTTGATTTCGCGGATTTTCTGAAAGACCAGATGAATCTCAAGCAAAGAGCCCTGATGAAACTCATCACACATCGTCTTGATGGAATCCCCGTCACTTTTCATATCCATCCCGAACAAAACCACATGGAAATGCTCCCGGAACGCATTCATCCGGCTGGCCCAGCTCCTGAACATGGCGTGACCATCATTAATAATTTCCCCGAAAACCAGAAGAACAGGCTTTTCTAGATGAGAGTTATCGCGAGGTGTTGATGGCGGGATTTTATCTTTATAATGCTCAAGAAAGTCCGAAACATATTTGTTCAAATCACGCTTGATAATATGCTTCTGAGGCGCATCGATATAGCTGATCTTGAAATAAGGATAGATCACCTTAGACATCATATCGTGAGTAAGCGGAAGAGAACGAAAATCGCTTTTAAAACCAATCAGGGCCACCTTGTTGTCATGGGCCTGAGGCGTAAAACACTTGGTATAGCCTAGGTATGATTCAAGGGCAGGCGCGCGGTACTTCACCAGAATTTTCTTCATAACGGGCGCCAGCTGGTCGTGATCCAGAGACAAAAGCATCAAAATCTTTTTCTGCGTCAACGGGGAAAGTTTTTTCTCAGAAGCTAGCAGCGCTTGAACATGAGCGGAGGTATCCGGCATGCCTGCAAAAAACAAAATGTCATGCATCGGCTCGTGCAGGAAAATAAACCGCTCATAATCTTCATCCGAAAAGGGAATATCCGTCTTCGTAAGACAGGTAAGAAAGATCTGCGCAAGAAGCTTGCAAAAGCCTTCGGCCTTGGGACTTTTCTCCCGTATGTCCTTCGCAAGAAACAGGGAAAACGTATCCGTACTGCTTTGCAGCTTACAGGTCCCCAAAACCGTATAAAGCATGTCCCAGACATTCCGCCAGTCTTGAAGCTGCACATAAGCCAGTAATTTTTTGTTATCAAGCGTATACAGCATCAACTCAAACCATAAAAAGTAACGGTTTTGATCGTACGGGCTTGTTTATCGCCGACAAAAGCCTTCTTCCAGGATAAAGCCTTCTTCCAGGATAAAGCCTTCTGCGCATCAAAAACACTGCCGTCATCGAGAAAATCATGGCAGGGCGCAATCGGAGAAGCGTCCCCCATATTGTAGCGATAGGCAAGAACAGGTGCACAAGCACAAGACGCCCTCAACCAATCTGGATCAGGAGCGCCATCAAGCCCGCCAAGCTCTAGGTTCACCAAAATCAGATCAAAATCCCCCTCCGCCAAAACGGTGTCCGCAGAAGAGCAAAGCTGAACAAACGGAAAAAAGGACCGAACAATCGGGCCGTAAAGTTCTCTGGGGTCATACGACCTGCACGAAGACACATCAGCCCGCCCAAAAAGGAAAGGAAGACTCCGCCCGCCAAAACTTGCAAACTTTTTGGCTTCCGGCGCAATCTCGGCAATCGCTGCACCGATATCGCGCCCAAGATTAAGAAAATTAACCGCATACCATCCGGGAACCAGCCCATCTTTTGCATGCGCATCAAGAATATCAGAAAGTTCAGCCGGATACCCCGGAGGCAGGATCATCGCGCCATCACTCCTTCAAACAATGGAAAAACAATCCGCGAAAACCCGAGTACAGAGTCATTCAAAACGCGGACATCTGAAACTTCATGCTTGTTTGTATATTTCCAGATCACAAGATCACCCGCCCCCACGTCGACATCCCGCCCGAACGTCACATAGCGCTCATCGTTGGTCATAAACTTGAAGCCCCCCTCATCGTAATCCGTCCCGTAATCGGAGAGGAAAAGCGTCATTTGCGTGCGGCGAGGATCAAACGCATGGCTGCCCGAAGGATCATGCCGTGATTCCTCCATGAAATCCGCGTGCGGCTTAACCGTAACGCCCGGGCTAAGGGTTCGGCAAAGTCTGTACTGCATAACCAGAGAATCATGGATACGCGTTGCATAGTAAAGAGGCCTGCCTTCGATCAGGTTACGCATGCGCTGGCATTCCATCGCAATATTATGCGCGGTCTCATCCAGAGGTGCCTGCCAGATTTGATGACATATCGACCAGTCGCATTCATTGGGCCGGCGAATAAGAAAAGACGGCGTATCCTTGGCAAGCTCCTGATTCTTGATAAACCCGTCATGCAAAAGATGATTATACATACCGGAAAACCAGCGCTTCCCAAGATCACGCGCGATGTCAGGAGCAATAAAAGATTTGAAAACAGTGTAGCCCGGCCCCGCGTAAACGCTTTTGCGCATCTCCGCAACCTCGTTGCTCTCGTATAGATTTAACGCGGCGCAAAGCATGCTTTATCCCTGTATATCACTGTGATACTATTTGACCGTTCAAAGTGTAGGCATATATGGATGCAATGTCCATAAGCTTGGCCAGAGAAACTTGGACTAGAGAAACTAGGGAAAAAACCGATGATCCGTAAAGGTATAATTCTGGCCGGTGGAACGGGATCGCGCCTGTACCCGATGACGCAAGTTGTCACAAAACAGCTGCTGCCTGTCTTTGACAAACCCATGATATATTACCCACTATCAATCCTGATGATGAAGGGCGTTCAGGACATCCTGATCATCATAAAACCGGAAGACCAGCACCTTTTTGAAAAACTCCTGGGCGATGGATCGCAATGGGGGATTCGCATCTCATACAAGGTCCAACTTGCCCCGCGAGGCCTCCCCGAAGCCTTCACCTTGGGTAGGGATTTTATTGGCAACGACCCGGTGATCCTGATTCTCGGCGATAATATTTTCTACGGCTCAGGCTTCATCAAACACATCATGCAGATGGAAGAAGAGCACAAAGGCGCCAGTATATTCACATTCCGCGTCAAAGACCCATCCCGTTTTGGCGTTGTGAATTTCGATTCAAACGGCAACATAGTGGATCTGGAAGAAAAACCACAGAACCCGCGCTCGGACTGGGCCGCATCCGGTCTTTATCTTTTCGACCCGGACGTCGTAGAACGCGCAGCCTCCTTAAAGCCATCTGAGCGCGGTGAGCTGGAAATCGTAGATCTTCTTCTGGAATATCATAAAGAAGGCCGCCTGAAAGCAGCAAGAGCCCCACGCGGCTTCGCATGGCTTGATACCGGAACCCCCGGCTCGATGATGCAGGCATCCCAATACATCCATATCGTCGAGGAACGACAAGGCATAAAAATTGCTTGTCTGGAAGAAATCGCCTATCAGCGGGGCCTCATCAGTTTTGAAAAACTTAAGATGTTAGCCTCGCAAATGGGAAACAACGCGTATGCAGAGTATATCAGGAGTATAGTAAATGACCACGAACACTGAGCCAAAATTCTTAGCCCTGAGACCGCTTCTCCCAACAGCAGACGAGCTCTACCCCTATCTCAAAAAAATCGATGAAAACCGCTACTACGCAAATTTTGGCCCGTTGGTAGAAGAAGTCCATGATCGCTGTGCCCAGTGGCTGAATCTGGAAGAACGAAAACACGTCATGACCGCCTCCAGCGGTATGGCCATCCTCGAACTCCTCATACAAGCCTACGATATTCCACTCGGAACCACGGCGATTATGCCCTCATGGACGTATATCGCAACCCCGCACGCTGCCCTGAACAAAGGACTCGTTCCCTATTTTGTAGATGTGGATCCTGTAAGCTGGGCCTTGACGCCGGAAATAGCTGAAAAAGCCATGAGGGATGCGCCGGGGGATGTCTCTTTGATCATGCCTGTCGCCCCCTTTGGCCTGCCGTTACCAGTTCAAGAATGGGAAGATTTCTCACGCCGCCATAATGTGCGTGTGATCATCGATGGCGCAGCCATGTGCCTTGACGATGTGGTGCCATCCGAAACAGTTCCGACCATGGTTTCATTCCATGCCACAAAAATGCTGAACGCCGCAGAAGGCGGTCTCCTCATAATCAAAGACCAGGACATCACCCTGCGTGTCAAAAAAATGAGCCATTTCGGAACCAACAAAAAGGGTATCTTCTGGAATGCAACAAATGCAAAGATGAGCGAATACCATGCCGCCGTTCTACTGGCGTCCATGGATGCATGGCCAAAAAGCAAATCGGACTTTATTCGGGTCGCAAAAGGCTACCACGCTGGTTTTACAGGAGCCTCAAACATTAAGCTGCGCCCCGGCTACGGCGAAGACCGCTTTAATTCCGTCTGTATGATTGAGCACAAAGGAATGGACCTTGAAAAACTTCTGGATCTTGGCGTAGAAACAAGACACTGGTGGCGCCATGCTTGCCACAATGAACCGTTATTCAGCACGATTGCCCGCGGCGACCTTCCCGTTACCGACCATCTGGCGGAATTTACGGTTGGTCTACCGGTGCACAAAGATTTTACAGCGGACGATGTTGCCGAAATATGTGAAAAGGTCCTGCTATGCGAAGCTTGAGTACAGTCCGATTTTTTATCACAGGGGCAGCCGGTTTTATCGGATCAAACCTCGTGCACCAGATCTTGGGCGTGCTCCCCGATGCAAAAGTGCTGTCCTATGACGCCCTGACATACGCCGGAAAGCTGGAAAATCTGGAAGGGGCGCTCGATAACCCGAACCACGAATTTATTCAAGGTGACATCGGCGACCCCGGCTTGGTGCACGCCGCGCTTGAACATTTTCGCCCCGATGTCATCATTCACCTTGCCGCCGAAACTCATGTCGACCGCTCCATCGCCGCCGCCCAGCCCTTCATCCAGACCAACATCGTCGGCCAGACCAATCTCCTGATGGCCGCACAGGATTATTTCGAAAAAAGAATGAAGGATAGAAGCGAAATTTTCCACTTCATACACATCTCAACAGATGAGGTTTTCGGAGCGCTCGGCGCAGACGACCAAAAATTTAGCGAATCCACCCCCTACGACCCGCGCAGCCCCTATTCAGCAAGTAAGGCCGCCTCCGATCACCTCGTCCGCGCATGGCAACACACCTACGAACTCCCGGCCATAATCCTGAATTGCAGCAACAATTACGGGCCGCGCCAATACCCGGAGAAGCTGATCCCCGTCGTGATCACCAAAGCGCTGTCAAAACAGGACATCCCCGTCTACGGGCAGGGACAAAACATCCGCGACTGGATTCACGTCGACGATTACGGGCGGGCCATCCTCTGCGCCGCAGAAAAAGGCGTCGCAGGACAAAGTTATTGCATTGGTGGCGGCAACGAATGGCGCAATATCGACCTTGTCCGCTTTATTTGCAAAACGCTGGATGAGCTGCACCCGCGCAAGGATGGCGAGTCTTACGAAGAGCAAATTCAATTCGTCACAGACCGCCCCGGCCACGACTTCCGCTACGCCATCAACAGTGCCAAGGCCAGAGAGGAGCTAGACTGGCAACCCCGGATCAGCTTTGAGCAAGGCCTGCAAGAAACCATAAAATGGTATCTCGAACGCCACTAAATCAGGACAATGCGTTGATCGCCGAGAACCCCTGATATGAACGCTTTATTTTTGGCCTCCATCTGCTCAAAAGCCTCAGGCCATTCAAACGCATCCCTACAAAAAACATCAGACATATTCGCCGCTTTAAGTGCCTCGTTCTGAGCAATCCGTGCACGCGACATCCGGAACAACGCTGCTTCAGGCATTGTGCCCCGAGGGAAAACCCGGTGCAACTCCAGCCAGTCCAGAAGCTGCTGACGATGGGGAAGGGCGGCATTATGCGCCCGAAGTTGTGCCGTCTCCCATTCATCCGGGCTCCGGTTTAGCCGCACATCATCGCTCCCCTTATATGCAAGCCCCAGAAAACCAAACAAGCGCTTGGGCATATCCGGCGTACCTAAATCCGCAAGAACAATATCGCAGTTCCCGCCAAAGGCCACATTCAAGCGCTTCACCAGCAAAGACACATCCAGATCCGCAAGCCATCCATAATCGCGCAAAACATCGATCTCGTGCAGAAAATCCTCAAATCCGCCTGTATAGCCAAAACTCAAATGGTTCTTATAAAGAGAAACCACAAAATCCTGCACGGGCCGGAAGACAACAACGATCCGCGGGTTTTCCGGGATCAGCCGCCCCAGCCGCGCAATCTTGATATCCGTCGGCAAATCCCATGGCGTCAGGCGAAAGGAAATATTCTCATAGGACAGAATACTTTGCCCGTCGGCCTCACCGTCAATCTGTTCAAGGGCAGGACGCACCTGCGCCGCAAACGCTGAAAACTGCTCCTCTCCGCCAAACCGGAAAATACTCTCCATCCCATGCCCGAGCACAGGATCATAAAATTCCCCCGCCGCTGCCTTGGGATTACACCCCAAAAACCGAGCACCGCTAAGCGCAAAAAGGCTCTGCAAGCTGGTGGACGCACATTTGGGGAAACCGATATGAACAATCATGACGGAGGAAACCTGCCTGTTAAATCAAAAGGCGGCGCGCCCGCCTTCTCCCCGTATCCTGCCTGATAAGCATCAGAATCAAAAACGATTTTTATTGTATAGAACGCGGCGGGCACGCCCCCAAAAGACATTTTAAAATCATAAAGCCCGTCTTCTTCCAAAACCCCGCCGCCTAGATTAACCGCCGAAAACCCTAAGTCCAGCGCCGCGCGTAACGAGGCCCAAAGCACAGCCCGCCCCGTATTTAAATTATCGGAATCATAAGCACTGATAATATAATCGCACATCTGTGCACTCACCCGCCCTAGCAAGGAACCGCCAAGATACGCCCCCGTATCGTCAAAGACAGAAACCGGCCATGCACCGTCAGCGCGGCACATTTTCTCAATCTCGTCTGCGCTGTAGCAATAAGCGGCAGAAAACCCGTTATGGCCTGCAATCCGGTCATAAAAATCAGAAAAATTCTCATGCAGCCTGAACTCATACCGCACCCCCTCCCGCAGCGCCGCACGAAGCCGGCTCCGCGTATCCCTGCGGCAGGCCGCAATCATCGCCTCTTCATCGGCAAGCAAGGGAATATGAACGCAGCTTCGCTCTTCAATCAAAAAATACGGCGCATGGTCTTCAAGCCAGATTTTAACGTCAGAATCATCTTCCCCTCGAAACTGGAAAAACCCTGTCGCCGCACCTTGCGCCTTCGCGAAATTAAGCAAACCAACCATCTCCGCCGGATCGCACGGGCTCAAGAACCCCGGCGCGCAGGCAAGATGACCCGGCCTGCCTTCCGTAACCAGCCGCAAAAGCGGATGCCCTTCCGGCCCGGTTAAAACATCCGCGCTTGTGCTCACCCGCCCGCAGACAGTCGCGCAATAACCCCGGTCATGCCAGTAAGGACGTTCCATCCCTTACCCTTGGTCAGACTTATAAAAGCGCTTGTCGCGCGGCTTGTAAAACTCCTGAATACAGGTCGGCGTCAGGGCATTATAACCGATAATCTGCTTAAGCTCCGGACTGATTTTATTCGCAAAATCCATCCCGAAGGCACGGGGGTAATCAAGGCTTTGTTTCACAAACGGCTTTGAATAAAGCGGCGTAATAATCCGGCGCGGCTTGTCCGTTTTATTGGCACCGCTCGAATGCCAGATGTTCCCGTCAAACAGCAAAACATCCCCCGTCTGACCGCAAGCCCGAATGGATTTAGCGTAAAACTCCTCATCGCTCGGACGGCTTCCCCCTTTATGGCTCCCCTCCAGCATCCACGTCGCGCCGTTATCCTCTGTCGAATCGTCCAGCATAATCAGAGTATTCAAAATCAGTCGGCTTCCATCCGAATAAGAGCGCGAGTCGCGGTGAATTTTCTGCGTATAAACCGGTTGGTTTGGCAAAATACAGGTCGTCCCCATTGCATTGAGGATGTACCGCCCGTCAAAATAATGCTCCAAAAACCCGTGAATAGGGTTCGGATCAATCAACTTCATCTGCGCCGGACAGCCGACAATCGAATGGTGATAGGCATTTTGGCTCTCTTCAAAAACGCCTTCTTCCTTTTGAATGCGTTCGTAAACCGGGATCTGGCGTTCAATATCGGCCCGGATATCCTCAATCAGCGCCATATCATAAACGCCCTTGAGAATAGCCCAGCCACGCTCAACAATATCAGCTTCAATAGATTTGAAATCAAATTTGTGCATAATGATACGGGTCCTTCCGCCCTAACGTGATTCTGCCGGAAAACAACAGCGCACAAAGACTATCATAATGACTTTGCACTCCGCTTCAACCATGCAATTACTGCGCCGAATTATGCCCATCGGCGGCCAGTACCCCTATGATTTCCATCAAGAGCAAAAAAGCAACAAAACCTTCGCCAGGTACTTTGATCTGGAAGTCTCGCACCGCTTCTTCTGCTCAGGCCGCGAAGCTTTTCGCTGGATTTTAAGCCAGACAAAAATCACTCCGGATCCGCTGCTCATGCCGGATTACGGGTGCTGGAGTGCCCTCGCTCCGGTGCTGGAGAAAGAAAAAATCCCCTTTGAGCTCTACAGTGTCGATAAAAATTTCAAGCCCGTCTGCGTGCCCGAGCAGCTAAAAAAGGCCGGAGCCCTCTCCCTCGTAAAATATTTCGGCCTTGTCGACCACAGTGCTTTCGCTGCCTTCGCGAAGGAAATCAATCCGGATATAACAATCATCCTAGATAATGTCCCCGCCCTCTATGACCTGCGCGGCGCAGGCAAAGCCTCTCCCTGGGCGGATTGGCAATATTACAGCCTGCGCAAATGGATCGCCGTCCCTGATGGCGGACTAGCCGTATCAATGCGCGGGCCTGTAGAGCAGGAAGATGATATCGCCCTAGCACCATACCCTTACGAAGCGCCGTGGCAGGAGGCCGCGCAAATGAAATTCGATTATTTGTTTCGCGATAAAACAATGAACGAAACCCACGCCGCCCGGTTCTGGGATTTATACAAGACCGCAGAATCAATGATCAAAGAACAAAGTGGCGGCATTTCAGCCCTCTCAGCCCGATTGATCGACACGTTCCCTTTGGCTGATTTTGCAAAAATCCGAAGGAAAAATTTCCTGACCCTGCAAAAAAACTGGCCCTCGGACGCCTCAGAAATAAAACCATGCTTCACCGCGCTCGGCCCCGAAGATGTACCGCAATATTTCGTCATTGCCATGCCGGAAAAGATCCGCGATTCCTTGCAACAATATCTGTTCGATCAGGAAATCTACCCCCCCGTCCACTGGCCGGAATGGAATGGCTACGGTGCACCCCTCGCAAGAACCCTCCTGAGTTTACCGATCGATCAGCGTTATACAGGGGACGACATGCACCGCGTTCTGGGCGCAATCCAGAAATTCGCAGCGGGGCAGGGCGCATGACCGCTGGTAAAATCATCCATCCCGGCAAGGAATGGCAAACTGCCCTTGAAAAACTAAAGGAGAAAGGCCTGTACGATATTTATTTCGGAGAGGCGTACGTCACCTTGAATACCGCAGAAAACGGCAAAGCGGAAGCATACACCTACACCACACCCGAAAATATTTTCTTCCTCCCCTACATCAAACGCCCGGTCCCCGGTGCTGATGAATTCTACGACTTGGAAACCGCCTACGGATATGGCGGCGCGCTGTCCACAACAAAAGCCCCGGCTTTCCTAAACGCCGCATGGAAAGATTTCATAGAATACGCCCAAAGAGCAGGGATTATTGCCGGCCTGCTCAGATGCCATCCGATTCTGCAAACACAGGATTTCCTCATCCCACCCTATACGGACGTAAAACCCGTTTCAAAAACCGTTGCCGTCAACCTTGACCGTACCTTAGGCGAAGTCGAGAGCGAATTCAAAAAAGACCACCGCCGCTTGATGCGCAAATCCTTGGAAACCGGGCAATGCGTTGTAAGCGAGGAAGAAGGCCTTCAGCCATGGGAAGAATTTACATCCCTTTACACCCGGCGCATGGAAACCATAGGGGCCTCAGACTATTATTTCTTTAACAGCCAATATTTTAAGTCCCTGAAAAATCTGAGCCGCCTCATCACCGTCCGGCTGGACGGTAAGATGATCGCAGGCGCATCTGTCCTGACCAGCCCCGAAATCTGGCACTATCACCTCTCTGCCAGCGACGAGGAGGCTTTCGCCCGCGCCCCCAACAACCTGATGCTGGACCACATCATCCGCGCCGCCCATAATGAAAAAGCAAAATGGCTCCACCTCGGAGGAGGCCGCACACCCGCCCCGGACGACAGCCTGCTCCTCTTCAAGCGCAGCTTCTCCCAAACCCTGCTCGATTTATATATCGGAAGCTGTATCATAAACCGGGAAGCCTACGACGAAATCTGCAAAAACTGGGAAAAAGAAAACCCTGAGAACGCCGGGCGTTATGGCAGCTATACGCTCAAATACCGCTATAAATAAGATGTGCGCATCAACTGGGATTTAAAGTCCCCCATTTCTTTTCAGGGGAGTTTTTTTCGTGATTCTGGCTTTTTGCGGTCTTAAAAAGTGTAACAAGTTTGCCCTTCACATCATCCAGATCAATCTGTCCGCCGGCATACAGCGCAGAATCAAGCGTCGAAAAAACGGCAACATCTGCTTCGGGAACATCACGCTTAATCGTCCCGGCGATAATCTGAAGCGAAGCATTCAGAGGAAGGCCGAAATGATGATGGGCGTAACGCTGCACACCTATCCTGAGATCTTCCGCACTCTCTGCCTTACTTATAACCGAAAGTGAAACCTTATCCTCATTCGCTGCGTTCAAAGGAGTCTGAACTTTCTTCATCGCATCAGACAAATGTGCCTTTTTCTCCTTCGCCAGCGTACGCAGCAAATAGACAAGCAGGGCGCCCATAAAGACAACCGCTAAAGCCAAAACACCGATCAATCCGTAAAGATAACCGGGCAGAGACTGTAAGCTTTGTTCCGGAGAAGGCACGACCTGTTTTGTATCAACATCGGCACTTTGCTTTTCAGGAACCTGTAACGACTGTCCCGCGGGCGCAGAAGAGGCACTCACATCCGCTGAAGGCAAAGCCTGACCTGTCGCAATAATGGTTTTCTGCGGGATAGTTGCATATGCAATTTTCCCATTTATCGTATCCCACCAGGCCAGCTTGATCTCAGGCAATGTCAGCTCGCCCGGCTTTTGAGGGATTAGCGTAAAGCTCTCCGCGCGCCACCCGGCAATTGATTTCCCATCCGGAGAAATCTTGTCCCCCGAAGCCGGTTTGTCTGCATAAAGCTTGAAATCTCCGGCCGGGTCAATCTGCCCTTCTAGGCTAGGCAACGCCGCTCCGCTGGTCCCCTTGGCGGTCATCGTAATTTTGCGCGTCAAGGGTTCGCCGACTTTCGCGTGCTCAGCGCCCGTCCATTCATCGAGAAGTGCAACCTTCTCAGCCGGAAGCCACGGATCCATCTGCATCGCCGCAGGTTTGATATGAAGCGTAATATCCTGCGCCGCCACAGCAAATGGCGTATAGGCGGTCATCCCAGGAAAACCGCCAAGATCATCCATCATCCCAAACGGGTCTGCAAAACCGCCCAGACGGCCAAAAGGATTTTGCCGTTGCCCGGAATCAATCTGCCCGTCAAACGTCAGGCCCGGAATAGAAATATCGCCATCCTGCAAGGGCGTAATAAGATAGCGAACTTCAACCACTTTCGCCGGCTTGCCTGCCGTAACCGCGTCATAAACCTGAGGATCTCCCTGCTGCTCTACAACAGCATGAGGAACGGCCAAATCACCCAACCTGATATCGGATACATCCCGCAAAGCCACAAGCTTAACCGTCAGCAAAACAGGCTGGTTTTTGAAAGGCTCCGTCTGGCTGGCTTCCACTTTAACAAACACAGGCCTGCCGGTCTTCCCGCCGCCCTGCGAGTCCGCCGCAGCCTCTCCGACATAAATTTGGACCGGATCAGAAGTGAAACGTCCAGCATCACTCTCAATCGAAAGCGCCGGGATCGTCAGCGTTCCCGTTTTCTTAGGGATCAAAATAACATTCCAGCCAACGATAGAAGAAATCTTCCCGTTAATAATACTGGTCTGCGAGGTCTGGCCCGTAGAAAAAATCTTGAAATCCTGGTCTAGAGGAGAGAGATCCGGCGTTTCTTTGGGAGACGTTCCGGACAGACGCAGCGCAAGGACAAAGCTTTCGCCTTCCCCGACATGATCGCGATTAAGGCTGGCCGTAAAACTTTCGCCTGCCGCGAGCGCACCCTGCGCAAAGCTAAGACTGAATACAAAAACTAGAAAGGCAAGATGCAAAGCTTTTACCATGGTTGATCTCCTTCGCGTGCATTCTGGCGTTTTGATTCGATATAAAATTTGTTCTTCAAAAAGGCCTGCGGGTCATCCTTGATCCGGTCCAGCCATTGATCGGCATCAATATCCTGCTGTGTGCGTTTAGCCTGACGCGGCATTCCGCTTTCTTCTTTGTCATGATCTCCCGGCTGAGAATCCTGAGATTGACGATCTGCGCGCTCCTGAGCATCCTCATCTCGAGAAGCTTGATCTTGAACTTCTTGCTGTTCAGATTTTTGTTGCGCCTGTTCATGTTGATCTTGCTTTTGCTCATCCTGCTTTTGATCCGAAGATTGAGCTTGCTGCTGCTTTTCGTCTTGTCCTTGCGCCTCGTTCTTTTGTTCTAAAGTATTCTTTTCCTGATTTTCTGCACTCTGCTCTTCAGAAGACTTCTCACCATCTTTCGGATTGTTTTGAGCCTGAGAATCTTGTTGCTCCTGATCGCTTTGATTGCCTGCCTGATCTTCAGAAGATTCCTGCTTTTGATCATCACCATTCTGACTCTGCGCATCTTCGTGACTTTGATCCTTGCTTTGATCTTGCACGGGCTGATCCCGAGCGTTTTGTTGGCCGTTCTGCTGATCCTCTTTCTGATCTTGATCCTTATTGTCCTGCCCTTGACCGTTTTGATCTTGTTGCTGCTGGTTATTTTTATCCTGCTGTTGATTGTTCTGATCCTTATTTTGCTGTTGCTGCGTTTTCTGCTCTTCCAGCATTTTCTTGGCAATCTCAAGGTTATGCACTGCATCCGGATCATCCGGGCGAGATTTCAGAACATCCTCATAACTCTTGATCGCATCCTCAACCTTCCCGCTCATAAGCTGGGAGTTTCCAAGATTATAGCGCGCCGAAGCCTCAACCTCTGGCCGCTTTGCTTCCGCAAAAGATTTCTCAGCCGCCTCAAAGTCTCCGGCCTTATATTGCGCAACGCCGCGCCGGTAAGGATCATCGAATTTCTCCAAAGCCTCATCGTATTGCTTTTGTTCGACCGCTTGCCGCCCCTGCTGCTCGCGGTTCAAAAACAGGTCGCGCCAGTCAAAAGCTTGCGCCGGAGCAGGGAAGAGAAGAACTAGAAGCAAAAGAGGAAAAACCGTACCGCGCCGAAACCACGGCAAAAGAAAAACGGCAAGCGGTGCAAGAAAGACATAGAACCGCTCCTCCCAGAACCGTGTCGTTTTCTGGGAAACGCCGCCCGTCGCAGGCCGCTCCGCCTGCGATAAGATCGCCTTTGTATCACGGTCGAGATAACTGGCCTCCAGATAAACACCATCGCCATCCTGCGCGATCCGGCGCAAAGCCTTATCGTCAAGATGCGATAAAACGACATTACCTTTCTCTTTAACAAACCCGCCTTTACCATCAGGAATCGGCGCCCCCTGAGTGGTCCCAAGTCCCATCGTGTGAATTTTAACCCCTTGCTGTAAAAGCATCCGCTCCGCCTTTAAAATAGCCACAGCCCCATCCTCAAATCCCCCGTCGCTCAGGACAAGAATATGTTTCTCTCCGCCGGGCTGCGCAGCCAGCATCTCTCCCGCACGCTTAAGCGCCGGAACAAGATTAGCACCATGCGTATAAACAAGTCCTGTATTGAGCGAGGGCAAAAGCCCCTCAAGCGTACTCCTGTCATCCGTCAGCGGCGTAATCACATGCACCGCGCTGTCAAAGGCGATCAAGGCAATATTCATCCCCTTCGCATTCAGGTTTATATCCTCAATTTCCTGCCGCGCCCGCGCCATCCGCGAAGGTTTAACATCTTGCGCATCCATCGAACGCGACATATCAAGAATAACGACCAGATCACGCGCCGGCGTAAAGGCCTCCACCTCGGTATAATCCCAGCGCGGCCCGGCCATCGCCAAAATCCCGAGCATCCAAAGCCCTGACCAGATCAACAAAGATTTCCAGATCGTTTGAGACTTGCGCGGCCCATGCTCGTCTTCCGCGAGAAGATGTGGCAGCAAATGAGGGTCGGCAAACGCCTCCAGCTTTGTTCGACTCCCAAAACCCTGCCTGTAAAACAATCCGTAAAACGCCCAGACAAACGGGATCAACACAAGGCCCCACAAACACAAAGGCAAAGCAAACTCAAAATTCTGCAAAGGACTAGGCAGCATAACGTCTCCTTCCTTCCAAAAGCGGCAAGAAGCCAAGGAGAAGCAAAAGCCCCATCGCTGCCCCAAGCGGATAACGATAAAGCGGCGTGCGGATCATGTACTCTCGTTTCTCGGCCGTCGTTTTCTCCATCTGGTCAATCTGGCTGTAAACATTTTGCAATGCTTGAGCATCCGCAGCATGAAAATAAGACCCACCGGTCATCGTCGCAATTTTCCGCAGCAAACCTTCATCCAGATTCATCTCGACCATTACAACCCGCCCGAACTGGTCGGGGTAGGGAACACGGCCCTTGCTGCCGATACCGATCGTATAAATCCGGATACCGTAATCCTTGGCAAGCTGCGCCGCCTGCAACGGCGGAATAGAACTGGCCGTATCTTCGCCATCTGTCAGAAGAATAATAACCCGTGATTTTTCCGGCCTGTCTCGCAACGCCTTAACCGATAAGCCGATCGCATCCCCAATCGCCGTCCCGTCTCCGGCCATGCTGATAACGGTTTCATCCAGCATCAGCCCGACAGATTTTGTATCGTACGTCAACGGCGCGTACTGGTAGGCATAATCGCCAAACAGCACAAGCCCGATCCGGTCGCCCGGCCTGTCCTTCACAAAATCCCCGACAACTTTTTTCGCCACATCCAGCCGGTCAATCCGCTGGGTATTGGTCGAAAAATCAAGAGCCCGCATAGAGCCGGACAAATCAACATCCAGCATAATATCGTAACCCTTGTTTTCCACCTGCGTCATCTGATCCACAAGCTGAGGCCGCATCAAGGCCCCCACAAGGCAAGCCCAGATCAACCAAAGTAAAAGCGGAAAAATCCATTTGGCTCGGCTCCCTTGTGGCGTATAGGACTCAAAAACGCCGCGCAAGATATCAAGATGCGGAAAGCGAAGCGCAGGCAAAAGGCTGGAACGAACCCTTGCCGGCAGCAAAAACCTTACAGCCAGTGGCACGAACAAAAGAAAAAACATCCATGGCCAACCAAAAGCGAACATCACTTCACCCATCTTTCTGCCGCCTTGATCAGCGGTTCCAGATCATTCGCCGCAATATGCCCGTCCGGGGCATAGGGCGCTTCGATCAGGATTTTGGCATCATAAGTCCAGTTAAACCCTGCTGGGTCATGCGCGCTCAGCCAGGCAAGCCACGCGCTGCCCTCCAGTCCTGCGCAGGATTCACGCCCGTGCGTTTGAATGGCAAGGCCCCTGAGCAATTCTGAAAGCGCGGAAACTTTGGTCCTTGCGTCATTTTCACGCCGCAAGGAGAGAAACAAACCTTTGACATGCGCCTGCCAACGCGCCGCCCGCCGTCTCCGCCAGACTCTTACCCCAAAGACAGCAATCAAAAGCAAAATCAATACCCCTGCCAGAATCCACCACCCCGGAGCGGGCGGCCACCAGCTGATCGCATCAAGCCCTTTAATATCATGAAGCTGTGCGCGCAGGTCTTCCATGACCAAATCCTCCTCTGCGGCGCAAGGACCGCACCCCGCTCGCCAGATCAAGCGCAACATCGCGGTCCGTCGAAAGCTCGATCAAACCAAGACCAAGCGCCGTCGCAACATTCCGCAAATGACTGCGATTTTCCTGCCAAAGCCGCGCCCAGCCCTCAGCACCTTTCCGGTCCGCCGTATTCACCGTCAGTTTCTCATCTCCCCGCCCCGTAAAAATAAGCGCCCCGGCAGAAGGCAAAAAGGCATCCGCCGGATCATTCACAGCCACCAGCACAACATCGGCATGCCTGTGAAGACGAGAGAGCTGCTTCTTCAAATCATCTCTCTGCACCATAAAATCACTGATAATAAAAACCAGTGCGCCCGACGGCGTGGCCTTGGCCAGATAACGCAAATGATCCTCCAGAGCGACCCTCTCCTCGGAATATTCCGCCTGATCGCAAAGCTGCTTGAGCATCCGCCACAAAGATTTACGCGAGCGGGCTGGATCAATAAACATCATCCCGCCTGACACATTCCCGAAAAACGAACCGCCGATCCGGTTGTTATCGCGGCTCGCCGACCACCCCAAAAGCGCCGCAGCCCGCGCAGCCTGAATAGACTTAAACGTCCCCCGCGTCCCGAACCGCATCGTCGGGTTAAGGTCGGTACAAATTAAAACACTGCGCTCCCGCTCCTCGGCGAACAGCTTCAGATGAGGACGCCCGGTCCGCGCCGTCACCCGCCAGTCGATATTCCGGACATCATCCCCGTGCACATATTCGCGCACCTCTTCAAACTCAAGACCACGTCCGCGAAACGGCGAGACATGATCCCCGGACACAATCGACAGAACGGGCCGCCGTGCAGCAACATCCAGCTTCCCGGCTCGGTATCCCATATGGAGTAAATCTTCAAAATCAGGGTAGAGCATAACTGGACCTCCCTTTAAGGCACCGCCACAACCTCCAGGAGGTGGGCGATAATCTCATCGCGGGCAACGCCTTCCGCCTCAGCCTCAAAAGTCGGAATAATTCTGTGGCGCAAAATATTGGGTGCAACCTGCTGGATATGATGTGGCGAAACATAGGCCGATCCCTCAAGGTAAGCCAGAGCCTTGGCCGCATGAACAATCCCGAGCGTCGCCCTTGGCGATGCGCCGAAATGAAGCCATCCAGCCAGCTTTTCGCTGTATTTCGCAGGCGTACGTGTCGCACTTACCAGCGAAACTGCATAATGCTTGAGCTTCTCATCGACATAAACACCGAGAACGTCTTTGCGAGCAGTAAAAACTTCACTCTGATGAATGCTGTGAACCTTTGGCTTGGTTTTTTTGCCGCCTTTATCCTGATCCAGCTTTTCATCCAGATTTAAAATCTGCAATTCCTCATCATGATCGGGATACCCGACGACGACATGCATCAGGAACCGGTCGAGCTGCGCCTCGGGCAGGGAATACGTCCCCTCCTGCTCAATCGGGTTTTGCGTCGCCAGAACCATATAAAGCTCTGGCAGCTTATAACTTTGCAAACCCACCGAGACCTGTTTCTCTTCCATCGCCTCCAGCAGGGCAGATTGAACCTTCGCAGGCGCCCGGTTAATCTCATCGGCCAGAATAATATTGTTAAATAGAGGTCCCTTGCGAAACTCAAAAGCGCCTTTCTCCTGCAGGTAAATATCTGTCCCGATCAGGTCGGACGGCAAAAGGTCAGGCGTAAACTGAATGCGCATAAAATCGCCCTCCAGAGCCCCCGCCAAAGTCTTCGCCGCCGTCGTCTTCGCAAGCCCCGGCATCCCTTCGATCAACATATGCCCGTCACACAAAAGACAGACCATCATACTGCGGATCAAATCCTGCTGTCCGATAATGCGGTCCTGAATAGCTTCCTGAAGAGCGGCCAGACACGTCGTAGTCTTGGTCGCAGATATATCCTGTTTGATGGCGATACTTTCGGTCATCACGGCACCTCACAATTTCTAGTTCTGCGTCTAAACAGTGGAAGTCATACTATGCCTTTGTAGGTGATATTCAAGGAAGGATTAAATTTCCATCCACCGCATACAAAGTTTTAACAACAACCTTCTGTTTTTGTTTGTCATCCGAGGATGACGCCTATAATTTCGTATTGAAAAAACAAGATCGTTACATCCAGCGAAAAAAATATGAAACTGACATTGCAACATCAAACCCACCGGGAGCAGATATACAAATTTCTACTGCTGCTCGCCGTGCTCGTCGGATATTTCCTGTTTCTAAGCTGGAAATACGATCTGGCGACAGGAGGTATAGTCTCGGCCCTGACCTGGAGCTTCTTCGTCCTGTGCACCCCGGTTGCCGATGCAGGGTTTCTGATCGACTTTCCTGTCCGTCTGATCACCGGCCTGCGAATGTTTTTATGCGAACTGATTGTCTGGGCAATCGCCATCGCCCTCAATATCGCAACCGTAACCCTCAGCCCGGAAAGCTACGACAAAACATTTCTGACCTCGCTGCTCTATAAAATCATCACAACGCCCTGGCCGTACTGGAGTATCGTCGTCCTCTGCGCCGTCGGAACCTTCTTATCCATTCGCTTTGGCGACGAAATGATGGATGTCTTCGCCCACAAAGACAGAAATTTTCATCACAAACACAGCTTCAAATTCAGCCTCATCGCCATGGCAGCCCTGGCGCTTCTGGTGATCTGGGCATACTACCACCTTATAGAGTCTCTAGGCATAAATCTGCCCACATAAAAATCACCCCATATACCAACCATGGCTAACGGCAAGAGACTGCCCGGTCAGGGCATTCGTCTCGAAGCTGGCAAGAAATACGGCGACGTCGGCCACATCTTGCATCGTTGTAAACTCTTTATCCACCGTGCCGCCGAGCATAATATTCTCGACAACCTCTTTCTCTGAAATCCCGAGGTTTTGAGCCTGTTCCGGAATCTGTTTTTCCACCAGCGGCGTTTTAACAAAGCCGGGGCAAATCACGTTCGAGCGTACCCCATGCTTCGCGCCTTCCTTGGCCATCACGCGAGACAGCCCCAAAATCCCGTGCTTGGCCGCAACATAAGCGGACTTCAAAGGCGATGCTTCATGACTATGAACCGAGCCCATATAAATCAGAGATCCGGATTTTTGCGGATACATATATTTAACCGCCGCTTTCGTCGTCAAAAACGCGCCATCCAGATGGATCGCCACAAGTTTGCGGAAGGCCTCATAAGGAAACTCCTCAATCGGATGAACAATCTGAATACCGGCATTGGAAACCAGAGTATCAATTCGCCCAAAATGCTTTGCCGCCTCATCCATCGCTGAATTAACCTCGGCCTCATTCGTCACATCCATATGGAGCGTAATCGCCTTGCCCTTATGCTCTTTCTCGATTATCGCCTTGGTCTCGGCAGCCCCATCCATATTAATGTCACAAATCGCAACCTTCGCGCCTTCCTTCGCCATCGAAAGGGCAATCCTCTGCCCCAATCCAGAGCCCGCACCTGTAATCACAGCAACATTATTTTGAAGTTTCATCATTTTCTCCTTTCAAATATACGGCCTTCTAAATCAGGCCGTCCCACTTCGGGTTAAATCATAAGTCGCAATCCCGTCTTCATCCGAGGGCGGCTCCCGCCAATCTTTCGACCGCAACGTCCGTTTGCCATCATCAAACCCGGCCATCCAGTGTTCTTCCATTGTTCGGCGTGAAAACTCGTAATCCTTTGATGAGCCGTCATAAACACTGCGCCGATAGATCAAATGTACAATCGAAACCTTGCGCCCTTTTTTCTCAGGGATCAATGCGGCAATCGCAGGGTCTTTCCTGTCACGTTCAGGCAAACGCTTGGCGAGCGCCAAAAGATCCCGCCTTAATTTATATTTTTCCCTAAATGCATCCGTATTTAAGCGGGTCCGGCTGGAATAGATAATATCCTTACGCCGTTCTTCGACATCTTCAATCGTCTCTGGAAAGCATCCCACCGCACTAAAAAGGTCCACCTGAAAAATAAGCGTATCATCACCATCCAGTTTGTTCAGAGCATAGGCGAGGGGCGTATTCGAAACCAGGCCGCCATCCCAGTAATATTCCCCGTCAATTTCAACTGGCGGGAATCCCGGTGGCAAAGCCCCGCTGGCCATCACATGCTCTGGCCCGATCACCAGATTACGATTGTCAAAATAAGTAAAATTCCCGGTGTGCACATTCACCGCGCCCAGGCTAAGCCGGGGACTTTTCGGATCGTTTATCATGTCAAAATCAATATAACGATGAAGCGTCTCACGCAGCGGCGCCGTATCATAAAAACTGTTCGCCCCGTCTGCCCCCGGCATCCGCATCCAGGCAGGAGGCGTACGCGGCACAAAAAAGTCAGGAACGCCAAAAGCAATGCTATGCAAGCTGCTCAGTGAAGCATAAAGATGCCGTGCAAACGCACCTTGAAACGGGTTTGAATAATCCGGGAAATGCTCGGTAATATCACGCCAGAATGCCCGTAATTGCGCAACACGCTGATCCGGAGAGTTCCCGGCCATAATTGCCGCATTAATTGAACCGATCGAAATACCGGCAAACCAGTCCGGATAAATCCCCTGCGCATCAAGGCTTTCATAGACCCCGGCCTGATAAGACCCCAGCGCCCCGCCCCCCTGCAAGATCAGGGCAGTTTGTGCATAATGTTCATTCGGCGCGTGTGCAGAGCTGCTTTTGGTCATGATATATCCTCCGGTCATCTCCAGAGCGGCCTAAATCATAGGCCATATTCAAACCCAATGCAGCACTTATTAGATTAAATCTTTGTAAGAAAAGATATGGCTGGGGTACCTGGATTCGAACCAGGGAATGCCGGTACCAAAAACCGGTGCCTTACCGCTTGGCTATACCCCAATGCCTTAAAGATGAAAGCATATGCTTTCCAAGCGAACGCGACTCTATACCAGAATTTCCTCTGAACGCAAGCCTCTTTCCTCCAAAAAAACCGCTAAAATGAAATGCAGGTCTTAAACCTGCATGATTACAAAAGAGAAAGCCAAGTTATCCAGAGATTCTAGTCAATCCCCCCATATTTTTGCTGGCAGGATTTTCCGCAATCTATATATGGTGAACAATACACAAAAGCAGATTTGATTCTTGGTGTAAGGAAAGGGTAACTGGTATGGGGTTCAAAAAAACTTCCGAAGGACGTGTGTTTTTTAAAAATGCGGATAATGATGACGCACCTGAAAAAACACCTGAAACACCAGAAACACCAATACCCGAGGCTGTGATGACCGGCGGTGACCAGACACAAGTGCAGATCCTGCTGATGCTCAAATCCCTGAACGTCAAGCTTCAGGAATCCCGTGAAGACCGCAAAGCCCTGAAAAAACAGCTGGACCAGTACAAGAAGGCTATCAGCGAGCTTGAAGGGCGTACGGCAAAGCACGAAGAAAACTACATAGATCTTGAGCAAAAAGTCGCGCGCAAACAAACCGAAACCATCAAAAAAGCAACCCGCGTCGAAGATACAGTCAAAGAAACCGTAAAAGAATTCGAAAACGCGCGTAAACTTCTTGAGGCCCTCGAAAATAAAAGCACCGAAAGCCAGCAGGCCTTGTCAGCCCTGAAAACCGAAACCGCAAAACGCAAGGAGCTCGAGGCAAAGCTCAAGGAAAGCGCTGCTGTCCTTGATGGCCTCAAAACCGAGCTTGAGACTCGCAAGAAAAAAGACGAAGAGCAGGAGCAAGCAGCGCAGGCTCTCGTGAAACGCCAGCAGGAACTGGAAAAAAAGCAAAAAGAGCAAAATGAAAAAATGGTCGACAACGTCGCTGCATACGTCGCATTGACCAAACGCGTCAACGAGACAGAAACGCGTCAGGCCGCCCTGGATAACAAAATCGAAGACACAGCATCTGAATACCTGAAACTGGACCGCAAAATTGACAAGGTAATCGACGATCGCATGCGTGTCCTGCGCAAAATAGAACGTGTAGAAGAAGCCGTCATGCAAACGCGTGATGCCCTGAACGCAAAAGCAATGGTCCTCCTGACCAATCAAGGAATAGCCGGAATCGATGTCCCTCAAATCGCAGACAAGATCGCGGACATCGACCCGATGGCGCTCCAGCGCCGTATGCAGGAAGAAGCCGTCATGCCATGGTGGAGAAGACCCATTCGCCTTCATGCGACGGCGGTTTTGCTCCTGCTTCTGGTCGGAGTCCTCGCAGGATGGCTCCTGAGCGGCGCACGTCAAAAGGCGGCAAACCTGTCCGCAAATGAGCAAACGCCGCATATAGCGCTGCATGTAGATGAAAGCGCCGACACAGGCGTCACATTCACACAGGCAAGTCAAACCGAAGAGCCGGAAAGTATCCCAAGCACAAATGATCTACTATCCCCGGCACCTTCAGAAGAAGCCTATGCCCAAGGATCACCCTCTTACAGTGCAACAAAAATAGAAGACGCGCCTCCGCCCGCGGCAGAACTTGACATCAATGACGAAGACGCCATGCTCGCCGCAATGGACAAAAACCCGCAGGACGTTGCAGAGCGCATGAACGCAATAGAGCCGTCCAGCCTAACCAGCGGGGATATTGGCGCAAATCCTGCCCCATCCAACATGCCAGAACCAATAACCTCGGCGCCACAAGTAACCCCGGACAGCAGCAACACCTCGTCCTCCGCTAGCCTCGCCAGCCTGAAAGCGCGCATCACCCCCGATCCGAACCTCCCGGAAATTGCAAAAAAGATAGAAGCGCAAGCCTTTCAGGGTGTCCCCGAAGCGCAGCATGACATGGGTGCGCTCTATGTCGCAGGGCATGGTCAGGTCAAACAAGATCTGCCGCGCGCCGTCGCATGGTTCGAAGAAGCCGCGAAAAACGGTGTCTCAAACGCAAAATACAACCTGGGCGTCCTGTATCATCAAGGAATGGGCGTAGAAAAAGACATCGGCAAAGCAATAAACCTCTACACAGACGCCGCGGCGCAGGGGCACCCCGAAGCACAATACAATCTCGGCATCGCCAATATCGAGGGCGTCGGTGTACCCTACAACCCGCAAAAAGCAGCGGATTACTTCGAAGCCGCAGCCAACAAAGGCGTCGTCGAAGCCGCTTATAATCTAGGTCTGATTTACGAAAACGGCCTCCTCGGCGCCCCGCGTCCGGATGAAGCTCTGATGTGGTATAAAAAAGCCGCTGACAAGGGAAGCCCGGAAGCTCGCGCCGCCTTGGAGCAGCTGGCAAGTTCAATCGGCGTCGGCCTTGAAGACGTAAACCGTATCGTCGAAAGCGTTCAAGCCGCAAAAGGTCAGGGCGGATCATCCTATCAAAGCACAGCAAACCAGAGCTTGATCGCGCGCATACAGCAAGAACTCATGCGCCTTGGTCTCTATCCCGGTCCGGTTGACGGTAAAAGCGGTCCAATGACCGCCGATGCCATCCGAAACTTCCAGCGCCTTGCCAAACTCACACCGGACGGCATCCCATCCGAAGCCCTGCTGACAGCCCTCAAGAGCGACAACTTACCGTATCAAGCGGCAAAAGAATAACGGCTAGAAGGTCCCTGACGCACTCCACCACTCAGGCTTAAGCGCCTGAAGGCTTTCCGCGGCAGAGATGGCCTGATCTCGTTGCTCAAACAATCCGAAGCAACTGGCGCCCGATCCCGATAAACGCGCAAGCAAGCATCCCGGCTGCGCAAGTAAAGCATTAAGAACCTCTGAAATGGAGGGGACAACCTGCCGCGCCGCCCCTGTCAAATCATTCCGCTGCGCAAGAAGATAAGCAATAAACTCGTCACGATCCGCCAACATCGCAGGCAGCGTTTGAGGCATAGAAGGCGTGGGCTGCGTCGCATGCCAGGTAGAAAAGACTTGCGGCGTAGGGCAGGGGATAAGCGGGTTAACCAGCACAACCGGCATCTTGGGCAGGGCAGGGGCGGGAGTTAGAACATCACCAATCCCCTGCAACTGAACAGGCTCCCCGAAATAACATGCAGGCACATCGGCCCCCAGATCTTTGAGCAAATTTGCAAGCCCCTCAAACCTTTCAGGCACCCCCCACAACGACAGCAAACCACGCACAACCGCCGCCGCATCGGCCGAGCCGCCGCCCAGCCCTGCCGCCTGTGGCAAATTTTTCGTCAGGTGAATATGAACATCCGGCGCAAGGTCTGTGGCATCTGCAAGCGCAAGAGCGGCCCGTACACAGAGATTGGAAGAGGATAGCCCGCCATCCCGGTCCTCATCAGAAAAAAGTGGCGCAAACGGCCCGTCGACCGAAAAACGAAACCTTTCAGCAGGCGTAATAGAAACCACATCCCCGATATCACGCGAAAAAGCCACAAGACTATCGAGCGTATGGTAACCATTCGCCAGCCGCCCGGTAACATGAAGAAAAAGATTAACCTTGGCCGGCGCGAAAACCCGCAAAGCGCCGCTGGTTGGAAACGCCATAGACATAAGCGCTACCTTATTCGGTCGTATTCGACCCGACAACAGCGGACGGTGCCTTCAACCCTGAAACCAGTTTCCCGGCAAGGACCTGTGCAAAAGCACTGTCATCTGTATAGTTTTTCGCGCGTTCCCACTGGAACCGGGCCTCAAGTTTACGCCCGACCTTCCAGTACGCATCGCCCAAATGATCGTTAATCGTCGGATCATAAGGCAACAATTCAACAGCCTTCTCCAACTCCGGAACCGCATCATCATATTGTTCCATCTTAAACATCACCCACCCCAGAGAGTCTGTGATGTAGCCATCGTCGGGGCGCAAGGAAACCGCTTTACGGATCATGTGAAGTGCTTCTTTCAAATTCATTCCACGGTCCGCCCAGGCATACCCGAGATAATTCAGAACATAAGGATGATCCGGCTGCAGCTTGAGCGCTGCCTTCAGAGCTTGTTCGGCATTATCCCACTGACCCGCGCGCTCATAGCTCATCCCCAGAACATAATAAAGATGCCAGTAACTCGCCGGAATTTCTCCGCCAAAAGTCTTGGCCGCTTTCTTATAAGCGTCAATTGCCGCCCCGTAATTTTCCTGCTTACGATAAATATCGCCGATCTCGATCATCGAAGCCACATCGTCCTTTTTCGTGGCCAGCGAGCTCAGGATTTTAAGGGCGTCCTGATCATTCTCCTGCTTCACCATGATCTCAGCAATTTTACGCTGCGTATCAAGATACTCGGGTGAGTTCTCCGGCACAGCGCGGTAATGCGCAATCGCCTCATCATAACGCTCGTGACGGGCGGCAATATGAGCCAGCAAAAGCTTTGCATCCGTCAGGTTCGGGTCAAGATGCAGCGCCATAAATCCAAAAACCCGGGCGCTCTCATCGCTATATTCATCAAAGAGGATCTTGGAAATATCATAAAAAGCCTCACCAAGACCTTCCTGCGGGGTCTTGATGCTCTTAAACAAAGGGACAACCTTCCCGGATTGAATCTGGGATATTTTCTCTTTAATTTCCGCATCATCCGGCCAGTCTTTCTGGATCTTGCTGTAAAGCTCCAGAGCTTTCTTCGGTTTATTGATATGCGCATAAATATCCGCAATGCGCTCCAGATCTTCCGTCGATATATCCTGAACAACTTCCGCCTGCGTCAGAAGCTTCTCAATATCGCCATATTGTTTCAGATAATCCGAAATCAGGATCGCATGATAAAGATGAATGGCATTGTTCTTAAGTCCTGAAATTTCCATCTTCCCAAGCGCAGCGTTGCTCCAGCCCGTCAAAAACGGCCCGATAAACTGGGACATGCCGTCCTTGGGCATTTTTTGCGCATAGAGTTCGGCTTGCTTGTAATCTTTCTGATCAAACGCCCCCATAACCATAAAAATCAGCGCAATCGTATCATCGTCACTGTACGTTTTATTCGGATCATCAGGAACACTGTGCTGCGCAAGCTGGATCGCCGTAGAGGCATCGCCGGACCCCATCGCCAGAATCATCGCACGCCTGCGAATAAGTGGATCTTCAATCCCCGCAGCCATAATATTCCCGATAAACCCTTCCGCATTCTTCCAGTCATGATGCGATTGTGCGAACAGGCTCGAAAGATAATCACCGGCATGCACAGGAGGGAGTTTTTCTGCGCTGCTTCCCGCGCTGGTCTCAAGGCTGGCCTGCTGAAAGCCGGGTGCGGCTTTAAAATCATTATCGACGCATGCACCAATCGTGCAGGCGGCAAGTAAAATAGCTAGGCTTTTCATTGGCAGTCTCTCTTTTATCGCGGTGGGAAGCACCATGGTTCACTCTATCACTATAAAGAAGGCGTTTTCTACACAAATACTTACATATTGGGGTAATTCGGTCCGTCGCCGCCTTGCGGGACAGTCCAGTTTATATTCTGTGACGGATCCTTGATGTCACAGGTTTTGCAATGCACACAATTCTGGGAGTTAATCTGAAAAACAGGCGCTCCCTTTTCATCGCGCACAATCTCATAAACCCCCGCAGGACAATAACGCTGGGCCGGCTCGGCATATTCCGCCAAATTGACATCAATCGGCACTGAAGGATCTTTCAAAACCAGATGACAAGGCTGCCCCTCGGCATGGTTGGTATTGGAGAGCTGAACAGAGGTCAACCGGTCGAACGTAATCTTCCCGTCCGGCTTTGGATAATCAATCGGCGTATGAGCAGCAGCCTTGTCCATTTGCTCAAAATCGGCATTGTTCTTCAATGTCCACGGCGAAAGCCCGCCCGTCAGCGTCTCCCAAACGGCATTGATTAGACCAAAAACAAGCCCCTTGTGAAAGCCCGGCCTGATATTCCGCACAGCCCTAAGCTCCGTCCAGACCCATGATTTTTCAAGAGCATCAGGATAAGCTTGGCATTCCGCCCCCCATGCCCCCGGAGAAGCAGTCAGAAAATCAAAAAGGCTCTCCGCCGCTATCATCCCGGACTTCATCGCCGTATGATTGCCTTTGATCTTGGGCACGTTCAAAAAACCCGCCGTATCGCCAATCAAAACCCCTCCCGGAAAACTAAGCTTCGGCAGGGATTGAAACCCGCCTTCCACCAAAGCGCGCGCGCCATAAGCCACGCGCCGCCCGCCCTCAAGCAAAGGCCGTATATGCGGATGAGTCTTAAACCGCTGCATCTCTTCATAAGGAGAAAGATAAGGGTTTCGGTAATCCAGCCCCGTCACAAATCCGATCGAGAGCAAATTCCCGTCCATATGATACATCCACGATCCGCCATATGTTGAAGAATCCAGTGGCCAGCCCATCGTATGAACGACCAGGCCTTTCTGGTGCTTCTCCGGAGAAATCTCCCACAGCTCCTTAACCCCAAGCCCGTAAGTCTGCGGATCGCTGTCCTTGCGCAAATCAAACTTGGCAATCAAAGTCTTGGTCAATGACCCGTGGCACCCTTCCGCAAAAACCGTCTGCCGCGCATGCAACTCCATCCCCGGCTCAAACGATTCACTCTGGCTGCCATCCTTGTTTAGCCCCATATCACCCGTCGCAACGCCGATCACAGAGCCCTTTTCATCGTACAAAACCTCAGCCGCCGCAAAACCTGGGAAAATCTCAACCCCCAGCGCCTCCGCTTGCCCCGCCAGCCAGCGCGTCAAATTCCCGAGTGAAATAATGTAATTCCCCTTGTTATGCATCTGCGGCGGCGTTGGCATCTGATGCGCACGGTCCTTGGTCAAAAACAGCATCTTGTCATGCGTAGCAGGCGTATCAAGCGGTGCGCCTTTGTCTTTCCAATCGGGAATAAGCTCATCAAGCGCTCGCGGCTCAAATACGGCGCCGGAAAGAATATGCGCCCCGACCTCCGAACCCTTCTCCAGAATACAGACATTGAGTTCAGAGCCTTTTTCAGCCGCCAGTTGCTTAAGACGGATCGCACAAGCCAGCCCCGAAGGTCCGGCCCCCACAATCACAACATCATATTCCATATTTTCGCGATCAGCGCGAACAGAGGCAGGCATCAGCGGTTTTCCCCTTTATTTTATTCACCTGCTACTCTACCCTATTTTCATCGAGAATCCCTTAACAAAAACAGGATTTTTAGGTCAATATGACACACACCGCGCTGACATCCGAGCAAAACGCTCTTTATGCCGCCCTCGACTGGTTGGCGGGGCAGGGCGTGGATTGTCTTCTCACCGATCAGCCCATTGATCGCACAGTCTTGAAAATTGATAGGCCGGCCCTCGCCGCGCCTGTCAACGGGGAAAGGACGCCGCGCCCCGAAGCATTGCCGAAACAGGCGGCCTTCCTCGGCGCCTCGCAGGCAAAAGCCGAAGCCATCAAACTGGCAGCGGCGGCGAATTCCCTCGAAGAGCTAAAAGCCGCCATAGAAAGTTTTGAAGGTCTCGCCATCAAAAAAACCGCCAACAGCACAGTCTTCAGCGATGGCAACCCAAAGGCACACATCATGCTGGTCGGTGAAGCGCCCGGCGCCGAAGAAGATCTACAGGGCAAACCTTTCGTCGGTGAAAGCGGCCAGCTTCTGGATAAAATCATCGCCGCCATCGGCATTAGCCGTGCAAGCGAAAGGCCGGAGCAGGGCATATACATCGCAAACATCCTCAACTGGCGCCCGCCCGGAAACCGGACCCCCAGCCCGGAGGAAGTCGAGGTCAGCCTCCCGTTTATCGAACGCCACATCCAGCTCGCTGCTCCCAAAATCCTGATCTTATGCGGCGGCGTATCGGCAAAAGCCCTCTTGGGGCGTAACGAAGGCGTCTCCAGATTGCGCAAAACATGGCATGAATACAGACCTCTTACACCCGAAATCACCGCATCATCTGCCATCCAGGCACTGGCCACATACCACCCGTCCTACCTCCTGCGTACCCCCGCACAGAAGAAACTCGTCTGGTCTGATATGCTTGAAATAGCACAAAAAATTGCATTTAATGCAAAAAATATGTAAAATATATAGACCAAAAACTGGACAAAAAGGTTTTTTTCTTGTATCAATCGCCCATTATGCGAAAGACACGACTTGGAAAAAAGAGTTCCAGTTCGCTGGGACTGATGATACTGGCCAGCATTTTGCTGGTGCCTGTGGCGTCGTCTGAGTCAATCCCTGTCCCCGTCGAAAAGCCGTCAATGTCAGAGCCGCCGCAGCGTGGCTTGCCTGCGCGCGGAAAAACGTTTTTAGGACTATCCGTAGGATTTAACAATTTTTCAGAAAAATACGGCGCTCTGTCCTCTGGCGGACATCTCTCGGCGCAGGATTCCAAAACATACCGTGAAATTTTCCGCCTTCAGGCCCACGGTCAAATCAATAAAGCGGACAATGAAATCACCAAACTGAGTGACAAAAGCCTGATGGGTCATGTCCTTTATCAACGCTATATGCATCCTGTTGCCTATCGCTCCACCTACACAGAACTGAAAAACTGGCTTGAGAAGTACGCAGACTACCCCGGTGCCGACCAGATTTATAAACTCGCACAAGCCCGCAAGCCCGGAGCCGAAATCGCGCAGGTCACCCTGAAACAACCGAAAATGGGACGTGAACTGGCACAAATCAACGACCCGTCCATTTCATATGCGCGGCATTATGTGTCTTCAATCGAACGCACAAAAGATCAGGAACGTTCCGTAAAAGAGTTTTCCAGTAAGATCAAAACCCTGATTCAGGAAAGCCGCATGGAAGACGCCCTCGCGTTGTTCGGGCAGGATCCATCCCGCGAATGGATGGACGAGGTTGAATTGGACCGCCTGCAAGCCCGCATCGCCGCAGGGTTCTTCTACAAAGGGGAAACCGGTATTGCTCAGGGTCTGGCAACCCAGAGCGCAGAGCGCTCCGGCGAGTATGCCCCTTTGGCGGGCTGGATCGCCGGTCTTTCCTTCTGGACCACGCAGGACTACAAAACTGCCGCCAGCTATTTTGAAAAAACAGGGCGCTCCGAATACACATCAGGCTGGATGGCAGCCTCAGGCGCATATTGGGCGGCCCGCAGCTACGATAAGGCCGGAAACAAAAGCAAAAAGCAGGAATGGCTCTCCAAAGCCGCCACCCATCCGCGCACATTCTACGGGCTTCTCGCCGTCCAGTCTCTAGGCCGAAGCTTTGATTTCAACTGGTCACTGCCGGCTCTCACAAAAGAAGACCAAAAACGCATCAGCGAAACAAAAGCAGGCCGCCGCGCAATGGCGCTGGTTGCCGCCGGGCAAAATGATCTCGCTGAAGCCGAATTGCTAAGGCTCAACTATTCAGGAAACCCGAAACTGCGTCAGGCCGTACTGGCCTATGCAGGCAAAGTCGGACTTCCCGGCATCGCAATGCGCCTTGGCCACATGATGCGCCAGCCAAATGGAAAACTCTATGATTTTGCGCTTTACCCCGTAAGCCCTTGGCAACCCGAAAACGGCTACAGACTTGATCCCGCACTCGTCCATGCCGTCATCCGTCAGGAATCACGCTTCGATGCAACGGCAGAGAGCAACAGCGGCGCACTGGGCTTGATGCAAGTCATGCCGCAAACAGCAAAATACATCATGAAAGATGCTGCCTTTGAAGGCGCACAGGGTCGTGCAAGCCTCACCATTCCCTCTGTAAATGTAACAGTCGGGCAAAACTATATCGAACACCTGCTGAAAGAGCGCTCCGTAAACCATGACATGGTCTCTCTGCTCGTTGCTTACAACGCAGGCCCGGGCAACCTTGAACGCTGGAAAAAGAACGTGCAGGGTGCAGACGATCCTCTTCTGTTTATCGAGTCAATTCCAGTCAAAGAAACCCGCGACTACGTAGAGCGCGTCCTCTCAAATTACTGGATCTACAGCATGCGCGCCGGCGAGGAAACCCCGACAATGGTCGCGCTCTCATCAGGCAAAAAACCGCGCTACGCCTTCATCTCCGAAGACAAAAAGCTGGTTCAGCTCGCCTCGAACTAGGGTTCGGACCCACAGCTTAATCTGCCAGAATCTTTTGAACCTCCGGCCATAAACCCGGATCACCAAGCGCCACCACACGTCCATCAGAGTCAAGCGTAAGCGCATGGCCGTCCCAATCACAGATCATGCCGCCGGCACCCTTAACCACCGGAACCAGCGCCGCAAAATCATAGGGCGACAAACTCGCTTCCAGCGCCATATCCATATACCCCGACGCAATCAGCCCATACATGTAACAATCCCCGCCCCATGCAAGCCTGCTGCCCGTCTCGAACCGCTCGTAAACCGGCCCTGTTTTAGAAAACATCGCCGGGGTCGTGCTGCCAATCCTTGCCTCCGCCAGCGTCGCACAAGGCCGCGTCCGCACAGGTCCGCCGTTCATTGTGGTCTGTGCCCCGTCAACCCCGGTCCAGCGCTCACCCAAAATCGGTTGGTCAATCACCCCAAGCACAGGCTGATCACCCTCGCAAAGCGCGATAAGCGTCCCGAAAGTCGCCCGCCCGATCATAAAAGACTTCGTCCCGTCAATCGGATCCAGAACCCATGTCAGCCCGCTTTGGCTCTCTTTCTTCCCAAACTCTTCACCCAGAATACCGTCCTGAGGCCTTGCATCTTCAATGATCTCGCGCAAGCGTGTTTCAACCGCGCGGTCCGCAATCGTCACCGGACTATCATCGCCCTTTCGCTCGACATCAAAAGGCTGGCGGTAATAAGTCTGAACGATTTCTCCCGCCGCATCAGCAAGCATATTGGCAAGTGCGATAAATTCCTGCATAACTATGTCCTTAAACCAAAACAAAGCAGTACAATAGAGACCGGCGATGAAGACAGTCAACGATATCCGTGCAGAATTTTTAAGTTACTACAAAGGGCAGGGCCACGAAGTCGTCGCCTCCAGTCCGCTGGTCCCCCAGAACGACCCGACCCTGATGTTCGCAAACTCAGGCATGGTCCAATTCAAAAACGTCTTCACCGGCGCAGAAACCCGGGATTACAAGCGCGCCACCACCGCGCAAAAATGCGTCCGCGCCGGCGGTAAACACAACGACCTCGAAAATGTCGGCTACACCGCGCGCCACCNNGCCACCACACCTTCTTCGAGATGCTTGGCAACTTTTCTTTCGGCGATTACTTCAAGGAAGAAGCAATCTCCTTCGCATGGGAGCTCGTCTCCAAAAACTATGGCATGCCCAAGGACAAACTCCTCGTCACCGTGTACCACGAAGACGAAGAAGCGGCCGACCTCTGGAAGAAAATAGCAGGCTTCCCAGATGAAAAAATCATCCGCATTCCCACCTACGACAACTTCTGGATGATGGGCGATACCGGCCCCTGCGGACCCTGTACCGAAATTTTTTACGATCAGGGTGACGCACTGGAAGGCGGCCCGCCGGGCAGCGCAAACGAGGACGGCGACCGTTTCCTCGAGTTCTGGAACCTCGTTTTTATGCAGTTTGAGCAAGAGCCAGATGGCTCCGGCGGCTATATCCGCAAACCGCTCCCCAAACCCTCGATCGACACCGGAATGGGCCTTGAGCGTATGTCCGCACTCATGCAGGGCAAATATACCAACTACGACATCGACCTCCTGCGCGACATCATCGAACACAGCGCAAGCGTCACCGGCATTTCTCCGGACGGCGCACAAGCAGCATCCCACCGCGTCATCGCCGACCATTTGCGTGCAAGCGCCTTCCTTCTGGCCGATGGCGTCATGCCTTCAAACGAGGGCAGGGGCTACGTTCTTCGCCGGATCATGCGCCGTGGAATGCGCCATGCCCATCTTCTAGGCGCCCAAGACCCGCTGATGTACCAGCTTGTCCCGACCCTGATCGGCAAAATGGGTAAGGCTTACCCCGAGCTCGTCCGCGCCGAGGCTTTGATCATCCAGACCTTGGAGACCGAAGAAAAACGCTTCAAAACCACCCTTGACCGCGGCCTCAAAATTCTCGACGAGGAAACAGGCAAAGTTGCCGGCGGTAAAAAATTCCCCGGCGACGTGGCCTTTAAACTCTACGACACCTACGGCTTCCCCCTCGACCTGACGCAAGACGCCTTGAAAGCCAAAGGCATCGAGGTTGACGAAGAGGCATTCGACGCCTGCATGGCTGAGCAAAAAGCCCGCGCCCGCGCCGCATGGTCTGGCTCCGGCGAAGCCTTCACCGAACAACTCTGGTTTGACCTCCTCGACGAATTTGGCCCCACTGAATTCCTCGGCTACGAAACCGAAACTGCCGAAGGAAAAATCCTCGCCATCATCAAAGACGGAAAACTGACGGACACCCTGAAGCAAGGAGAAGAGGGCCTGATCCTGACCAACCAGACCCCGTTCTATGGCGAATCCGGCGGTCAGGTCGGCGACCATGGAGTCATGCTAACCCCCGAAGGCGCCGTCCTTGACGTCACCGACACCAGAAAACAGCTCGGCAAAGTCTTTCTCCATTGCGTGAAGGTATCAAAACACAAGGTCACCCCCGGCGATGTCGTAGAAATGAAAGTCGATCATGCCTATCGCTCGGATATCCGAGCCAACCACTCAGCCACCCACCTCCTGCACGAAGCTCTCCGCCGTGTTCTGGGCGAACATGTCGCGCAAAAAGGAAGTTTGCAGGATCGTGAGCGCACCCGCTTCGACATCTCCCACCCCAAGAGTATCTCGGCAGAAGAACTGGTCAAAGTCGAGGAAATCGTCAACGCCGAAATCCGTGCCAACACGCCCGTCGTCACCCGTGTCATGCCCCTCGAGGAAGCCCGTGAAACAGGCGCCATGGCCCTGTTCGGTGAAAAATACGAGGACGAGGTCCGCGTCGTGGTTATGGGCACGCAAACCCCCGGCGCAAATAAACCCTTCTCCGTAGAACTCTGCGGTGGAACCCACGTCAAACGCACCGGCGACATCGGCCTGCTCAAGATCGTCTCCGAAGGCGCTCTATCCTCAGGCATCCGCCGTATCGAAGCCCTGACCGGCACCAACGCCTTGGCCTACCTCGAAGATAAGGAAAAGGCCGTGCAGGATATCGCCGCTCTCTACAAATCCGGCACCGCCGACATTGTCGAGCGCACCGCCAGACTTCTCGAAGAGAAAAAAGCGCTGGAAAAAGAAGTCGCATCTTTACGCAAACAAGTCGCCCTTGGCGGCGGTGGGTCAGCCAAATCCGGCGCCTCCGACGATGTAAAAGAGATCAGCGGCATCAAATTCGCAGGCCGCGTCCTCGACGGCTTCCCGGCCAAGGACTTGAAGCCCATGGCCGACGACCTCAAAACCCGCATCGGCTCTGGCGTGATCGTGCTTGTCTCAACCGAAGAAGGCAAAGCCTCCATCGTCGTCGGCGTCACCGACGACCTCACCGGTAAATACAGCGCCGTAGACCTCGTTCGCGTCGGCGCAGCAGCCCTCGGTGGCAAAGGCGGCGGCGGCCGTCCCGACATGGCCCAGGCCGGCGGCCCAAATGCGCAGGCCGCAAATGACGCCCTCACGGCAATAGAAGAAGCGTTGGCGGGATAAAAGGAGAATACAATTAAGAAGGGGAAGATGGGGCGTAATGCCCGTTCGCGTCCTCTATCGCCTCAAGAAATTCATTGAGACGACCACAATAGGCGTTATAAAGCTTAATAATTCCATCAACCGTGGGAGCAAGCTTTTCGGCAGCCTCCCGCGCCTCTTTCTCGTTTTGGTAACGCGGCCCATTGCTATGATCGGTTGCAATACGATCAATCAAACCGGCCTTGTGCGTCTCTGCTTCGTAAAGAGCATTGATATACTCTCGTAATGTGTGAACAACATTTTTTTCATGTTCATTCCAGTTGCTTTCAAGTTTACCTTTCTCGATCTCAAGAGACTCTTTAAGACTGCGGAATATTTTATAAGGAATACGAGTAGCCAGATATGTATGCATCATCGCAGCAGGGTGAATCTGGATTTCTAGATTGGCGCTTTTCCCTTTGCTTCCCGGAGAAGTAAAATTTAGGTGAATAGCTCGATAACCGTGTCTCTTTGGCTCAACAATAAAATTATCAATCTTAACCGTAATCCCTTTTTTTTCCCACACCTTACGCAAAGGATGTTTAGGGCTTTCCCATGCTTCAACAGCCTTCATCAGGTTGGCATCTGAAAGCCAAAGCTGAATTCCATAAATATCATAGGTATCTCTATCCTGCGTCTTTTTTTTATCAGCAAGACGATCGACATCCTTCATACGGGAAAATGAAAGGCAATCCGCATATCCCTCACACAGGTAAGGCAAAAGAGCCGCAATTCTACGTGAAACCAGTTCAGGATCGCGTGAGTCGCCATTCTTCAAGGAAAGCGCCTCCTCAAGTGTACCTTCGCGTCGGTCATGACTGGCATTAAGCCTCAACGCACCGATGACATCTTCATAAATCCTGTCAAGATAAGGCTTGAACTGCCGCGTATCTTCAAGTGCTCTGGCCGCTATCTTAAAAAGTTCAGCGACTTGATTTCTGAAACTGTTGTTCGCCACGTCTTTATAGCCCGCTTAAATTATAATTTTCTTAGATCAAACCACGTTCTCGCCATATTTTTCAACATTTTTATAAATTTCACGTTAAATCCCCGCCATCACTTTCAAGCCTTGCGCTTTTCTGGCAAGCCCGCTATAACACCCGCACACAACCGGACCAAAAAAAAGAGGGTAGAGTTACCATGGCGACAGAACGCACATTTTCCATCATCAAGCCAGATGCTACGCGCCGCAACCTGACGGGCGCCATCAACGCCAAGCTCGAAGAAGCTGGCCTGCGCATCATCGCACAAAAACGCATTCACATGACAAAAGCAAAGGCGGAAGGTTTCTATGCCGTCCACAAAGAGCGCCCTTTCTTTGGCGAACTGACAGAATTCATGAGCTCCGAGCCCGTCGTCGTCCAGGTCCTTGAAGGCGAAAACGCCGTTGCAAAAAACCGCGAAGTCATGGGCGCAACCAACCCGGCGGAAGCCGCTCCCGGCACAATCCGTAAAGAATTCGCACTGAATATCGGTGAAAACTCCGTGCACGGCTCTGACAGCCTCGAAAACGCAAAAACCGAAATCGCGTATTTCTTCAATAACGAAGAAATCGTCGGCTAGAGTTTTTCAAACCAATCTTTCAAGGCCGCTTTCGTCTGTGTGTTCGCGACAGGCAAAGCGGCTGTTTCTTTAAAGGCCAGAGCTTTATCGCCCGTTTTTGCCGCCTTCTCAATAATCTTGGCTTGTTCACTGACCTCTTTCATCCCGAAATTGCTTGCCATCCCCTTAAGTTCATGCGCGCGCGCGCCCAGCGGAGAAAGACTATCCTTCTTCGTAAGATCATTCATATCACTTATAATTTCATCGGCTTTCTCCATGAAACCATTCAGGAGATCTGAAAACACATCTTTACCTAGCGTTTCAGCCAGATCTTTGAGCATAGCCAGATCAATAAGATCCTGAGAATTTAGAGAGATATCGATATTTGAGGTCACATGACTCTCTCCCGGATCGATCGAAGGCCCACTGCTCAAATCCTCCCCTTGAGCATCTACCCCTTTTTTCTGAGAAAGAAGATATTTTTGAATTTCAGTTAATTCATCTTGTCGTTTCATAGGCGTTACCGGACTTAAGGTTTCAGGATTTTCAATTTGTTCAGGTTTTTCTTCGCCCGAGTTGCTTGTATCGATAGGAGATTGTCTGTCCAGTTCCAAATCAATATTCATGCGAAGGAGGGGGTCGCCTGATGCGCTTTTGAAACCAAGGTCAGAGTCTGCAACGAAAACATCTCTATCATCGAGCTCCAACGAAGTATTAATCGCCATGTGATCAACTTCAATTTTTTGATCTTCGCTATGAGGTGCACTTTTAGTCAGGGGGTTTTCAAATATTCCCTGAGAAGCATTCTGCAAAAGCTTTGTCAAAACGTCCAGCTCAATAGGCTTAGCCAAAAACCCGTTCATCTGGGCGGCAAAGAAATTCTCAATATCCTCAAGCATCACATTTCCGGTAAGAGCGATGATCGGAATAGATGCGATTTTAGGGTCACTGTCAGAGCGCAGCCTTCGTGTTGCTTCAAGGCCGTCCATCCCGCTCATCTGGATATCCATAAATACAAGGTCAGGTTTTTCAGCATGACAAATTTGTAAACCTTCAAACCCGTTTGCAGCCTGAAATACAGTATGACCTTTTTGCGTAAGCAAACCATCCAGAACTTTCCTGTTCATGTCATTATCTTCAACGACAAGAATGCGCATTGCTCTGGTGTCTGATGAAGCAATACCTGCCTCGCCTTTATCTCCTGCTTGGTCTAAAGCAGCCCCATCCTGAACATGCAGGGGAATATCGAAGAAGAAGCAGCTTCCTTGCCCTTCCTCGCTCTCAACCTGTATTTTTCCGCCCATAGCTTCAATCAGCCTGTCTGAAATCGCAAGCCCCAGTCCTGTACCGCCATATTTCCGGGTCGTGCTTGTTTCTGCCTGTGTAAAAGGCATAAACAACTTTGCCTGCGCGTCTTTCGAAACACCAATACCAGTGTCACTGACCTTGAAACGGATAAGGACAGATTGATCTCCCCTCGTACCAAGTGTTTCCAGCTCAATCATAACGCCGCCTTCTTGGGTAAACTTTAGTCCGTTATTCACAAGGTTAAGCAGAACTTGACGTATGCGGGTAGGATCCCCGAGAACAGTCTGAGGAACGCTTTCTTGAATTTCACTCCTAAGGTATAACCCTTTTTGCGAAGCATGTCCGGACATAAGCATCACGATGCTATCGGCAAGATCATGAAGGTCGAAGGATATTTTCTCAAGAACCATTCCTCCACGCTCAATTTTCTCAAAGTCCAGAATATCATTTAAAAGAGCAACCATCGTATCGCCAGACTTCTGAATGGTTGTAACATAGTCATCTTGACGTGAACTTAATTCGGTATCTTTTAAGAGCTGAACCATCCCCATAATTCCGGTCATAGGCGTACGAATTTCATGACTAACCACCGCAAGAAAAGCAGACTTGGCTTGGTTGGCCTTATCGGCAATCTCTTTCGCACGGCGCATTTCTTCTGTCCGCTGAACCTCACGCTCCCTAAGCTCACTCATCAGTTCACGCTCGCGCTCGATAATCCGCATCAGGCGAGCCTGATCAGCCGATTCTTTGGATTTCTGAAGTCTCGCTAACGAACGCTCCTCATGTTTAATACGTAATACCTCGTGCTTGCGGGCTTCATCCTCGAATTGAATATCTTTAACATTTGCAATCACAAACAACCCGGCTTGAGGAATGAGTAAAAGCCAGAAGATATCGATGCCCGCACCAGTGAGAGAAAAGATATCAAGTGAAACAAAGCACAGAGATAAAAAGCCTGCAAAGGAGCAAACCCAGCCCAGACAAAAATAGAGAGTACCTTCCTTTTTCTTTCTGCCCAGTATGGAACTCATCACAATAATGGCGGCAAGCCCAAGCGCCACACAAATTGAAAAAACGATATATCCAATTGTAACCGAAGGAAGAATGAATAGATAAACCAGGCAAGAAAGAATAAGAATAACCTGAAGACTCCAAAGAGAGTATGTCTCTCCCGGATGACTAATCGGATCAATATCAAGAAATTCACGAGTAATATATATCCCGACAACAATGCTTAGGGTGTAAAGCACAAGTAAAAATTCACTAACGCCTGGAAATGGAGATACAAGAATATGACTCATTATATAAAAGAAGGAATAAACGATCGCGTAATATACAAGATACGGAATAAACTTTTTCTCTCGTCGAATATAATAAAGCGTAGAAAAAAAACCGATGGTCAACATGACAAGAATATTGGCTATGATTTTCTTAAAATCACCGCGCACCAGACTTTTAAGAAAAGCAGGGCGTGAGACAAGTTTCGGGCTAATAGTCAGTGGAATACCGTTTTCGGCCTCGATAAACACCACGAAAAGGTTCTGCTTGCCAGGAGCAATCTGCACAGGAAGTGCATGATTAATAAAACTATCTGATGGGCCAGCCATATAGCGTTCTGCATGCCCGTCAATAATCTTTTGCTCCGGAGTGTGCGTAAAAATCTGTCCAGTAGAGTAATTCAAAACATAGATGCTTTTAATCAGGCCCATACGTCCTTCAAGCGTATCTCCGAAGTCTAGGAACCAATGCTCCTCATTCGTACGGTTAAGGACACTGAAAACCACCCATATCGGCGGATTTTTAAGCCCCGTATGAATAAGTAAGGAACGCTGCTTCTCGCCGCGTAGATTATTTTTGTGACGTGTAATAAGCGTTTTAAGGTCCAGAGATTTTTTTTCGTCTTGTGTCACATAACTAAACGGCGCTGTATAAATGATTTTGTTTGGATCGCTCAACGTAAGCGTATTCTCGCTCTGGGCATGTCCCGAAGAGGTCGTGAGCAGGGCGTAGAAAAGCACAAAAAGGCCGAAAAACAGCCGTTTCGTTTGTGCCGAAATCAGGCAAACGCGCGGATCGCGCAAAGATAAAGTTTTGTTCAGCATGTGCCCCTGATCAGAAGTCTTTTGAACGCGTTGTATGCCTTTCCTTACAGGCAGTTTGAACGCAAAAGGTTAATGTTCCTTGAATGCTGGGCAAGGAATGTCAAATCAGGGTATGAGGAGAAAAAAACTTAAGAAAACCGGACGAAAGCGATAGTCAAAAAGATCAAAACAAGCGCAACACCAATAATCGTATATTTACCAAAGTCGGCAAAAGAATGCCACATAGCCTGCGCGTCATGAACGGACTGTGGGTCAACGTCTGGTGTCTTGTGATCTGCCATCGTAAAAGCTCCTGTTTGTCTCAAACTATACTAAGCGTTTTTATGCGTGGCGGCAAGGCGTTCAATCGCCTCGGGGTAAGCGACATGCTCCTGCTCTAGAACGCGCGCAGCCAGACTATCCGGCGTATCGCCCTCAAGCACAGGAACGCGCTTTTGAACAATAATTTCGCCGCTATCAATATCCGGCACAACGTAATGTACAGTGCATCCAGTCTCACGCTTCCCGTCAGCCAGAACGCGCGCATGCGTATCTGTGCCCTTATAATCAGGCAGCAGGGAAGGGTGGATATTCACCATCCGCCCCAACCACTGATCAACAAAACCAGCCGTCAGAACGCGCATAAACCCGGCTAGAACAATATAATCAATCGTATAAGCCTGAAGGCGCTTTTGAACCTCTGCCTCAAAGGTCTCGCGCGAGGAAAATCCCTTGTGATCGACAATCTCGGTTGCAATCCCGGCCTCTTTTGCAGAAACAAGGCCTTTCGCATCCGGCCTGTTTGAAAGGACGAGCACAATCTCCGCTGGAAAATCAGGCCGTTTGCAAGCCTCCATCAAGGCCAGCATATTGCTGCCGCGCCCTGAAATAAAAACGGCAAGTTTCAGTTTATTTAAGCCCATGATGAGTCAATATGATCAAGAATAACGCGCTCATCCGCAACGTTTCGTATTTCCGTATTTCCAATCTCGTAAACGGTTTCACCGGCTTTCTCAAGCACATCCTTGATCTTTCCGGCACACGCAGAATCGCAAATCACAATCATACCGATCCCGCAATTCAGCGTGCGCGCAAGATCATGACTTTCAATCCCGCCCAGCGTCTTCAACCAGCGAAACACCGAGGGCAATTCCCAGCGTGTAAGATCAAGACGAACAGACATATCATCCGGCAACACGCGCGGAATATTCTCGGTTAGCCCGCCGCCGGTAATATGCGCCATCCCGCGAATACCCGGCGTTCCATCCGCGCTTTTAACCTTCAGCGCCGCAAGCAAGGCCTTAACATAGATACGAGTCGGCGCAAGCAAAGCTTCGGCCAGATTTTCGGGCTTTACCTCACGGGCCGCAACCCCTGAGGATTCCTGATGCCGCACTGTAATCTCAAACGGTGCCTTGCCATCGTAATCATTATTGAAATGATCGCGGACAATCTTGCGCACCAGGGAATACCCGTTCGAATGAACTCCGTTCGAGGCAAGACCCAAAACCACATCGCCAGCCTTGATGTTTTCTCCGGTAATCAAGGAATCCCGTTCAACAGCGCCAACTGTAAAGCCTGCAAGATCATAATCACCCGCCGCGTAAAGTCCCGGCATCTCCGCCGTTTCACCGCCGATCAAAGCGCACCCCGAAATTTCGCATCCCCGCGCCACGCTCTCAATCACAGCCTGCGCAACAGTGTTCTCAAGCTTCCCGGTCGCAAAATAATCAAGGAAAAACAAAGGTTCCGCGCCTTGCACAACAAGATCGTTCACGCACATCGCTACGGCGTCAATCCCGATCGTGTCATGAATATCGCAATCAATCGCAATCTTGATTTTAGTCCCCACCCCATCGGTCGAGGAAACAAGGACAGGGTCGATATAACCCGCAGCCTTCGGATCAAACAAAGCCCCAAAACCGCCAATCCCTGACATCACGCCAGAGCGGTTGGTTTTCTTGATCGCAGGCTTAATGTTCTCAACCAGCGCGTCGGCGGCATCAATATCCACCCCGGCATTCTTGTAGGCGCTTTGTGCAGAGTTGTCTTTCATTGTTGCTCTTTACCGTCCAGTCGTTATAAATAAAAAACGATATCAAAAATTAACCGTCAGGGTTCGTCATGGCCATACTCTATAGGGATTTTTCCGCTAGTCGTACAGCTTTTTACGTCGCCATCCTCCTATTTTCAGCAATTTTTTCATTTTCCGCCCATGCAGATGACAGTTTATTCGTCGTTCGAGACGTACGGGTCGACGTAACATCGGAAAATTCAGTCGCCGCGCGCGATGAAGCCTTCGTCAAGGCGCAAGTACAGGCTTTCGAAATCCTCAAGCAGCGCATGGTAGACGAAAGACAGGCCGCAAACATGGCAACGCCGGACCCGCTGGCCATTTCCGCAATGATTCAAGACTACGAAATCACAGACGAAAAACTCTCCGCGGTCCGCTATGTCGGCACCTATACCTTCCGGTTCAAGCCGCAGGCCGTCAGTAAATTCTTCTCAACCACCGGCGTGACTTACACAGACACCAGCAGCAAACCGCTCCTGATTTTGCCGTTCTATCAGATCGGCCCGAAAAGCCTGCTTTGGTCTGATGACAACGTCTGGCTGACCGCATGGAGCAGCGAGGAACTTCCTCAAAGCCTCGTGCCGGTAGAAGTCCCCCTCGGCGATTTGATGGATGTCGCCGATATCGGGGAAACCAACGGCCTGAACTACAACCCGGCAGGACTGACCCGCATACTGGCGCGTTACGGCGCAAAAGAAGCAGCCCTGATGCTGGCAACCCCGGACGGCGAACTCGCATCGGCGCAAGGGGACAATGACCCGGTCGGCGGAAATCTGGTCGTCAGCGTCTACCGCACAGACCGCGCAGGTCCTGAACTGGTGCAGGATTTCATCATAAATGCGCAAGCCAATGAAACCCGCAGCGAGCTTTACAGCCGCGCTGTAAAAACCGCATATGGCATCCTCCAGCAAGACTGGAAACAAAAAACATCCGCCAGCGCCGCCCAGAAAAACCACGTACAGGTTCGCATACCCGTGTCCGGTTTGCAGGACTGGGTCAGAATTCGCAAAAATCTCGACCGCATGACCGGAATCGAAAAGATCGAAGTTCTATCGCTAACCCCGTCGGAAGTCAGACTGGAGTTTGATTTCCGCGGTGACGAAGAACGCCTGCGCCAGGTCCTCGCACAAGGCGGCATGCGTCTTGGCGAAGCCTACCAAAGCCCTGGCATGCCGCCACTTTATGACCTTGTGCCGGAAACCGGGCGCGGCAATGACTTCCTCATCCGCAACGAAGAGCCCGCTGCCGGTGAGCCTGCAATGGAAGAAGAATTCGGCGTTCGCACATTCTAGGATAAAAATAAAAAGGAGTTTCGATTGGCCGCTCAAAAGCTTGACCTTCGTGCACACGCATTATTCTGGGCCTTTGCCTGCGTGCTGTTTCTTGCGTTTATTTTCCTCTTCAAAGCGGTTCTTTTACCCTTCGTTTTAGGCATAGCCGTCGCGTACCTCCTAAACCCGCTCGTCGCAAGGCTGGGGCAAGTCGGCTTCGCCCGCAAGCCCGCGACAATCGCAATCCTGTCCGGCTTTTTAATCCTCGTAACCGCCTTCTTCGCCGTCATCAGCCCCGTCATCTACCGCGAAGCCATGCAGTTCAGCGACGACCTCCCCGGTTACATCGAAAAAATATCCGCCCTTGCCGCGCCCCTCACGCAGCGCCTCCAAACCTATCTCGGCGCCACTGATTCCCAGAGCTTAACCAACCTCCTCAAAAGCAATAGCGCCTCCGCCGCAGGCGCCGCCAGTTTCGTCATGCAAAAACTGGCCGCCGGAGGGCAAGCCCTCGCCGATGCAATTTCAGTTGCGCTCTTCATGCCGATTGTGGCCTATTTCATGATGGTGGAATGGCCCTCTGTCACCAAATGGGTGCAAGCCCTCATTCCCCGCCACTCGGAAGAAACAATCATGACCCTGCTTCAGGAAATCGACAAAAAACTCTCAGGCTTCGTCCGCGGCCAGATCAGCGTTGCCGCCATGCTCGGTATCGCCTACGCCATCGCCCTGTCCATCGCCGGACTCAAATACGGCTTTCTGATCGGCCTCGGGGCAGGGCTTCTGTCCGTCATCCCGATGGTCGGTTCTGCCGTCGGTCTGATCGTAAGTGTCGGCGTCGCGTGGTTCCAGAGCGGCGATATTATGTTTGTCCTGATCATCGCCGGTATCTTCATCGCCGGACAGATCATCGAAGGCAATTTCCTCACCCCCAAACTTGTCGGCGACAGCGTCGGCCTTCACCCGCTCTGGGTTTTCTTCGCGCTTCTGGCAGGCGGAAGTTTGCTCGGCATCCTCGGCATGTTCCTCGCCGTCCCGGTTGCAGCCGTAATCGGTGTACTGCTTTCTTATGCTATTAAAAAATATAAGGAAAGCGCGTATTACAAGGATACAAGTGAAAAGCCCAAAGCCGTCAAAAAAGGAAAAGCCAATGGCTGATCCTGCCTCCAAACCAGCCGCACAAAGCGGAAGCCAGATCCCGTTCGATCTCGGTGCCCGTCATGCTTTTGGCCGTGGCGATTTTCTCGTTGGATCAAGCAATGCCGCAGCCGTCGGCTGGATCGACCGCTGGCCCGCATGGCCGGCCCCCATCCTCGTCCTCCAAGGCCCGGCAGCCTGCGGCAAAAGCCATCTTTGCGCCGTCTGGCAGGACACCTCCAAAGCCATTTTTCTCAAACCGGAATCGCTCGTAAAAGAAGAAGCTATCACCCTCTTTGAATACGGCCCCGCCCTGATCTTGGATGGCCTCGACCCATGGCTGGGGGACCGCGCCGCAGAAACCACGCTCTTCCATCTCTACAACCTGCTCCGCGAAGAGCAAAGAACAATGCTGATCACACTCCGCATGGCGCCGGCGCACACGGATTTCGCCATCGCAGATCTGGCCTCCCGCTTCCGCGCAGCACCCGTCGCCACCATCCAGCCGCCCGACGACATGCTGCTTGGCTCGATCCTGATCAAACTTTTCTCCGACCGCCAGCTCACCGTCACGCAGGATGTGATTTCCTACCTCCTGCCGCGCATAGAACGCTCTTTCGCCGCCGCCCGCGATATCGTCGCCCTCGCGGACCAGATGGCGTTGGCGGAAAAACGGGGGATATCAGTCCCCCTCATGCGAAAAGTTTTAAGTGGAATGCAGGAAGAGTAGGGTTCAGACTCACAGCTCTTATAAAGTCAGCGAAAACAATGGTTTTCGAGAACCGGAACGGAATATACACTAAAGTATTTGAGTACCGGAAGCGCAGAAAACCATTGTTTGCAGGTCTTTAGAAAAGCTCTGAGTTTGGACCCTGGCAGGATTTATGTCCAGCGCGTCGGCCCCGCAGGCGCATTATAATCAAGAGGGTCCAGAAGGTCCGTAAGCTCATTCTCCCCCGGCTGTATCTCCGCCCAGCGCTCACAAGCACAGGATAAAACGCTAAGGGTCCCTGCATTATATCCTTCGATAAGCTTGCGGATCATCGCCGGTTTACCGCGCCCCGCCAGCATGCCGGCCAGAGCATGGATGCCCGGAATGTGCGCAAGAACCAAGACCTGATCCGCATCATCAGGAATTTTCTGGATCTCTGCCAGAAGATCACCTGTCACGCCGTTATACAAAACATCCGGATAGAAAATACGTTTGATATGTTTCTTCCCGCCAATGGCCTCAAGCGTTTCAACGGTGCGCAGGGCAGGGGAACAGAGCGCATAATCCGGAATATAGCCCTTGGCGGCCATAATCTTACCCAAAGCACGGCAATCTTCCTTGCCTTTCGGTGCCAGAGGCCTTTCACGGTCTCCGCCCGCCGCCGCAGATAAGGCTGTCCCATGCCTTAAGAGGTAAAGAGTCTTCATAACTATTATAGTCCCTGATCTTGATTTCAGGGCAAATCCTGAACCCTGTATTTCATGATTTTATCGCCCTTTAATCCTATCGCCAGTTTCCCGTTTTTCAAGTCCAGCGCATCCTGCCCGAAAATCTCGCGCCGCCAGCCTTTAAGCGCGGGAACATCGGCCGCATCACTGAGCGCAATTTTCTCAAGGTCATCCTGCGAGGCAATCAGCTTCGGAGCAACTTCGTGCTCGGCGCTCTGAACCTTCAAAAGCATCTTCAAAATATCCGCACAAGCCTGAAGCTGCGGCGGCAAGGCCTCCTTACGTTCAGGCTTCGGCCAATCTTCCCGCGGAGACGATAGCGCTGTCTTGATGCGCTCCAATAAAATTTTACCCGTTCGCCCATTTGCCATATCCGCGGAAACTCCACGAATTTTCTTAAGCGCTTCCACAGACTTCGGAGCCTGCGCCGCCATATCAGCCAGCGTTTCATCGCGCATAGCCCAGTTCTTCGGAATATTACGCTCCTGCGCCTGTTCCTCTCGCCACGCTGCAATTTCGCGCAACACAGCAAGGCTCTGAGGTTTGGGCGAGCGAATCTTAACCCGTCGCCACGCGCCGTAAGGATCATTCTCGTAAGTCTTGGGATCAGCCAGAACCTCTTCTTCCTGCATCACCCATCCGCGCCGCCCGCGTGCATCGAGCGCCTCGGCAAGATGAAGATAGATATCACACAAATGCGTCACATCGCCGAGCGCATATTTAATCTGCCGCTCGCTCAAAGGACGATGCGACCAGTCGGTAAACTGCGCGCTTTTATCAATGCTCTGGCCCGTAATAGTTCGCACAAGATTCTCATAACCGACAGAATCGCCAAACCCGCAAACCATCGCCGCAATCTGCGTGTCAAAAAACGGCGAAACGACTTTGCCGGTCAGGTTGTAAAAAATCTCCAGATCCTGCCGCCCGGCGTGGAAAACTTTCAAAACCTTCGGGTTTTCAAGCAAATCATACAAAGGAGATAAATCCATCCCATCGGCCAGCGGATCAATCGCCACCGCATTCTTTTCCGGATCGCTGATCTGGATCAGGCAAAGCTTCGGATAATAAGTCTTCTCCCGCAGGAACTCTGTATCAATCGTAATAAAAGGCTTCTTGGAAAGCGTCTTGACCAATGCGGAAAGGTCTTTGGTGGATGTCAGTGTATCCATGTAATCTTCAAATCCATTTTATAAAAATCAACAGCATCATGGCAAAAGCGATAGATAAGGTCCAGCGCTATTGCAACTTAAAGCCAAGGATTCATGGGAAGGAAATCAGGGAGGAGAAAAGTCCGGCTCTGAGGGCGTTGTACAAGCCTTCAGGGCAGCATCTATATCAAGATAAACGCTCACATTTCCCTCTACGCGCGAACCCTGCTGTTGGCCAATACAGCCAAAAGGCACCTCTGTTTCTCTCCCAAAAGTCATGGGCAAGGGAAAGCTGAATGGATGACCATCTATCCGCTCTATATACGGATATCCATCCACATATGTTCCGGGTTTCAAGGAGTTTTTATGGGCATTTCCTATGAATAGAAGACGACGACCTCCCGGACCGATCGTAACGCGAGAGCTATCGCTTACGGTTACAATTTCTTCTAAAAAACCTCGTGCAGCAGGATTAAAGCATAGAGACATAATGTTACTCCGTCAAAGCAGGGTCCAGATGACATAATTAAGGGTTGAGTGTCAACAAAAAAGGCATTGCGTCACAACCATCTTGTGTTTATAAGATTGGCCCATGCACGCTTATCGGACACACACCTGCGGTGAATTGCGCAAAAATCATGAAGGACAGGACGTCAGGCTGTCCGGCTGGATATCCCGCATCCGTGACCACGGTGGTGTCCTCTTCATCGATTTGCGTGACCGTTACGGCGTAACACAGTGCGTGGTCGAGGAAAACTCCCCTCTGCTGGCTTCGGTCGAAAAATGGCGTAACGAGTCGGTCATCACCATTGATGGCAAAGTCATGGCCAGAACTGCTGAAACCGTAAACGCAAAGATGCCGACCGGCGAAATTGAAATCACGATTGGTAAGGCAACACTGCAATCCGCCGCAGACGTGATTCCGTTCCAGGTCGCCGAAGACGACGGAGCAGGGGAAGACATCCGCCTACGCTACCGCTACCTCGACCTGCGCCGCGAGAAAATGCAAAAGAACATCACCCTGCGCAACGGCGTCATCCGCACGCTGCGTGAAAGCATGTACGCGCAAGGCTTTCAGGAATTCCAGACCCCGATCCTGACAGCATCCAGCCCGGAAGGTGCGCGCGATTACCTCGTGCCCTCGCGCCTGCATCCCGGCAAATTCTACGCGCTCCCACAAGCGCCGCAACAATTCAAGCAGCTCCTCATGGTTTCCGGATTCGACAGATACTTCCAGATCGCACCATGCTTCCGCGACGAAGATGGCCGCGCCGACCGTCTGGCTGAATTCTACCAGCTCGACATGGAAATGAGCTTTGTCACACAGGAAGACATCTTCGCCACGATGGAACCTGTCATTCGTAGCCTGTTTGAAAAATTCAATGACTTCACCGGCCAAAGCCACAAGGTTGAATGGCTCCCGCACCTGCGTTACGACGACGCAATGCTCAAATACGGCTCCGACAAACCTGACCTGCGCAACCCGCTTGAAATCTGCGATGTCACCGAAGTCTTCGCCCGCGACGATGTTGAGTTCAAAGCCTTCAAGGGAACCATCGAAAAAGGCGGCGTCGTCCGCGCCATCCGCGCACCAAAAGTTGCTGACCAGCCGCGTAGTTTTTTTGACAAGCTCAACGCTTGGGCGCAAGGTGAAGGCGCGCCGGGACTTGGATACATCCTCTTTGAAGCCGGCGAAGGCAAAGGTCCGATCGCCAAATTCGTCCCCGAAGCCGCGCAAGGAAAACTCAAAGAAATCGCAGGTCTCGAAGACGGCGATGCAATCTTCTTCATCTGCAACCGCGAAGCTCAGGCCGCCAAATTTGCAGGCGCAGCGCGCGACGCAATCTGTAATGCTCTGCCCGAAGGCCACAGTGTAAGCCGTGAGAAAGGTGTCTTTAAATTCTGCTGGATCGTCGACTTCCCGATGTACGAGTTTGACGAGAAGGCGCAGAAAATCGACTTCTCCCACAACCCGTTCTCAATGCCCCAGGGCGGAATGGATGACCTTGAAAACAAGGACCCGCAAGAGATTTACGCTTATCAGTACGACTGCGTGTGCAACGGCTTCGAGCTATGCTCCGGCGCAATCCGGAACCACAAGCCTGAAATCATGGAAAAAGCCTTCGCGCTCGCAGGCTACAGCAAAGATGTCCTCGAAGCCAAATTCGGCGGCATGCTCAGCGCCTTCAACTTCGGCGCTCCGCCGCACGGAGGCTGCGCATTCGGGATCGACCGCATGGTGATGCTACTCGCCGACGAGCCGAACCTGCGCGAGGTTTACGCCTTCGTCATGAACGGTCAATACGAAGACCAGATGATGAGCGCACCAAGCGACATCAGCGAAGAGCAACTCCGCGACCTCCACATCCGCCTGAACCTTCCTAAAGCCAAGGTCGAAGCAGCGTAGGAAATTACCAGTTACCTGATTGATATATAAAGGCGATTTAAGTTACTCAGTTTGTTTGGCTTTTTTGAGGGAAGGGGGCCCATTTCCTGACGAATTAGGCCGAACGACACGCTCGATCTTAGGAAATTATTCACAAAAAGTCAAGGGTTTACCCTATTTGAACGCTGCGATCCCTTTTTCCAGCGCTGCGCATTGCGGGTTCTGACTCAGGCACAATACTCCGGCGATAAAAAGCTGAAAATGCGTTGGGTCGGGGCGAATACCTGTATTCTGGGCAATCTCGCCCATCGTATTGGCGCATTCCGTCATCGCGCTGGTCATCGCATAAGCCGGAACCTCTTGCTCCCGCGCAGCCGTCGAGGCAGCGCAATGCTGAAGTAGCTCATCCGCCGCAGGCTTATGATCGCCATTTTGGAGGGCTTCCGCATAGTTCGAAGCCATAATCAGATTGGATTCCCCCATAGCTTTGAGACAATCCGGCGTTTGCCAGCGACTAGGCAGGCAGGATTTCTGGATACTGATGATCTGGGAAGAAACCGCTTGCGGCACGCCCCCCTGCTGCGCGGCGGTTTGTGCATGCACCGGTATCGATGTCACAAAAAAGCAAAAGCAAAGAAAAAGGAAGGAAAAGACGTGCTGCATCAAAAAAACCTCTCATTCATACCCTCAGAGTAGCCTGTTTATAGAGAGACTGTCAAAGTCTAATCCGGGAAGGAGGAAGCCCGGAAACGCAGAGCTCTATCTTGCGAATCCGGGCTAGGGAAGTGCCCGCCGGCGGGTCAGGGTCAGGGAGTGGGGGAGCCGGCAGGCGTGAAAAACAAGCTCTCTGAAACCTTATAAATTTATCATTTAATGCGCTGTGCCAACCTCCTTGCGTTGACGAAGGCGCTTATTCTCGTACAGGGACCGGTCGGCAGCCTCGAGAATATTCTCGATTTTCTCGCCCGGACCGTAATCCTTAAGGCCAAAACTACCCTTGATGTAAATCTCGATGCCATCCCACAGGATCGAAAGCGTGTTAAAGCGCATCGCCATATCTTCGGCCCGGCGACGTGCTTTTTGAGAGTTAGCCTGAGGAAACAGAAGCACAAACTCATCGCCGCCAAGCCGCGCGGCGACATCCATGTGGCGTATTTCTTTTTGAAGGAAAAAGCCAACTTCACGCAAAACCGCATCACCGGCCAGATGGCCGTATGTATCATTGATAGCCTTGAAATGGTCCAGATCTATCATAATCAAAAGCCCGCCTTCGCCGTTGCCGCGATTGGTCCGGTCAACCTCACGTTCAAGCGCCTCAAAAAAGCCCCGGCGATTGGAAAGGTTTGTCAATTCATCCGTCGTCAGCAGTCCCTCAAGTTCGGCAATCCTCTGATCGCGCACAGCAATCTGCTGTTCGGCCTGACCAATCATTGTGTGCGCAGCGCGCAAAAGATCAATCACATCGGCATGACCAACGATCTGCGCTTCGTAGCTTTTGCCTTTAAAGAGGCTTTCCGCTGTTTGGTATTGTTCCTGTACGAGACTTGTTTCCATTATACTCTCCCTGAAGTGACGCTGTTATTCCCGTTATCCTTGAGAGAGAAATATGCGAAGAGCGTGCCAGTTTAAGTCTTCTGTAAAACGCATTATTTTTCATAGCGTTAGGAGGCTTGGTGTCCCGTCTACCCAAAAAGGAAAAAAAGTCCGCTACGCAAAAATTTCCGCGTTACGACGGCATCTTTTTCCGTATACGGGCGTAATCACAAAGCAAAAACTTTGCCGGGTATTCGCAAAGGGATGTTTCATATGAGGGATAAATAATTTATAATAGCACGATGATAAAAAGACGTTTTTTCAAGCAGCCTCATATATCAATATTTCTGGGCGGAGCAGTTTTTCTGTCCCTGATGTTGCCTGTTCAGGCAATCGCAATCGATAGAGCTTTGGAGCAAGGGCTCAAACCGCATAGGGCGCTCTACGATATTCAGCTTTCCAAAAACAAAAACGGATCACAGATCGTCAATATCAGCGGACAGATGATGTACGAATGGAAGCCTTCCTGTGATGCATGGGTTTCAAACCACCGGTTCAACATGGTCTATGAATATGCCGATGGCCCGGCCATGCAAATTTCCAGCGACTTCGTGACTTACGAATCCTTCGATGGAAAAACCATTAATTTTACGTCCCAGCGTAAACGGGACGGCCAGCTTTTCGAAGAACTGCGCGGAAGCGCTGAAATGAGTGAAGGCGGGCCGGCATCCGAGGCCGTCTTTAATCTTCCCAAAGGGCTGACCTTTGATCTGCCCAAGGGAACATTATTCCCCATGGGTCATACGCTATCTGTCCTTGAAAACATCAAAAAAGGAAAAAAATTTTATTCTGCGACCATCTTCGATGGCGGAGATGAAGACGGTCCGGTCGAAGTCAACAGTTTCATCGGAAAGCCGATCGATCCGGCCAGCGTCATAAAGACAGACAAAGACATCGATAAATCGCTCCTCGACTCAAAAGCATGGGAAGTTCGCCTTGCCTTTTTCCCGCTTAAAAATTCAGAGTCCACCGCCGACTACGAGATATCGCTCGTCTTTCAGGAAAACGGCGTGGTCAGTGATATGAAGATTGATTACGCAGACTTTTCTGTGAACCAGAAACTGGTTGCGCTGGAACCGCTCGAGGGGGGCTGTAATGCGAAGTCAGACGAAGAAAAAAAAGGCGATAAACCTGACGTGCAGGAACATTAGTACCGACGCAGAAATGTTTTTTGCCCGAAAAGCGAAAAAAAAGCATGGTTCTGCAAGATTTTAACGTTTTGGCAACGCCTGCCCTCTAGGATGCTGGGATAGGGTGAAAATGCCGGGAAGACAGTTGAAAGATGAATAAAAAGAAGGTGTTGATTGTGGAGGACAATGAGCTCAACATGAAGCTCTTCCATGATCTTCTTGAAGCGCACGATATTGCAACCGTCCAGACGCACGAAGGAAAAGCTGTTCTGGATATGGCCCGGGAGCATAAGCCGGACCTGATAATCATGGACATCCAACTCCCTGAGATATCTGGACTTGAACTCACACGCATGATCAAGGATGACGAGGAACTAAAATCAATCCCCGTGATCGCTGTCACAGCCTTCGCAATGAAGGGTGATGAACAGAAAATCCGCGAGGGCGGCTGCGAAAGTTATATTTCCAAGCCGATTTCCGTCGTACACTTTATGGATGTTATTCAAACCTATCTCCAAGAGCCGCAAGGCAAGAGTGAGCAGGCGAGTGTCAACGATAAGCAGCAGGGAGATCGCTAGGAATGTCGGCGCGTGTCCTCGTAGTTGATGATATTCTTCCAAACGTTAAGCTGCTCGAGGCAAAGCTTAGCTGCGAATATTACGAGGTTTTGACCGCAACCAGCGGGCAGGAAGCGCTGGAGAAGGTCAAGAACGAAAACCCGGACATTGTCCTGCTCGACGTTATGATGCCCGGTATGGACGGTTTCGAAGTGTGCTCTCGGATCAAATCGGACCCGGACCGCGCACATATCCCCGTGGTCATGGTCACAGCCCTGACAGATACCGAAGACAAGGTCCGTGGTCTCGAGGTCGGTGCAGATGATTTCCTCAGTAAACCAATCAACGATACGGCGCTCATGGCGCGCGTGCGCTCGCTGGTCCGCCTGAAAATGGCACTGGACGAATGGCGGGTGCGTGAAAATGCCGCGATGCAGTTCGGTGTCGTCGGCGAAAAAACCAACGTCATGGCCGAGCCTGTAGAAGGCGCCCGCATTCTTGTCGTCGAAGACAAGGAGTTTGAAAAGAACAAGATCGTTGAAACGCTCGCGAAAGATCACAACATCGCCATGGCCGTTGATAACGGGATGCGCGGTATGGAGCTGGCAACGACATACGATTTTGACGTCCTGATGATCAGCCTCGATCTCAAAAACGAGGATGGTCTGCGCCTTTGCTCGCACCTCAAATCCAACGAGCGCACACGCGCCGTCCCCATTGTCATGATCGGCGAGGACGAAGACATCGGGCGCATCGCCCACGGGCTGGAGATCGGCGCGCACGACTACATTATCCGCCCGCTGGAACGCAACGAGCTTCTGGCCCGCGTCCGCACACAGATTCGCCGCAAACGCTTCCAGGAGCGCCTGCGTTCCACTTATGAAATCAGCCTCTCCATGGCCCTGACGGACAGCCTCACAGGTCTCTACAATCGCCGCTATTTCGAAGTGCACATGGAAAAACTGCTCCAGAAAAACGAGCAGAGCAAAAAGACAATGGCTGTCATCATGCTCGACATCGATCACTTCAAAAGCGTCAACGATACCTACGGCCACAATGTCGGCGATGAAGTTCTCAAGGTTTTCGCCGAGCGTCTCAAAAACAGCCTGCGCAGTTTTGACCTTGTCGCCCGCCTCGGAGGCGAGGAATTCGTCGCCATTCTGCCGGACGTTTCGCCGGAATGGGCCTGCATTGTCGCAGAACGTCTACGCCGCTCTATCTGCGATACACCGATCCGCTGCAGCGTCGAAGGCGGGGCTTTGCCCATTACCACATCCGCGGGCGGAACATTGATTACACATGGCGCACACTCGATCGAAGAAATTCTAGGCCGCGCCGACAAATGCCTCTATCAGGCCAAACATGAGGGGCGTAACTGCGTGGTCTTTGAAAATATAGGCAAACTTGACCCCGAGAAATACAAGGAACCTGAGCGCGCATTTTTTCAAGAGCAAGAAGAAAACGGCGCAATAGGTTCCTCCCCGGCAGGCTAAACCGAAGGGGCTGTACCTGCGGCCAAAGAGTTGATAGAATCACTCCTGTAAGTATTCTTTCGCGTCCCGTCCATTTTTATGCAAGGCTGATAAAATATGCGTTATATCCTCTCACTCCCCGCTGTCATCACCGCCACACTCCTGCTAACGGGGTGCAGCGTAAACGGGCTGGACCCTTCGCCCATGGGCCGCGGCTATAGCTCCTACGCAGAAAAATACAAGTCACCGCCGGCGCGCCCCTTCGACTCGATCGGCTATGACTACAGCGAAGAAAGCAACGAGGCCGTCCTCAAGGACATGCACTACGTCGCAAAAGACCTCGTCGAAAAGCTGGACGAAAAAATTCTCTTCAAGGTCGAGCGTCTTTACCTCAAGCCGCTCCCCAAAACCGCCTTCTACAATGCCTTCGATCACGTCCTGCGCGATGAGCTGACCAGAGCGGGATATATCCTTGAAAACGGCCCGCAGAAAAATGCGCTGCCCCTGACCTTTGTCGCGCAAAGAGAAGATGCTGGTGATGCGACATATGCGGTCGAGGCAAAACAAAATGGACATCTCTCAATTAAAGCTAAAAACAGAGAAGACTACGAAAACATGATCCTCTCCCTGATCGTCGGCAATCCTGAAGATGAGGGAAGTTACATGATCAGCGGTCTATATGAAGTTCCTGCCTACACATACGCCCGCCAAAACGGTATTCCGAAGACAATACCGGTTGTGCAGAAATCCATACCGGTTGATACCTATCAGCGATAAAAGGGGGCAAGGTGCAACAAAGCGGAAATAAAAGCCATCGCAATCTTGCCGCTCTGGCCTTCACGGCATGCACAGTTCTGGGATTAAGCGCTTGCTCGGGGCCGATGGCGTTCAGAGAAGTCACTGCCGGTCTTGTCGCCACGGCGCAGGGCGTTTTCATGCGCCCGGACGTTAATCTCAAGGAAAAAAACTACGCCGCCGCCGATTACATCGAACCCAAACTCAAAAATACGGTCGGCGGATATAAAACCATCGCCGCAAAGCCGTTAAACGAAGTCGATAACCCCGGCATTACGTCTCCGCTCGGTATGAAGATCCCCGAAGAAATCGGCCTGCGTCTTGTCGATCTGGGCTATAAGGTTGACATCCGGGAAGTTGCCACCGGTGGTAACGAGGGTGTCTACGACCAAACGCCGATGAGTGCCGCAAACCCGGACTTCGTCCTGAGCGGGTCATATTTGCGAAACCGTGATGATCTGGATGTGCACTTGCGCGTCGTAAACACACACACCGGAGAGGTCGTCGCCTCGTTCGACTATAAACTCCTGCTTTCTGTAGAAGTTCGCAAACTCTCCGAAACGCCGACCCGCATCTACCGCGTTCAAGCAAAATAGACGTTAACGCGCCAGCAGAACCCGGAAATAATTGTAACTGCCGTCTGCCGTACACTTGACGCACCCTTCAAGGGCAGGTGTCACCGAAAAGGTCGCTGTATCAACAGTATTCGGCGTTGCCGGAAACTGTGTCCCGTCATCAAAGCGCCCGGAAGCGCCGTAACTAACGCAGTCACTTGAGTCTGTTGGCTGAGCGCTATAGCCGATCCCGTTATTTACAACCGTGCAAAAATCGCTGGTCACATTGGGCAAAACAGCAACGAGCTCGGCAGCATCCGTCCCGACATTCGGCAAAGCGGTCTGACCGTAAAATTCCCATTTGCTGCCGTCATTAACACCGTCTGGCGGCAACCGGTAGCGCGCCGCTCCGCCGCTGCTGTCAAAAACCTGATCGGTTTTATCCGTATCTGAGCTTAAATCCCCATAATCGGCATCAGCATCAGGCGAAGCAAAACGAATATCGGCTTCGCTGTGACCACCTTGAATAATATAAGCAACGCCCCGCTCCAGTTCAGAGGCATAGCGCTTCACTTCGGAAACCCGAATGATCAGGGTTTCTCTATCTATATTATTCGACGTCTGGGATGACCCGTGAAGAGCCGCCGTCAAAGCCCCGATCAACACAATCGCAAGCAAGATCATAAAGATAATATTACCGCTCTCACGATGGCGTGGGCTGGAGAGGGGGAGGAAGGTGCGTGCCATGACAGGAATACTATTGATAAAGATCCGGAGGAATTGCAATGCAATCACTCAAAATGGAGCAGGCTTGCTGAGCCATGTCCTTCGAATAACCATGCAAACGCCCTCTGAAAATCCATCCTTGAGAAGTCTGAACAGGGGCAACGCTCGTGGAGGAAACTTGCTTCAAGGAGTTAGGCAAAACGGAAAGGCTTTTCGCGACAGCCTGAAGAGCACTCTCACGGCTGCTATAGGCTCCAACCTGAATGGCCCAGTCATGTGTAGACTGTGCTGGCGCAGAGAGAACCTGTCGGGGCTCTTGTGCCGCATATGAAACAGCCTTGGGCGCTGCAACGGCCACTTGCGCAGGTTGGGGGCGGAACGGGAACGCCTCGCCCTTTTGCGCGGAAATTGCAATCAAGCCCGTCTCGATGCGCCGGCGAACAGCAATATCATAATCACCTTCACCAATCATGCGGCTGAACATATTATCTTTGCCGTGCTGATCAAGAAAGGCCCAATCCGTCGAGATATTATCCTCATCGCTGTTCCGCGCAACCATATCCTCAAGATCGGTTTGATCCTCGCTTTGAACATCGGATAAGGCTGCCAGGCCATAAGCATTATCCGTTGCATTTCCGGGCTTTTTAATCGGAACAGGAACATTCTTGGCTAGCAGAGCAGGGGCGCGGGTATTGCGGATTTTCTCAAAACCGGCATCCAGAAGCTTGGCCATGTGATCGTCACGCGACTTGGCGGAATGCCCGCCAAAAACAACCCCGATCAACCGGCGATCATTTCGGACGGCTGTCGCCGCAAGGTTGAACCCTGATGGGCCGATATAGCCGGTCTTAAGGCCATCCATCCCGGCATAGCGGCTCATAAGATGGTTGTGGTTCCGGTAAGTCTTCCCCTGATACGTAAAGGCTCTGGTAGAAAAATAGCCGTAATATTGCGGATAGTCGCGAACGAGGCTAAGGGCAAGCTTGGACATATCGCGCGGTGTCGTGACTTGCTGCTTGTCATGAAGCCCGGACGCATTTTTAAAAACAGTGCCGTGCATCCCGAGAAGTTGTGCGCGGCGTGTCATCATCCGCGCAAAGTTCCCTTCCGTGCGACCAAGCTTCTCAGCCAGCGCCACAGCAACATCATTGGCGGATTTCGTCACAAGCGCGTAAATCGCATCATTTACGCTGATCGTCGAGCCGGGTTCAAGGCCAAGCTTGCTAGGCGCCATGCTTGCCGCATGTTTGGAAATACGCACGCGGTCATGAAGCCCGAGTTTTCCCTCTTTCAACGCATCAAACGTCAAAAGAAGAGTCATCATTTTTGTAAGGGACGCCGGATGCAAATGTTTGTCTGCGCGGTCTTGATAAAGGATGACCCCGGTGTCGGCATCCAGAATAATCGCTCCATATTTAGAGTTGGACTTGGCTTGAGCAGGGTTAAAGGAACCAAACAGAACGCAAAGAAAAAGAAAGACGGCAAAAAAAGACAAGGCCGCCGATTTTCCCTTCGGGCCGGAAGCGCGAGAAAACAGAAAATCAAAACGGCCCATACAAGTCATATGTTTAAAAGTTCCTGCAAAATTGAAAAAATAGATCACTGAAGCTATGTTTTTCTTACCAGATCATCATCTGCAGCCACAGACATAATGGCAAATTATATAACAAATCCACAATTTTGTCCAAAAAAACAGTTGTGCTTGAAAATTTATTGTGCAGTGCAACATAATGTCCTTGACGGTCTAAGAATGCTATGATACAAATAAAATTGTGCAATGCAAAATCGACGAATTGTCTGCATTGAGCAAAGACTGCGTATCGACCGTTTTTTCAGTGTACCAAGACAAACACAAGGATGTTCCCTCATGGCAAAGAAACGTGAAGAACTGAAACCAAAAGCGCCCGCAGTAAAGGTAAAAAAATCCGGGAATGTGGCGAAAATAAAGGCGAAGCCGGCCAAAAAGCCGACAAAAATAGTAGCTGAAACGGCCCTGACAATAGTAAGCGAAACCCCCGCAAAGAAACCATTTATGGAGAAGAAAATGGCACAGAAAAGCGCAACACCTTTTGACAAAATTGCTAAGGATACAGCGGACATTGGCCGTGAATATTCCGAAGCTTACGTGAAATCCGGCACCATCCTGATGAAGGGTGTCGAAGACATAATGAGCACGGTAGCCTCTTTGGCTCAGGCCTCTGCTGAAAAGCAATCGCAACTGATCAAGGAAGCGATGAGCAGCAAAACCATCAACGAATTCGCTGACGTGCAGAACAAAATCGCACAGGCAAGCTTTGATGATTTCATGGACAGCGCAACCAAAATCACCGAACTTGGTGTAAAGGTCCTGACCGAAAGCGCAGAGCCTGTAAGCGCACAGATGAACGTCGCTGTGAAAAAAGCAACAGAAGCAATGGCTGCTTAAGTCGCAAGACTCTGTTTAAAGTTTTAAAAAGCCCCACATCAATCACGATGTAGGGCTTTTTTCCTTTTGCCTTTATGGGGTGACTTCCATATAAAAAAGTATGGTTTTCACATTCGAAAAAGCGGCGCAGGAAATTATCGCGGCTGGGAACAGGTTGGATAAACTTGGTCTCGCGCCTGCCACCAGTGGCAATTATTCCATGCGCCTGAATGACGGAACAATCGCTCTGACGGTTTCCGGTGCCCACAAAGGTATGCTGACGCCCGCGGACATCATGCGCGTCGATCTGAACGGAAATCCCCTGGAGGACAAAAAACCCTCGGCAGAAACCCTCCTGCATACCGGCCTGTACAAACGATACCCCGAAACCAATGCGATTTTGCATGCGCATTCCATCCCCTGCGTTGTCTTGACGCGAAGTCGGCCGGAGCAAAAAGAAATTACGCTGGAAGGGTACGAAATGCTCAAGGCGTTCCCGGGGGTAGAGACCCATGAGACATCCATAAACGTTCCGATCTTCGATAACACGCAAGACATTGCCAGACTATCAGAAGACGTCGATCAAATTCTCGCGCAGAAAAAGAACGCCGCGCTATACCTGATCCGTGCCCATGGCTTTTACAGCTGGGGCAAGGATATGAAGGAAGTGCTGCGTATAACTGAGGCGGCCGAAGTGCTGCTCGCTTGCGAAATGAATTCAACGCGTTATCAACCCATGCTGGAGAAAGCATCATGAGCCGCCTGACAATTTATCCTGACAGCAACCCCGAACGAATCACCTTCGACAGCGAAGCCGGCGCAGAAATAGCAAAAGCGCTGGGTGCGATCGGTGTACGCTTCGAGCGCTGGGAAACGCAGGCCCCTTTGCCCGAGGGGGCAGATGACGAAGCTGTCATGGAGGCGTACAACGCGGACATTGAGCGCCTGAAATCGGAAAACGGCTACAAGAGCGTCGACGTCATCCGCCTTGCCCCCGACAACCCGAGAAAAGAAGAGTTCCGCCTCAAATTCCTGAGCGAACATACACACGCCGAAGATGAAGTGCGCTTTTTTGTCGAGGGGGCAGGGGTCTTTTATCTGCGTGAGAAAGATCAGGTTTACATGACCCTGTGCACCCGCGGCGACCTCATCAGTGTCCCGGCGGGCGTGCGCCATTGGTTTGACATGGGGCCGCAGCCTTCCCTCACATGTATCCGCCTCTTCACCACCCCCGAAGGCTGGATCGCTGATTTTACCGGCGATGACATCGCCGATAAATTCCCCAAATTCGAAAGACGGGCGGCATGACGGAAAAGGCACAAATTAAGGCAATCCTGACGGATATCGAAGGAACCACAAGCGCGTTATCCTTCGTCAAGGATGTACTGTTTCCGTATGCCTATAACAAGTTGCCCGCATATATCCGGGAGAATCAGGGCGACATCTCTGAGATACTGGGTAGCGTCCGCGAGATCGAAAACAACGCAAGCCTGAACACCGAAGAGGTAATTGAAACCATGCGCCGCTGGATCGAGGAGGACCGCAAAATCACGCCCCTCAAAACATTGCAGGGTATGATCTGGCAGGAAGGATACGAAAACGGCGAACTGCAAGGGCATATCTATATCGATGCTCTGGAGGGTCTTCAGCGCTGGAAGGCGGAGGGCCTGCCGCTCTACATCTATTCCTCCGGCTCGGTGCCCGCGCAAAAACTGCTCTTCGCCCACACCACGCACGGCGATCTGACTCCGCTGTTTAGCGGTTATTTCGACACGCACATCGGCTCCAAACTCGAAAAAGACTCATACGAACGCATCGCCGCCCACATCAATGTTCCCGCCAGCGCGGTTTTGTTCCTGTCTGACAACATCGGTGAAATAGAAGCGGCTTCGGCGACCGGCATGAATGTGATCCTGCTCGATCGCGATAGCGTCGTCACCGATACAAAGGGATATAAAACCGTGCAGTCCTTCGATGAGATCGACCCGGCATTAGGGCTCGCGGCTTAAAAAAAGGAAAAACCGATGAAGATAGAAGGCACCCATTACCGCTCGATTGCCCTGAATGAAGACGGCTGGTCCGTTCGGATTTTCGACCAGCGCAAGCTGCCGTGGAAACTGGAGTTTGTGAATCTGGAGACCATGGAGCAGGCTGCAAGAGCCATCAGGGAAATGTGGACCCGCGGCGCCCCCTTGTTGGCGGCCACCGGAGCCTATGGCCTGTGTCTCTCTTTGCGTGACAATGCCTCGGATGAAAATCTGGAGCAGGCCTATAAAACTTTGCTCGCGACACGGCCCACCGCGATCAACCTGCGCTGGGCGCTGGATGAGGTCAAGGCCGCCGCGCAGGGGCATCAGGGGCAGGAGCGTATAAACGCCGCCTATAACAGGGCAAAAGAAATCTGTGACGAAGATGTAGAGATCAACAGAAATATCGGCCTGCACGGCCTGCCGCTTCTGCGCGAGATCGCAAAGAAAAAGGGCGGAGCGCCCGTCAATATCCTGACGCACTGTAACGCCGGATGGCTCGCCACCGTTGATTACGGCACCATCACGGCTCCCATCTACATGGCGCACGACGAGGGCATCCCGGTCCATGTCTGGGTTGATGAAACAAGGCCCCGCAATCAGGGTGCGCTGCTCACAGCCTACGAACTCGCGCAGCACGGCGTCCCTCATACGGTCATCGCCGACAATGCCGGCGGCCATCTGATGCAAAAGGGGCAGGTGGATCTGTGCCTCGTTGGAACTGACCGCGTGACCCGGAACGGCGATGTCTGCAACAAAATCGGCACCTATCTGAAAGCATTGGCGGCCAAAGACAACAATGTTCCCTTCTACATCGCGCTGCCGTACCCCACCATCGATTACAGCATGGCGCGCGGCGCGGATATCCCGATCGAGGAGCGCAGCGCGGAAGAGGTCACTTATATCGACGGTCTGGATGAAGACGGAAAAATCGCCCGCGTACGCCTGACCGGCTCGAACGCCGCCAATCCCGCCTTCGACGTCACCCCGGCCCGTCTTGTGACGGGTTACATCACAGAGCGCGGCGTTTTGCAGGATATCGAAAACCAGGCCCCGCAAGCGCGCAGCCTAGCGTAAAATACGATTCATTTTGCATCGGCAAGAGCTTTAGGTATAAAATGAAATCGTATTCACCAGTGGACACAAGAATGGCAATAACAGACCTGCAAGAGCAACAGACATCGGAAGGCCCGCAAAACCAGATTGCGGCGCTCCCTCTAGCCCTTAGCAGCCTTTTTGGAAAAGTCGGAAAAATTGGCTTTAAATTCCCGGCAGCGATCAACGAAGAGATTTTTGAAGATGATGGGCCTGATGTCGCCGCTGACGATGAATATGCGCAAGGCAATGTCAGCGCAATTGATACCGCGGCGGAAAGAGAAGAATACTTCGACGGAGCCCTGAGCGGTAAAGCCGTTTTAGGGGGGAATTACGACAATGATGTCCTGTCAAACATAGAAGGAAATGTCGGGGGTGAGCCTTTGGCTGAGCAATTGTTAAGGCAATCCCGCGCATCAGGCGGGACGACTGATGACAGAAATGAAACACTGGCAGTGCAGACGGACCGCCTGATGTCTGCCCGGTCAGGAAGTACAACACTTGATTTGAGTGCGGAGGGCCGTGATCATGATGCGGAGTTGTACCTCCCCCTTGATGCAACGCCCGCAGAGCGCATTGGTGCCGCTTGCCTCCATCTGACTAATTGCGGCGTACCCGAAGAAAACATAACCATCGCGCTGGCCGCAGGTAGCGACAAGGCGACATTGCAGGCGCTCGGCAATCTGGCGCGAGAACACGGCGCACCGGAAGAATTGAGTCATTTCATCAATGATGCCCCCGAATTGCAGGAAAAAGAGCCGCCTGTCGCCGTCCTGGCAACCGAACCCAAAAGACTCGAAATGGACGCTGCCAACAACTGGCAATTCAAACAGCGGTCCTTCGGCTGATTCCCTGTCACGTGCGCATCTCCATAAAACCGGTTGTGTAGACCGCCAAAACTGGCTTAAACTGGAGGTCGGTTTTTCCATTCTGTAAGTATAAAGGCGCGACCATGAACGAATTAAAATCAAACGGCGGAATGAAGAAATATAAAAAAGGGGCAGCAGGATTGCTGTTGCTGGCTTGTTTTGTTGGCGCTCTGCCGGCGACAGCACAGGCGCAGCGTATAACAAACCCTTATAAAGCACCCCAGGATCTAGATCAGCTCGATCAACAAGACGTCCCGCGCATTTTCTCAGCCCGCCTTGCTGGTGATGAAGCCGCAGCGGCAAAGCTCGACCGGGTATATTACAATTTGAACCTGACGCTGCGGGACTACGCACAAGTAGATACAATACACCAGAAAAACCTGATGGAATTAATGCAGCCCTTTCACTTTAAACTCTCCCGCTATGGCGCCGAGTTTCGCCGGGAGTTGAAGCAGGGTATGGACGACCTGAACAAAAATTACAAATCAATGCAAAACGACCTTAAAACAGCTGACGAGGCATACGGTGTAGTCATTAGAGGCTTTTCTGAGGAAAATCAGAAAACTGTCGAGGCATTGTGGAAGAGTCAGAGGCAGGTATTCGTTGATCGCTCAAACAAGTATTTCGGCCTTCAGAGCAAATTCCTGAATACCTACAAAAGCCTTGTCCATTTTCTGATCGATCAGGGGGGGAATTACTACTACGATCAGGAAACGCAAAAGGTAGCGTTCTACGATGTTGGGGCATATACCTATTTCGGCAAGACCTTGGAAAACCTCATACAGATTGGCCGGGATCAACGCCAGATTCTAAGCGACAGTACCTACAGCTTTGTAAACGATGACGACGCACCGGCCTTGCCGTAGGGAGCAAGAAATAGGCGCGGGGGGATGTTGTCTTGAAAATGCTGAAAACTATTTTGCCCGTAATTCTTGCTGGGGCGCTGGGGATTGGAGCGTATTTCGGCTACACAGAATATAACCGCCGGCAAGAAGAAATCAGACAGCAGCATGAATCTGAAGAGCAGGCGCGCAAGGAACACGATCTTGCCCTTGAAAAGAGTTTTGAGACCGTCCTGAACGACTTTCTAAAGGAGTTCAGGGATAAGGCTGCCGACTACAAAGAGCAGCGTTTCTTGTTGATGGAAATCACCGAGCCGATCAATTTTGAAACCCCTCAATACGCAGCCGATAATTTTAACCTCTTCAAAAACCATCTCGCTCCGACTTTGCACAAGAATGCGATCGAGGTGATGGGCGTCTTTGATAGCTACGGAAAAAAGGTGCAGGCACTTCTGGCATCAGAGCCAAAGGAAACCCAGGACAAAATCTGGGGTGAATGGCAGAATATGAGGGCCAGGCAGGTCGATGTCTATATCAAATATTTCGAGCAGGAAGACAGGCTGATCGCTGCCTATGAAGAGCTCCTCAAATTTTACTACCAGCGCGCCAACATGTATCACTATGACAAGAAGAGCGATAAGCTTGTCTTCTCGATGCCGCCGGACCGAGAAGTAGAACGCGGCTTCTATCAGAAAATCGAAAGAATAAAAGAAGAGCAAAAAGCGATTATCCATTCGGACTAGCGATTTTATTCTTGCGCTTACGCCCGCCTTTATACTATGGTCCGCCCCGTAAACCCGTGGAAGGTCTTCTCATAAAGCCATTGATGAGGTCAAGACTGTACCACGGCCTTCTAAAACCTTTCTAAGAAGAAGGAGAAAAAAATGGCAAAGAAAATATCAGGTTATATCAACCTGACCATTACGGGTGGCGCAGCCAACCCGTCCCCGCCAGTCGGCCCGGCTTTGGGCCAACACGGCGTGAATATCATGGAATTCTGTAAAGCGTTCAACGCGAAGACAGAAGAACAAAAAGGTATTCCAATTCCGGTCGTGATCACGGTATATGAAGACCGTTCCTTCACATTTATCACCAAAACCCCGCCTGCAAGCTACTTCCTGAAGCAGGCCGCTAAAGTTGCAAAAGGCTCCGGGACACCAAGCCGCGCAACAGTCGGTCAAGTGACCCGTTCACAAGTCAAGGAAATCGCTGAAAAGAAAATGCAGGACTTGAACGCAAATGACATCGAAGCAGCGATCAATATCATCGCCGGCTCCGCGCGTTCAATGGGCATCGAAGTTGTGGAGGGCTAAGACATGACAAACATCTCTAAGAAAATGAAAGCCGCTTTGGAAACTTTCGACCGCAGCAAAAGCTACAGCGTTGAAGAAGCCCTGACCATTTTGAAAAAAGCAGCCTCTGCCCGTAAATTCGTCGAGAGCATTGAAATCTCGATGAACCTCGGCGTAGACACCAAGCACGCTGACCAACAGGTTCGCGGGATGGTGACTCTGCCGCACGGTACAGGCGCAAAAGTCCGCGTTGCGGTTATTGCAAAAGACGAAAAAGCCAAGGAAGCGAAAGCAGCTGGAGCGGACATCGTTGGTGCGGAAGACCTGATCGAAACGATCCAGAAAGGCGAGATCGAGTTCGACCGTTGCATTGCAACGCCGGACATGATGGCCCTTGTCGGTCGTGTTGCGAAGGTTCTGGGGCCAAAAGGCCTGATGCCTAACCCGAAACTCGGGACAGTAACACCGAACGTAACGCAGGCTGTAAAAGACGCAAAAGGCGGCGCGATCGAATTCCGTGCTGAGAAAGCCGGAATTATCCACGCTGGTGTTGGTAAGGCTTCTTTTGATGACAAACAACTCGCAGAAAACATCCGTGCGTTCGTTGAAGCCATCATCAAAGCAAAACCTGCTGGTGCGAAAGGGACATATCTGAAAAAGATTTCCCTGTCTTCCAGCATGGGCCCTGGCATCCGCATCGACCTCGAGTCGATCCGCGGCGAAGCACGTCAGGCAGCATAAGAACATCCGTCAATGCGCAAATTGCGAAGACGATAAAAATAACTTGACGGGCCTTTTCTTTTTCTCTAAGAGAAGGCCCGTAAGATTTTAAACCTGTCCGAGACTGTAGGCGCAACAATAAGTCCTGCATAGATAAGGGAAGTGATCTGCATAAACGAAATATATGCAGCATTCTTTTATTCATAAGTTTCCGGCAGGTGGCCTTCGAGAGAAGAGCCGCTTTTTTTATGACTTTTATATAAGGAGAAAACCCATGGGCATGAGCCGGGCGCAAAAAGAAGCCGAAGTATTGGAACTGAACGAACGCTTCGCAAATGACGAAAGCGTCGTTCTGACGCACTATTCAGGTCTGACAGTAGCGCAAATGTCGGAACTTCGCGCTGAGCTTCGTAAAGAAGGCGCAAGTTTCAAGGTAACCAAAAACGCTTTGGCAAAACTGGCGATCAAGGGCACAAAGTTTGAGAGCCTGGACGGCATGTTCACAGGGCCAACGGGCGTGGCAACCTCCAAAGACCCGGTTGCTGCAGCAAAAGTTGCATATGACTTTGCAAAGAAATACGACAAGCTGGTCATCGTTGGTGGCGCGCTTGGTGAAATGGTTCTGGATGCAAAGGCTGTAGAAGCTCTGGCAAAACTGCCAAGCCTCGACGAAATCCGTGCCAAACTCGTTGGTCTTCTGGTTGCAGCGCCAACCAAGCTTGCTGGTATCCTGCAAGCGCCGGCTCGCGATCTGGTTGGTGTGACCAAGGCTTACGGCGAGAAACAGGCGTAAGAATAGGTTTTAGTTTTTTTCAGCGAATTTTAAATTTTAGACAAAGGAGAAAGTAAAATGGCTGCTGATTTGGAAAAAATAGTTGAACAACTCTCTGAACTGAGCGTTTTGGAAGCTGCTGAGCTGTCAAAACTTCTGGAAGAGAAATGGGGCGTAACAGCGGCTGCTGCTGCACCTGTTGCAATGATGGCTGCACCTGCTGGTGAAGCTGCTGCTGCAGAAGAGAAAGACTCTTTCGACGTCATTCTCGAAAACGCTGGCGGTAACAAAATCGCCGTGATCAAAGAAGTCCGCGCAATCACAGGTCTTGGCCTGAAAGAAGCAAAAGACCTCGTTGAAGCTGGCGGTAAAGCCGTTAAAGAAGGCGCAGCAAAAGCTGAAGCTGAAGAAATCAAAGCCAAGCTCGTAGCAGCTGGCGCAACGGTTGCTCTGAAGTAATCGACAGGAAATGACCGGGCATTCCCCGCGGGATGAAGAATCTCGCATGGGGAATGCTCTTTTCTGGCCCGCAAGATTTTGTGTTGACAAGCACGTTGCGGTAGGCCATATAGCTAACAAACTTTTCTGGGAAAACGTGATACCCGTGCGAGATAACGGAATCCGAAAAGCGGAAAACGCTTGCTAACCAGCCACTTCGCGCCAGTCATTCTGGGAAGGTGCGGACGTGGTTTATTTGCTTTGGGCAAACAATTTTTTTTGGGACGAGACGAAAAGGTAGGACACGACGATGTGCGCAGCAAAAGCCAAAACAACCAAAACCTCTAAAGAATTCCTCCCCGCGAACAGCATTGAAAGCTTCACAGGTAAGAAGCGCGTGCGTCGTAACTTCGGGCGAATCGAAGAAGTGGCAAAAATGCCAAATCTGATCGAGGTTCAGCGTAACTCGTATGAACAATTCCAGCAAAAAGATATTTCCGCAGACAACCGCGAAGCAAAAGGTCTTCAGGAAGTTCTGGCCTCTGTCTTCCCGATTAAGGATTTCGGCGACAAGGCAGAAATCGACTTCGTAAAATACGAATTCGAAGATCCCAAGTATGATGTTGAAGAATGCCAGCAACGCGGTATGACCTACGCAGCGCCTCTGCGCGTGACCCTGCGCCTGTCCGTATTCGATGTTGATGCCGATACCGGCCTGCGGTCCATCCGCGACATCAAGGAGCAGGACGTCTACCTCGTCGATATGCCTCTGATGACTGAAAACGGGACCTTTATCGTGAACGGAACCGAGCGCGTGATCGTATCCCAGATGCACCGTTCTCCGGGCGTGTTCTTCGACCATGACGGCGGCAAAACCCACGTTTCCGGGAAATACCTGTTCTCGGCCCGTGTGATCCCTTACCGCGGCTCATGGCTGGATTTTGAGTTCGACGCGAAAGACCTGATGTATGTCCGCATCGACCGCCGCCGTAAGCTTCCATTGACGACACTTCTGCGCTGCCTTGATAGCGCTGAAACCGCACGTCTTCGCGCTGAAGCAGAAGAAAATGATACGGAACTGGATCCATTAATGGTTCAGGGGATGTCCAACGAAGAGATCCTCTCTGTTTTCTACGACACAATCGTCTACTCCAGCGACAAAAAAGGCTGGAAAACACCGTTCAACGGTGACCGTCTGCGCGGCGTCAAGCTGAGCTACGATCTGATCGACGCCAAAACCGGCAAAGTCGTTGTCGAAGAAGGTGAGAAAATCACCCCGCGTAAAGCCAAGAAACTCGTCGAAGACGGTCTGAAGGACATCCTCGTTCAGTCCGAACACCTCGTCGGCCAATTCCTCGCAAGCGACATCTTCGATCAAGAGACCGGTCAGGTCCTCTTCGAAGCTGGCTACGAAATCACAGCAGATGATTTTGCAGCATTGGAAAAAGCAGGCGTCAAGGAACTCCCGCTTCTGGCGATCGACTACCTCAACGTCGGTCCTTACATCCGCAACACATTGCTTGCGGACAAATGTGACACCCGCGAAGAAGCGTTGATCGACATCTACCGCGTCATGCGTCCGGGCGAGCCGCCGACAGTTGAATCCGGTCAGGCTCTGTTCAGCTCACTCTTCTTTGATGCAGAGCGCTACGACCTGTCCCCGGTAGGCCGCGTGAAAATGAACGCACGCCTCGACCTGACCGCAGATGACCAGTTCCGCGTTCTCTCCCGCGAGGACATCCTTGCGATCGTGAAATACTTGCACGAACTGAAAGATGGCCGCGGCGAAGTTGACGATATCGACAACCTCGGCAACCGTCGTGTTCGCTCTGTTGGCGAGCTGATGGAAAATCAGGTTCGCATCGGTCTGCTCCGCATGGAGCGCGCCATCCGCGAGCGTATGTCTTCTGTCGAAATCGACACCTACATGCCGCACGACCTGATCAACTCCAAGCCGGCACAAGCCGCTGTGCGTGAGTTCTTCGGTTCCTCGCAGCTCTCCCAGTTCATGGACCAGACCAACCCGCTCTC
>JAGRHC010000026.1:0-9963 GCA_020445145.1 Alphaproteobacteria bacterium
TGTATAATTTTGCGCAGGCGACCTACGATCTGGATATGCCTAACCCCGTAGCCTACTTAAGCCGCGTCAAGGCGTGGTATAAGGAAGAGCGCAAGCGCAGCTACGTTAAGCCCCATGAGCTCAAAAGCTGGTGGGATGCGGTGCAGGCATTGGAGAATGACACCTACCGTGATTTTCTTCTATTCCTGCTGTTTACAGGCTTGCGGCGTGGTGAAGCCCAGAAGCTGCGCTGGGCCGATATTGATTTTAAAGACCGCAGCTTTACGGTTCCCGACACCAAAAACGGCGACCCGCTGACATTACCGCTGGGGGATTTTCTGCACGGTATGTTTGAAGAACGGCGCAAGCGTTACGGCAATTATGAATTTGCGTTTCCGGGACCGGGGGCGCACGGCTATCTGGCCGAGCCCAAGAAAGGCGTTGCCAAGGTGGCGAAGGCCTCTGGCGTTAATTTTACGTGCCACGACTTGCGCCGGACGTACATCACAATCGCTGAAAGCCTTGAAATTAGCGCGTTTTCTCTCAAGCGTTTACTTAATCACAGAGTCTCCGATATAACAGAAAGCTACATCATCACCGATGCCGAGCGCCTGCGCGGCCCGGTGCGGAAGATTGAGCAGTTTATATTGGAGAAAGTGGATGGCGAAGAGAATAAACAACATATCAATTCCGCTACATGACCTGCTGGAATGCATTGTTGCATACTCTGATTTCCTTGATACGCCACCACCCGATGCAATAGAAAATCCAGATGGCGAAGAGAAGCCATACCGCCGCACATTTACTGTTGAAACGGCCCAGCAAAAGCTGGAAGCCATAGAAAAAATTCTCTGGGATGAAGGCGATGACCCCCTTAAACGTGGAAATAGAAGTTTTGCAGAACATGATGAAAATCTACTTCTGGAGACGCTACGAGAAATGGGAGCAGACACCTCGAAAGAAGCTTTGCTTGAAGCTTGCTTGCCTTATGCTCAGACCAGAGGCGCAGACATAAAAGATGACGCTATTCGTGATGAAAGCATACGCGTCCGGTTAGAAAAGGTTTATAAAAATATGCAAATCCGGATGCAGAGCATTGAAAAATACGACCAAGAATTTGCAGGTTATGACGATAGTTACGAGGAAGAGATCAAAGCAGATATTTCTTTGCTTTCGCCATGGCTGGAAAAATATCGGGACGAGATTATTGCCTATTATGGGCAAAATTCCGGGCACAATGATTGCGTCTGCAAAAAGCGTCGTTTCTTCCCTTGCCGCTCTTCCTACCGTGTGCGCCGTATTATACGCCGATATTTTTTAGCCTGATATTTAATTAACCTTTGGCAACGGGTTTTAGCTATCTTAGCTGCGCTAAAATCAAAATATATAAACGTTATTGTCTCGATGCAAAAAGGAGAAGGAGACAATGACGAAACTACTTACCGAAAAAGACGCGGCGCAGATGCTCGGGTGTTCGGTGCACAAGATGCAAAAAGACCGCCGCATCGGCAGCCCGTTACCTTTTGTAAAAATTGGTCGCTCTGTAAAATACCGCCTGTCTGACCTTGAAAGCTATATAGAGCAGCAAAGCTATACCAGCACGGCCCAATATAACGGGGGGCATGATGGAAAGTAGTATTTTACGAAAAAATATAAAAATCAGGGAGTAAACTACTGTGGGCAAGATTATACTCCCTGATTGGTTTCAAGAATTAGATCCTGCAATTCGGCACAAGCTACAGTATGGCCCGCAGGATCCATACAAAAATATTGAATACATCTGCGATCTTTCACCGGACGAAATTCGGGCTGCATATAAAGACCCTGAATTACGTGGGTTGCAGCTCCTTGGAGACCTTAGTGATGAAAAAAACGTAGAGCAACAAATGCGCCTTTTAATTCGTAGGGCGGCATGGCTTAGGGAAACTTTTGAAAAAAGCCAACTTCTAGAAGAGCTAAACAGCAAATATAAAATCGTCAGACACTACGGCAATAAGGCGGTTGTATTGCACTGGACACGAAATCAGGAATTAATCCATCAAAGTTTTGACGAATTTAAAAAATCCCATCTTGACCGTTTTATTGAGGCCGAAAACCCTAAAACCGGGGCACCGGAAAGAAGGCCTTTAGCAGACGCTTGGTTAAAAGCCACGCAAAGCCCTCGCTATGAATATGCTGAATTTATGCCGGGCATAAAGCCGGAGGACGAACCAGAAGAAATTCTGAATCTCTGGCAGGGATGGCCTTTGCGCACCGATATTGTAAATGACAGTTCGTCTGAGCCAGAAGATTGCAGGCTTTTTCTTAACCATATGCTTTATAACGTATGCGGTGGCGATCATAATGTTTACATCTATCTCTTGGGCTGGATGGCGGATGCTCTATTGAACTCGCAAAGAACATCAGAAGTCGCTATTGTCTTGCAGGGGCCGCAAGGATCAGGAAAATCTCTATGGGCGAAATGCTTTATGGAATTTTTCTGTCCGCATATTCTAACCCTTAACAGGCCGGATCAAGTTGCAGGAAGCTTTAATAAGCACTTACAGGACAAGTGCATTGTGTTTGCCGATGAAGCGTTTTTTGCGGGCAATAAGCAACATGCCGCAACCCTAAAAACCTTGGTGATGGATAATGAAATTTTTATCCACCCAAAGGGTGTTGACGGGTTTATGGCTAAAAAATGCTTCCGCATGATTATCGCCAGCAATGACGAACATGTCATTCGCGCCGAAATAGACGACCGTCGGTACTTGGTCCTGAATGTCGATGCAGGCGAAAACAACCAGAATTCCGAGTATTTTGGCGCTATTGTTGATGAATGGGAAAACGGCGGTAAGCAGGCTTTGTTTCAATGGTTGCGCGGACGGTATTGGCAGCAGGAATTGGAAACAGGCGCATGGGACGTGAGGCTTCGGCCCAAGACCAAGGGCCTCCAGACGCAGAAAAACCTGTCTCTGCCACTGTATCAGGCCATGGTCCACCAGATGCTGCACGATGGCGAATTACCAGAACTATTTGACGCTAATACTAATACCGGCATGGTCTTTGTTGCTACCCGGTTGCTTGCGGAAAGCCGAAGGCTTGAGCCCAAGGAGGAAACCGCGCTTGGAAATGCGATCCGTGTTCTTGCGGGCGAAAATGCCCAAAACGTGCGCGTGTATCTCGGCGAAGATTACCAGCGCCGCCAATACCGCGGATACTGGTTGCCAAGCTTGGAAGTATGCCGACAGCGCTGGGCAGAGTTCTTGGGACGTCCCATAGACTGGCCCGAGGATGTTGTAAGCTGGGGCATTGAACAGCAACGGTCCTTGTCCGGTGATGATATTCCGTTTTAGGAGGCTGGTCCTATGCACGCAGCAGGCTCAAGGGGCGGCTTAGATATTTCGGTATGCAGCCATATGGTTACAGAAAATAAGCCGCCCAGCCGCCTAAAACAGAAAATTTCTTTATCTATCTCTTTAAATATCAACGTTATTTTTTAGATTTATTGTAATAACAACCCGCCTTGTAGACTTGGTTAACGCAACGGCTAAGAAGAATAGGTCTTGTTTTGAGGCGGCAAATAAGGCTCCCCTCTCTGGGCTGGCTCAAAAAGTGCAAATCCTTTTTTACGTTATCCGTCCCCGGGGAGATAAGAAAAACATATCCCGGTCCACAAGTCGCGTTTATACGATCCAGCATCTCTCCGGGCATCCTCAAGGAAAAGAGCGCCATAACGATAATATGCAGACCCATAACACAACGGGAAATCTTATATACTTTAATTCGCCGCCTCGCGCGCCCGCGCGCGAAGGAAAACTATCAGAAGTATCATTTATTACCCCACTTTTTTGATAAGCCATTCCGCCAATCCCGAGCGGAGAGCGCTTTGCGCCAAGGCATTCACATCCATCAGCATAATGTTGTTACGGTTGCGGATATTCAGTGCCTGATCTGTGGAATGGAAAACATAAAAACATCTGTGTGCTCCGTATGCGGCAAGGCTGTCCAGATATGAATCCAGCTGCGCCTGATCGGTTTGCGCCTTGATCTGCACCACCGCTTTTTCCTTCGTCAGCGGTTGCACCAATTCCAAATCCACGGTCTTTTGTGTGTCCCCTATCGCAGAAATACGCTGCCACCCGCTCTGGCTAAAAACCAACTCAACGAACAGTTCAAAGTCCTGCCATGTCAAAAGCTTTATAAGTTGAGCCAAGGACTTCTGCATGTGCTCGTGAGCTTCCATGGCCGCATGCACCTCCGGCAGATGCTGGCCGTTGATTTTGCGCACCAGATAATCCAGCGCCTTACCGCCAATATCGCAGATGGTCGAACGGTAGCCCGCCACTCTTGTCAAATGCCCGCTTAAATCTGAAATGCGCAAAGCACAGCCATTGATATCCGTATTCCGCCATCCCTCTTGCGTTTTTCTCAGACGGCTGCCCAAAGGGCCTTCTTCTTCGCTACCAAAATATTCGACTTCCGGCTTGGCTTTGCACCACCATAAACACCCTTTAGAGAACGTCACCCATAGCAAATCCGGATCGGGATCGTAAAAATCCAGAACCTGCCGGGCGAAATTGCTTGCCGTTTTTTGGATATATCCTGCCTTGTAAAAAACATCGGCTATGCTTTTCTTATCGCCTTGCAGAGCCGCATCATGCGGCGCTTCATCAAAGCCAAGACGCAAGGTTCCTTCTTCAAAACACAAATCTTCCCATTTTCCTTTTTCGCCAAGCTTGATATAGCGCGCGCCCGAAACCGTAATGGGACTCTTCGTGTTCATGATCTGGGATTTTTTAAAAGAGAAGGATAGAAATGTTACGGATAGACTACAGGATTCTGACAAAGATGTATAGACGTTTGTTACAGGTCGTCTATAGACGGTTCGTCTACAAAGCCGCTTGCTTTAGGCATGAATGTTTACGAGCAACTGGCAACCCGCATACGCACATTAAGGAACGAAAGAGACTGGTTGCAGGAGGAACTTGCGGACCGCGCCGATCTGCACCGCACATACATCAGCCATATTGAAAACGGCAAGCGCGAACTCTCGGTAGAAACCTTGTGCAAAATTGCCAACGGCTTTGATATTTCGCCCAGCGAGTTGATGAAGAACGTAAAGTATTGACTTAAAGCCTTATTACAACGCCGTAATAAGGTGATTTCAAAGTTTAAAGGTGTTGGAAAAGTGGTGCCGCTTGTAGGATTTGAACCTACGGCCCCATCATTACGAATGATGTGCTCTACCCCTGAGCTAAAGCGGCGTACAAATATGCTCGACCTTTTTATCGCCTTTTTACGGGCAGAGGCAAGATCAAAATCCCCTATGTTTCTTACCGTTTCGCGCAGCCGACCCGATAATTATGAATGCGTTGCTCTACCCCTGAGCTACTGCGGCTAAGCATCATTGGCCTACCTCGTTAACCGGCAAGCCTTAGATGATCGTTTTTACAGCGAATATTTTTAAAATGACAGCGAAAATTTTTGTTTTTGGTAAAAATTGCGCCCTGCCTCATAATTTTTATATTTTTAAACACCAATAAAAAAACCAGCCATCATATGGCTGGTTTTATCATTCCAGATATTATCCGGATCTGTATTAGTTTTTGCGCGGTAGGCGAATTTGCTGCTCGAGAGAATTCTCTTCACCTTCGATCGCTTCTTCTTCTGCACCAGCTGCTGGTTCGATTTGTGAAGGATCCTGAGTTTCCGTTGCTTGCGCTGCATCTGTTGTCACTTCAGCAGGTGTTGCAGCTTCTTCTTGAGATGCGAAAGGAACATTTCCCTGTTTTTTCAGGGAATATGAAGATTCCGCATGCGCTATTGAAGAGGAACACAGAAGGGTAGCGGCCAGAGCCATAATAAACTTTGTTTTAGACATTGCAAATTCCTTGAAAATCGTTGTCACGTAGGCGGGTATTTAACACAGAAAAAGGGCGGAATGCAAGAAATTGTTTTCTATAATACATTCCACCCCCTGATATTTTCTGTGTTTATTCTGCCGCGATTTTCAAGTCATCTTTCTTTTCGCTGCTGTTGTCATTTCTGACCTGGTTCAGGAACCCTTGCACGGCTTGCTCGAGGTTTCCAGAGAGGCTAGCGATATTGTCCGAGAAGTTTCTCAATGTTTGCGCAGATTCTCCTGTATCAGAAGCCCCGCGCTGGACGTTGCCGATAACGCTTGCCACTTCACGCGCTGCCATTGAAACCTCAGCAATGTTGCGTGTGATTTCAGATATTGTTGCATTTTGCTCTTCAACAGCGGCGGCAGCTCCTGCAGACAGATTATCAATGTCAGATACGCTTCGGATAATAAGTTCCATCGCTTTCACCGATGATTCCGTTGCATTTCTGATTTGCTCGATACGGTTTTCAATTTCTTCGGTCTTTTTACCGGTTTCTGTTGCCAGTTTTTTCACCTCGTCCGCAACAACGGCGAACCCTTTTCCGGCCTCACCTGCTCGTGCCGCTTCGATTGTCGCGTTCAGAGCCAGAAGGTTTGTCTGCTCCGCAATGTCTTTAATCGCGGTTACGACTTCACCGATATTACCGACAAGGCCATTCAGATCATTTACGCGCTCGCTTGTTCTGCTTGCAGACCCAGATGCCTCACTTGCTTTGGAAGCCACGTCTGAAACCTGAACAGCGATTTCCTGCGCGCTTGCGGTCATTTCTTCTGTTGCGGAGGCAACCGTTGATACGTTTGCGCTTGTTTCTTCCGATGCCGCGGCGACGGATGCGCTTGCATCCTGCGTGCTGCGTGCGATCGATTCCATCGCTTTTGAGGAGTCCTGAAGTTCACTTGCAGCTGCTGAAAGAGCCTTGATCGTTCCACCGACTTGCTGGTCGAATTGGTCTGCGAGTTGGTGCATCATGCGGCGACGCTCTTCGATTGAACGTTTTTCAATGTTCTCCTGTTCCCTACGCAAGCGCAAAGTTTCAAGACTATTTTCCTTGAGCACCTGTACTGCGCTAGCGATCCGGCCGATTTCAGACCTTGTTCCTCTTAAAGGAACTTCCACATCATAGTCGGCGTCGCTTAATTTGGTTACAACGCTACTAAGGTTTGACAGCGGTCTAGAGATGCTCATGGCCACAATAATGAAGAAGGCCATTGAGACTGTAAGTCCGGCGAAAGAGATCATCAGAGCCTGCGTTTGTTGGCCTTTATAATCTGCGATCCGGATATCCAGGAGTTTATCCAAATGGTCGAAACCAGCATCAATGAATTTACCGGATGACATGACGGCCGCGCTCACGGAGTTATTGAACTCGTCCAGCGTTATGGTTTTTTTCTCACCGATTTTAGAGAGCAGATCCACGACTTGCTGGGATGTTTCCTTATAGCTATCTAGCAATGGGGTGTATTGTTCCTTGTAGCCTGGGTATATGCCGTAGAAATTCTGATCTTCAATAAAGGACACATCCATATCGGCTATGACGCGGGCAAGATCCGATTCCGATAGCATCGTGCTCATCACTGCGCCGTGTGTCGCGATACCGCTGTCTTCAGCATTTAAAGACTGAGAGAGGTTCGGGTAGAATTCTTCCGCGATTTGCCCGAGACGGTCGATTGTCTGGGGCATCGCCAGAAGCGTGACGTCCATCAGATAGTAGCTGTCAAGATCCGGGTCCAGGATCAGATTGGATGTGTCCCCGGAGTGAGCGATAATCCCACGAATATCTGCGATGAAAGAGACAATCGCCTCAGATGTTGATTTTGCAGTTGGCTTGCTTTGAAGATCTTTTACCAGCGCATTCCACTTTTCACTGACGGTTTCAAATTTCAGTTGGCTGCGATCACGGCTCGACAGGCCTTCATCGGTGAATTCAAGGGCATCGCCGACTTTTGCTTCTGCTTCTTTCAGCTCATCCATGTGCGCTGAAATTGATTTGATGTATTTTCCGACATCCGGGCCAGCCATGTATTCTGTTCTCGGTATCGCGAGTTCACCACGGAGCAGCGCCGCGTCATGTAAAATTGCTGCGGCCGGGCGCTGGATGACGTTCCCCATTTTTTCTTTTGCGGCAAAGTCAATATTTGCCTGAATAGCAAAATAAGCCTGCGACAGTGCGGCAAGCAGGGTAATTATGAACAAGGTTACAGAAAGATAAAGGCGAACCTGGACCGACAAATTATTTAATATGTTCATCATTTTATTCATCCGTGGTGAGAGAAAAGTAATACGATTGTATTATAACACTATAAACGAAATCTTAAGCGTAAACGAGTGGGGAGCAGTATCTTTGGCATATATATACGGCAGGATATATACATACAATTATATGGCCTGGATTTCAATCCGCTAGTTTTTCTTCGAGGGCCTCCCAGCGTTCAAAAACCGTCATAGCGTGGTCATGACCAAGCTGTATATATTCTGTTTCCTTGGGTTTGTGCCCTTCCAGTTCTGCACGGACTTTTGCGTCCTGGGACCGGATTTTGTTAATTTCTTTATGGCTTAGGCCAAAAAAAACTTTTTTGATTCCTACGCTTGATATTAAAGCATGCCCCATCATTGTCGGCTCGCTTGAGCAATAAAGGGTACAATCACTTAAATCCGAACGCCCCAGCTTTTCAGCTGCTTGGCGAATAGCCATGATTTCCGCATGCGCGGTTGGATCAACGCGTGAGGTGATCCCGTTTGTGCCCTCGCCGAGGATCTTTCCTTTTTCATTTGAAATTACCGCCCCAAAAGGACCGCCTTTTTTGCTTCGCGCATTGCGCTCGGCAAGTTCGACAGCGCGCTGCATTAACTGCTCATCCGTAAAATGGGGTTCGTATGTCTGCGTGGCCAGGGCGGGCGATGTATATCCGTATTTTTTTAAAACATGCCCCACTATACTTAACAGCCTGTCCGGCTCGACCGGTTTTTGCAAGATGCGCGTGACGTTCAGTTCATTTGCCTTCATCAGGACATCTGTTGATTCATCTGCTGTTACCACGATTACCGGCAGGCGTATTCCATTTACAACGAGGTATCTAACAAATTCGAAACCACCTGTCGGGGCCATGTTCAAATCGACTAGTGCCAGATCAATATCGTTGTTTTCGATTACTTGTATTGCTTGCGTGCCATCCGATGCCCCCATGATCTGATAGCCTTGTGTTTTTAGAATGCTCGCCATAAGTTCGCGGCTCACGACGTTGTCTTCGGCTATCAAAATGGTGATGTTTTCTGCGCCGTCCATGTGCTCTGTAAATTCCCTGTTTCTTCTTATCCGATGGTACAGTAAGATGCTGATGAATGCCATGTAAATTCAAAGAACATACTGATACATAATGAAAAATAAACTGAGAAGCTCTCATCAACGCGGAAGCGTTCTTTTCTATATTTTGATTGCGATTGTGCTTTTTGCTGCGCTGAGTTATGCGGTTGCGAACATGATGCGCGGGAACCCGGAGATGCTGGGATCGGAGAAAGCGCGCGTTTATGCAGATGATATTATTGCTTATGCGGCCGCCGTGCGCACAGCCGTGCAGGATTTAAAAATTTCAAATGGCTGCGCAGAGTCGGACATCAGTTTTTCAAATAATTTTGTAAGCGGTTATGCACACAGCCCTGTGGTCAGCAACACTTGCAAAGTTTTTGAGCTGGATGGTGGCGGAATAGGCTGGTACGCCGCTTTGACGGATGTGAACGGCGCGCTTGACTGGGTTTTTACAGGGGCGAACAAGGTCCCGGATGTCGGAATAGATGCGAACCCGGATCTTGTGATGATTTTGCCTGAGGTGAAGAAAAATCTTTGTCTTGCGATCAACGCCAAACTTGGTATCCCAGATGTGAGCGGTGATGCGCCGACTGATACAGACGATATTTCCAGCACCAAGTTTACCGGTAGTTACGCTGCTTCTGCCCAGATCGGGCAAACAACGCATTTTTCAGGAAAACTGGCAGGGTGTTTTAAAAATACTGTCCCTAATCCCGATACATATAATTTTTATCAGGTTTTGGTTGTACGCTAATCCTAGGGTTCATACTCACAGCTTTTCTAAAGACCTGC
>JAGRHC010000026.1:10034-51260 GCA_020445145.1 Alphaproteobacteria bacterium
ATAAAAGCTCTGAGTATGAACCCTAATCTTCAAGGATTTCTTCTTCTTCGAGAAGTTTTGTGCGTTTTTCTGCTTTGTAGGTGAAGGTCAGTTTTTTACCGTCATAATCCACGGTGACCAGACCGCCCTTTTCCAGTTTACCAAAAAGGATTTCTTCGGCCAGAGGGCGTTTGACCTGTTCCTGGATGACGCGGCCAAGCGGGCGGGCGCCCATGGTTACATCATAGCCTTTTTCTGCCAAATATTTGCGGGCGGGCTTGGTCAGATCGATTGTGACGTTCCGGTCAGAAAGCTGGGCTTCGAGCTGGATAATGAATTTGTCGACCACTTTTTCGACCGTTTCCGGTTTGAGGTTCTGGAATGGGACGATTGCGTCAAGGCGGTTCCTGAATTCCGGGGAGAAGGTTTTGGTAATGGCATCGCTGTCTGCGTAGTCGCGCATTTCAACTGTGCGGCCAAAGCCAATCGGGGCCCGCGCCATGTCGGAGGCTCCTGCATTGGTTGTCATGATCAGGATCACGTTGCGGAAATCGATTGTTTTGCCGTTGTTGTCGGTGAGCTTGCCGTAGTCCATGACCTGCAGCAAAATATTGTAGAGGTCCGGGTGCGCTTTTTCGATTTCATCGAGCAATAGGACGCAGTGCGGATGCTGGTCTACTTTATCGGTCATCAGGCCGCCCTGCTCGAACCCGACATAGCCGGGCGGTGTGCCGATCAGGCGGGAGACCGAATGACGCTCCATGTATTCCGACATATCGAACCGTATTAGTTCGACCCCCAACGACTTTGCGAGCTGTCTTGCGACTTCGGTTTTCCCAACGCCTGTCGGGCCTGAGAACAGGTAGCTCCCAATCGGTTTTTCTGCGTCGCGGAGGCCGGCTCTGGCGAGCTTGATCGAATTTGAGAGCATGTCGATTGCGATATCCTGATCGAAGACAAGCGTTTTGAGGTCGCGTTCAAGGGAGCGCAGGGCTTCCTTGTCGTTTTTGTTTAGGGTTGTCGAGGGGATGCGCGCGATGGCGGCAACGACATCCTCGATATCTTTTACGCTGATTGTCTTTTTGCGGCGACTTTCCGGGACCAGCATCTGCGCTGCGCCGACTTCGTCGATAATATCGATGGCCTTGTCCGGAAGCTTGCGGTCGCCAATATATTTGGCGGATAGCTCTACAGCAGCTTTGATCGCACCGCTGGTATATTTGATTTTGTGATGCTCTTCGTAATATGGCTTCAGGCCCTTGAGGATCTTGATTGCGTCATCTATCGAAGGCTCGTTTACGTCGATTTTCTGGAAGCGGCGCACCAGCGCGCGGTCTTTTTCGAAATGGTTGCGGTATTCCTTGTAGGTGGTCGACCCGATGCAGCGTATCTTTCCACTGGAAAGCGCGGGTTTCAGAAGATTGGACGCATCCATCGCGCCGCCAGACGTTGCGCCGGCTCCGATGATCGTATGAATCTCATCGATAAACAGGATCGATTCCGGGATTTTTTCCAATTCGCTGAGTACGGATTTCAGGCGCTCTTCGAAATCTCCGCGATACCGGGTTCCAGCCAGCAAAGCGCCCATATCCAGAGAGTAAATCACAGCGCCGAAAAGTACCTCAGGCACCTCACGTTCGACGATACGCTTTGCAAGCCCTTCTGCAATGGCCGTTTTCCCTACACCGGGGTCCCCCACGTAAAGCGGGTTGTTTTTGGAACGGCGGCACAGGATCTGGACGGTCCGCTCAACTTCTTTTTCACGCCCGATCAGCGGATCAATTTTTCCTTTTTTGGCTTTTTCATTGAGATCTACACAATATGCCGCGAGGGCTTCGGAGCCTGTTTTGACTTCCTTATCCGGTTCCTCAACGCCGGTTGGCGCTTTGGAACTTGCATTTTGCTGCTGAGCGGGGACTTTGGCTATACCGTGAGAGATATAGTTTACAGCGTCAAAGCGGGTCATATCGCGTTCCTGTAAATAGAAAACGGCATGGCTTTCACGCTCAGAAAACAGGGCAACCAAAACGTTCGCACCAGTGACCTCTTCACGTCCCGAAGACTGCACATGGATGGCGGCGCGCTGGAGGACGCGCTGGAACGCGTTGGTGGGCTTGGCTTCATCCATTTCATGATTGACCAGCGTGCTCAAATCGCTGTCGATATATTGAGTCAGTTTATCGCGGAGTTCATCGAGGTCGATCCCGCAAGCCCTCAACACTGCCATTGCGTCCGGATCGCTCGCCAGCGCCAGCAGGAGATGCTCCAGGGTTGCGTATTCATGCTGTTTCTCGTTGGCGATAGCCAGCGCACGGTGCAGCGTTTGTTCAAGATTGCGGGACAGCATGGCAAAACCTCAGTTTATCTTTATTTTAAGGCTATAGCCGAAAGGTTAACACATTCTTTGCACGGATGCTATGAATGATAAAAAAGATAAACTATTCCCTTAAACTTGCCGCGCACGTATATAGGGTCAGGGGAGGCTGTAAAGCCTTTCATATTATTGCCTTCAATTTTAATGCCTCTGCTTGCAAGTGCACTGGCTAAGGGAACAAACATGATCGCTGAAGCCACTCATCCCGTTTTGAAACAAAAATCATCTATTCTTTTTCTTGTTCTTTTTTCGGGTTTGGCGGCCTTGTCATGGGAAGTGATCTGGCAGATCAAGTCGTCGCTTGCTCTTGGCGTATCGGCCTGGGGTACTGCGATGACCCTGGCTGTCATGATGGGCGGCATGGCTATTGGTTCCGTTGCATCTGGTTATCTCCTTCGAAAAAAGGAATTTGTGAGGCCCCTTCGTATTTATTGCGGCCTTGAGATTGTTGTCGGGATCGCCGGCTTATTGCTACCTACCGCCTTCCATCTTGTCGAAACTATGGATGTTGAAATTTACCGATCCTGGTCAGATTACGCCTATCTCTTTCATATTGCCGGGATTGTGTTTTCTCTTGGCATTCCTGCCTTATGTTTTGGCGCAACCCTTCCTGTTATCGGGCTTATGGCCAGACAATATGAAATTTCTGTCTCATTACTCTATGGGTTGAATACTCTCGGCGCTGCGGCGGGAACTTTGCTTACCGCTTTCTTTATTATCCCGCTTCTTGGTGTTGCGGCAACGATCACGGTCGTCGCTGCGGTAAACTTTATAGTTGGCGCGGCTGCTTTTGTTCTGGATGAAGGTAAATTCAAGGCGCAAGAAACCTATCCCAGAGCGCCACAAACTTCGGGGCTTGGCAGAGGTTCAGAGCTTTTTGTTGTTTTTGTTAGCGGTTTTGCGACGTTTGCACTCGAGGTTGCATGGTTTCGCTCCTTTACTGCGGCGTTTCTTAGCACAACAGCGGCTTTCTCCATTATGCTTGCTGTTGTCTTGCTCTCCCTCAGTCTTGGAGCATGGCTGGTCAGTCTTTTCAGGGCGATGAAAGTGTCGCTCGGCTCGCTCGTCAGTTTATCCGGTATACTAATTTTGTTCGCAACGCCGCTGGTTGAACGGTTTGATCTTATTACAAGCGCACATTCCTATAATCCATATCTCCTTTTTATGTACTGGTTTAATTTAACCTTTTTTGTTATTGGCCCGCCCATGTTGCTCCTCGGCACAGCCCTTCCGTGGATTCTGGACAGCCAGTCCGCTCCGCGCAAATGGGGCATGATCTACGGCCTTAATACGCTCGCGTCTATTTTGGGCTCAATTTGTGCCGGATGGATTTTGCTGCCGGCAATCGGATTTGCGAGGACTGCGTGGCTTATGGGCGCTCTGGTTTTTGTTGCCGGTATCGTAACCGCCAATCCGCGGAAACGTTTGATTTTTATTCTTCTTGGACTTCTTGCGCTTGCAACCGCTGTGTTTTTTGAATCAGGGGTTGGCCGGAAAAGGATTCAGTTGAGAACGACTACCGATTATGCTGTTCGAAAAATCCTTCAGGTCTATGAAGGACCTGATGTCACTGTCTCTGCAGTTGAGCATGAAAATGATGAGAGAACTCTGGTCATTGACGGTTTTATTGCCACATCGCAGGCCAGCAGCACAGATAGCACGATGTTTTCTCAGGAATATATGGATTGGATGGGGCATTTGCCGATGCTTCTTAATCCTGCACCATCCAATGCTCTTGTTATCTGCTTTGGGACCGGGCAAACCGCTAATGCCGTTCGTAAAGAAAACCCGCAGTCACTCGATATTGTAGAGATCAATAAGCAGGTTATTAAATTGGCGCCTCTTTTTAAATCCAATGAGGGCGTTCTTGAGGACCCGAGAGTCAATCTGATTAATATGGATGGACGGGCTTATTTGCGCCGCACGCAAAAAATGTATGACGTGATTACCCTTGAGCCTATGCCGCCTACTTTTGCCGGGGTGAACCCGCTTTATTCGAAAGAGTTTTACGAACTTGCGCGCGCTCGTCTACATAAAGGCGGTGTTATCGCCCAGTGGCTTCCTTTTCACCTGCAGCCTCCTTATTACAGCGCTTCGATTGCGAAAACTTTTGCCAGCGTCTTTCCGAATTCCTTATTGTGGGTTCATCCGGAATCGGGAACAGGCATATTATTAGGAACTTCAGACGATGATGCCTCTTTTGGTTTTGATTTTCCTGGTTTTTACCGTACCCAGACGCGACGCAGTCTTTCTTTGGATCAAATCAAGCAGGCGGTCTTTTTTGCGAGAAGGGGAATGGCAGAATACAGCAAATATGGCGATGAAATCACCGACGACAATCAGCTTCTTTCCTACGGACAGTCTACTTACATGACGCACGGCAATCACGAAAAGTTCCCAGCGGACAACCAACTGCTCATTGATGAGGTTGCGAAAGAAATATCTCGCCCAGAATAACCTGCGGTGATTTTTAAAATAGAAACCTTTTTATTTTATTCCCGTTCCATCGTGCACTGGAGCGGTTGTTCGTTGGTGCGGGCGAAGTCCATGACCTGCGCGACCTTGGTTTCTGCGACTTCAAATGTGTAGATACCGCAAACCCCTACCCCGCGGCGATGGACGTGGAGCATGATGTCGGTGGCTTCCTGACGGCTTTTGTTGAAGATTTTTTCCAGTACGTGCACGACAAATTCCATCGGCGTATAATCATCATTCAGCAACAACACCTTGTACATTGCAGGCTTTTGGGTTTTGGGGCGGGTTTTCAGGATCACGCCATGCTGGGTTTTACGCTCTCCGTCGCCCTCATGACCGGGATCGTCTTCACTGCCGGGCGGAAAATCTTCGGCGCGTTCCCATGTTTGCTTCAAAACTTCGTCCTCCGCTCTCATCGAGCATTCTCCCGTTCATAAACAGGCTGTTTCCGGCCTTTAACCCTTATCAGGATCACAAAATATTGTTATTCTTCCATCATAGCAACCCGGGAAGTGTTTTCTCAACAGGGAAATTGCTGTTATTGACATAATTTCATACTTATGCTACGCCAAGCCTACTCGAATGCTATTCGATGAACCAGAAAGACCTGACTATGGCTTTTTACTTTTATGCAACCGCCCTCTTCCTCGTATTTTTTCCGGGCGTTTCTATGGCGGATGAATTCGGCCCCCGCTTTTGGGATCAGACACCTGCCGTTCTAGAACCCTATCCGGGAGAAGATCAAATTCGTAATATAGCTCAGGATGAGAAATCTGTTGCTGAGACTCTTCAGGACATATCTCCGGCGGCTGGGGATGAGTTAGACTCACCTCAAAATGACACGCTCGAGGAAACTTCCCCCTTACCCTCCGTTACTGAATAAATTGTTCTATAACCCCCTTTTCAAAGTGTTTTATCGGTCTATAATCTGCGCCCGTTAAAACAAAAAATACGTAAACACGGGGTGAAAAATGGAAGATGAACAGGAAGAAAAATGGAAAGCCTTGATGCGCGGACAGGTGATGTCGGCGACGATCAACAAATTCATGACGATCATCAAGCTGATGGACCAAAAAGCGCAGGCGATGATTTTTATGAATTCGGTTCTTATACCGGTTTGCATTCGCTCGGTTGAAACAGGTTCGTTTCCTCGTGCCGGCACGATTTCTATCGCCACCGCCATTATCAGTATCCTTGCCGCCCTCGTTTGCATCTATCCAAAGCGCCGCTATCGCAAACACGGTCATAGAGAGCTCAACCTGCTGCACTTCAATGATATCGGGCACATGAAAAAAGAAGATTATATAGACTTATTCATGCCGGTCTTTAACGATCCTTCGAAACTTGCCGACACGGTTATCAATGATCTTTACGATACATCGCGTTATTCGATTTTACCCAAATATATGTGGCTGAAGATTTCATACGGCACATTTGCGTTTGGAAATATTATCGCGATTATTGTCGCCTTTATGCATATGTAAGCGCACTTTAAGGGTTCATTAAAACTTAGGGTGTAAATATGCTGGTGTGCCCATTGTGGCAGCGTTACTGTTTTTATCATAAAAAACTTGCACAGGTCTTGCGTTTCGCGCATATGATAAAAAAATTTTAAATAACAGGGGCTTGCACTTGTGTCATTTTCTGTCAAAATAGGCCGGATTGACGCGGATAAAAAGGATTTATACAAGGTATCTCGATATGTATCATGATGATAACTGGAATTTTGTAACGGGTGACGAACTGGCAGGGTTTCTGGACCAGATTAACCCGATTGACGGAAAGTACCGCACATCTCCGCAGAGCACGCAGGTTGCGTGGCGCACGCTTCCTTTCTATGAGAGCGTTGCCCTCATTCGCGTGAAAGACCCGAACTGGGTTAACAAGAAAATGAATATCTATTACCTGACGGATCAAGGAAATCTTTTCCGTCTTAACGGCACCTCCCCGCCCATTCATGAGGTGAATAGCAAGGCTCCGATCAAGATCAATGAAGACAATGTTCTTGATTACCTGCGCTTCTTCTGTTTCTTCGTTCGAGGAGATGAGGGTCCGTTTTATATTGCAGAATCGATGGAAGATGCCAATCTTCCGACCGATATGGATGATACGACACGTTCGGTTGTTCAGGGTACTATTCGTCCGGCGACCTTTGAAGGCATGAACGGTCAAGGACACTTCCTTTGCGATGGTGTTGTTTACTACTCAAATGCTTTGTTCATCGCTAACTTTGCGGTTCAGCCTTCCGGTATGATTGAAATGCTCAATGACGAGCCGATCGCGGGCGACCTTAAGTCAAAAGTCGACTGCCCGATCGCCTAGCTTCGGATTTTATAGATTGAAAATAAAGGGCCGTTTTGTGACGGCCTTTTTTGTTTTCCGGTTATTTTCAGAGAAATTTTTGACAATTTTCAATGAGGCTTGATTCTGCCTGCGCTATAACGTGTAATGCCTGCTTGGGAAAAAAGGATCACTTATATGGCGAAAACCTCTGATCAATATGATGTTGTGATAGTCGGCGGAGGGCTGTCGGGGCTTTCTCTGGCTTGTCTTCTTGGTGAAAACGAGGGGTTGCGTATTGCATGCCTTGACCGCGAAGATCCCCAAAAGCAGATTGCGAATGATGAGCGCACGACCGCCATCTCTTATGGTTCCAGCCTGATTTTAGAGCGTGCAGGCGTCTGGGATACGATGCTGCCCCATGCCTGTCCAATTGACGATATCGAAATATTGGATAGCGGCAGCCCTGTTTTGCTTGAGTTTCTCAGCCGCGAGGTCGAAGGGAAAAGTTTTGGCTGGATCCTTCATAATGCGCATATCCGGCGCACGCTGGTTGATAAAGTCAAAAGCCTGAAGAACGTCGATCATATCGCGCCTGCGCAAGTCAGTGATTTTATTGCTCCTGAAACGCCGGACGACGATGTGCAGGCTATCCTTGCAGATGGTCGGCGCTTGAGCGCGCGCCTGATTGTGGGTGCGGACGGGCGCGGGTCCTTTGTGCGGCACTGGCTGGATATCCCTTCGCGGCGCTGGAGTTATGGGCAGCGAGCAGTTATTTGCAATGTGGCCCATGCCAACCCTCACGGGAATAAGGCGGTCGAGCATTTCTGGCCGGAAGGACCGTTTGCCGTTTTGCCGATGACGGATGATGCTCAGGGACGGCACCGCTCGGGGCTTGTTTTTACGGAGCATGGCCCTGAGAAGAAATCTCTGATGCGTTTAAATGATGCTGATTTTGAGGCAGCGGTTGCAGAGAAATTTCCGCTTGAGTATGGCAAAATAGAGATTGCCGGGCCGCGGCAATGCTATCCTCTGGGGCTGATCCATGCCTCGCGTTATATCGGGCCGCGCATGGCTTTGGTTGCGGACGCGGCGCATGGGATTCATCCTATTGCGGGGCAAGGGCTTAATCTTGGCTTTCGAGATCTAGGCGAACTTGGGCGGCTGATCGGGGATGCAGCGGAAGACGGCACGGATCCCGGTTCCCCTGCTTTGCTGGAGACCTATCTGCGCAGGCGGCGGCCGGACAATATGGCGATGATCGCTGTGACTGACGGTTTTGTTCGTCTTTTCTCGAACGGCGTTCTGCCAATCGGGCTTGCGAGACGGGCTGGATTGCGCGCCGTTTCCCGTTTACCGGCGGCCAAGCGTTTTTTCATGCGTCATGCGATGGGCGAATGATGTTTTTCAATTTGACTCGCGCGCGCAATCCCGCTATAAACGCCCATCCCTGATCATAGGCATAAGAATTTTTGAGAAGTTTAGAAGGTTAAAGATATGAAACGTACATTCCAGCCCAGCCGCATCGTTCGCAAGCGTCGCCACGGTTTCCGTTCCCGTATGGCTGACCGTCACGGCCGCGCGGTCTTGTCACGCCGCCGCGCAAAAGGTCGTAAGCGTCTTTGCGTATAAGACGCTTCAAGCCTTTGACAGGCTTTGATGCATACTTCAAAAGCGCAGCTTAAACGCATAGACGTTATTCGTACGCGCGCTGATTTCCTGACTATTCAGGGCAAAGGTAGGAAATGGGTGTCGCGCGGCCTTATCCTGCAAGTTAAAAGCAATGACACGGGTACTCTACGTGTTGGCTTTACCGTTAGTAAAAAAATTAGCAAGTCTGCCGTTGTTCGCAATCGTATCAAGCGCCGCCTGCGGGCTGTGGCGGCAGATGTCCTGAGTATTTCAGCAAAGCGTGGCGTTGATTACATTCTTGTCGGGCGCGTTGAAACAGCCACCAAGCCCTATGAAACGCTATGTCATGATCTCATATGGTGCCTGAAAAAAACCGGGTTTTACGAAGCTACCGAAGCAGAGGACTGAGACGATGTCATCGCTGGAGAGACAGGTTAAAAAAACTTTGCAGGTTTTCATTAAGGTCTACTCTTATGCGGTCTCTCCTTTTTTAGGGCGGAATTGCAGGTTTTACCCAACCTGCTCGGCTTATGCGCATGAAGCACTGGACGTGCACGGGGTTTTGAAGGGTCTGTTTCTGGCGACGCGCCGTATTTTGCGCTGCCACCCCTGGAGCGGCGCAGATATGATCGATCCTGTGCCAAAGCGGTTTGCGTGGCGCGATATTCTGGGGTATAAACGCCGTGCCGAAGACGCTCAGCCGTCTGGAGCACATGAAAAAAACGATATTACTGAAGGACTTGAGAAAGAATGAACAAGAAGGACCAGATGCATCCTGAGGATGTCCGAAACCTTATTATCTTTGCGGTTCTGACTGTTTTTATCTGGATTGGATATGAGCATTTTATTTTAGGCCCTCAGAAAGTGGCAATGGAAAAGGCCCGCAAGGCCAAAGCTGTGATTGCCCAGCAAGATCCCGAAGCCCTTAAGCCCGTTGAGTTTGTATCCAGAGAAGATGCTTTAAAAGGGACGGCGCGCCTTTCTTTTAATAATGAGGAAGTGTACGGGACGATTGCTCTTAAGGGCGGGCGTTTTGATGATCTGCACCTCCATAACTATTTCGAGACGATGGAAAAGAAAAAGAACGTCTCATTGTTGACCCCCAATAAATCTGAACATGCTCGGTATATTGATACCGGATGGGTGGGTGATGACCAGACCGTCAAACTTCCGGGCTCTGATACACTCTGGCAGATTCAGGGAAACAAAACGCTTAAGCCAGGGTCTCCCGTCACGCTTACATGGGATAATGGTCAAGGCTTGCGTTTTGAAAGGGAAATTGCACTCGATAAGGAGTATCTCTTCACGATTACGCAGCGCGTTTACAATGACAGCGGCGTTACGGTCAGCCTTCATCCTTATGCGCTTGTCTCTGAAAACGGTCTTCCCAGTGAATATTCGGGGCGCTGGATTATGCATGAAGGTCCTATGGGTTTTATTGGCGATGAACTTAAGGAAGTTTCCTATAAGAACATGAAAAAAGAGCCTAATACGGTGGTGAAGGCTGCGACCGGCTGGGCCGGCATTTCGGATAAATACTGGCTGACCGCATTGATCCCCGCGCAGGGGCAGGAGAGCACTTATCGTTTCCGCTATACGCCGGATTATGCGGCGGAAGCCGCTAAAGTGCGCGGGGCCGGACGTTATCAGACGGACTTTACCGGCTCCAGTATCTCGGTTTCACCGGGACAGAAGATTGAAAACAGCTATAATTTGTTTGTTGGTGCTAAAAAAGTTCTGGCCCTTGAGGAGTATCAGAAAAATCTGGGCGTTCGGAACCTTGATCTTGCCGTTGATTTCGGCTGGTTCTGGTTTTTGACCAAGCCATTTTATTTCGGGCTTCATTATCTTTATCTTGCTGTCGGGAACATGGGTGTCGCCATTATTATTCTGACGATCATTATTCGCGGCGCGGCGTTCCCGCTAACCCGTATTTCATACAGATCCTTTGCAAAGATGAAAAATGTGACGCCGCAAATTCATGAGCTTCGCAGTAAATACGGCGATGACAAGGTGAAGCTGCAGGAGGCGATTACAGCGCTCTACCAGAAAGAGGGCGTTAATCCGATGGCCGGATGCCTGCCGATGCTGGTGCAGATTCCGATCTTTTTTGCCTGGTACAAAATTATTTTTATGACGCTGGATGTCCGGCATGCACCATTTTTCGGGTGGATTCAGGATCTTTCTGCTCGTGACCCAACCAGTATCTTTAATTTGTTCGGGCTTTTGCCTTATGAGTTGCCGACCAGCCTTCATATTGGCGTGTGGCCTTGTTTGATGCTCGTGGTGATGATTATCCAGAAACGCCTTAACCCTCCTCCGCAGGATAAAATCCAGCGTGATATGATGACTTATTTTCCGTTCATTATGACCTATGTCATGGCCGGATTTGCCTCTGGGCTTGTGATTTACTGGACGGTTAGCGGCCTGATGTCCATCATTCAGCAGGCCATTATTATGCGCTCTCTCGGGGTTCCGATTTATCTCTTTGAAAAGGATAAATATGAGGAGCAGCTCAAGAAAGACCTTGAGAAAGGGCCGGACGTTCATCCTCTTGTTGAAATGGCCGGTGACGATGTTGAGGATGCTCTTTTTGGAGGCGATGATTCAGAAGGTAAAGACATCAAGCCCTTGAAGCCCAAAAAGAAAAAGAAGAAGAAATAGAGGTCGTCCTTTATGTCCGGGGAATTCACAACAGAAACCCTTGAATCTGCGCGCAAGCTTTTTGCAGGGCGTTGCGATTTTAAGATGGGTGTCGCCAAGCTGGAGCAATTGCCAACAGCGGATTTACCCGAGGTTGCGTTTGCAGGACGCTCGAATGTCGGGAAATCTTCTTTGCTCAATGCGCTGACCGGGCGCACCGCCCTTGCACGGACCTCTCACACGCCGGGGCGAACGCAGGAGCTGAATTACTTCAATCTGGGTGATATGCTTTACATGGTCGATATGCCCGGCTATGGCTACGCCAAGGTCTCGAAGGAGAAGGTGAAAGCCTGGACAGACCTCATTTTCAAGTATCTACGCGGCCGTCCGACGCTACGCTGCGTATTCATTCTGATTGATTCCCGGCATGGGCTGAAAGAGAGCGATCTGGATCTGATGAAGATGCTGGATGATGCGGCCGTGTCGTACCGTATCGTTTTGACAAAGATCGACAAAGTCAAGGATCAGCAGCGAGAAGCGGTTATTTCTGAGACGGAAAACGTCTTGAAAAAACATCCCGCGGCCTACCCGCAAGTTGCCTGCACAAGCAGCCATAAAGATTCAGGTATTCCTGAGCTCAGGGCGATTATCGCATCCTTTAAAGCCTAGCGATCCAGAAGAACATTATAAAACGCATATATTCCTGATGGGTCCTGTACGCAGAGCGACATGTAGCCTTCGCAGGCGGCACAGGCGGATGTGTTGAAATCTACATTTGAGCCTGCGTATAATGTGGCATCGACCAGATAACTTTTGGCGCTGGAGGCGAGTATGGGAATTGTTGTAGTGCCCAGAACTTTCTCGTTTATCTTTTCACACACTGTTTTCGAGATTTGAAATGCTGTGAGGATGATGTCTGTGCCGGTGGTTGGAGTCCACTCCACATTATTAAAGCGGCCCATGTACCAGCCCGGCTCTGGATTGCTTGAAACCTGTGCGATTGCATCTGTTGGAATATTGCTTGGCAACAAGCCGCCGCCGGAGGGATGGTAGACTTTATGGATATGAGGTGCAGTATTATACCCGCTTTCTCCGGGTTTCGTGAAATTAAAGCTGCCGATTTGCGTGCCGGAAAAGCTCATCTGGTCGAGCGTCGATTTACCTTGGGCTGCGTAAGAGATCATTTGTGTAGCAAGGAGTTCCGCCCTTGAATCGTCAAGCTCTTCTGTTGTGTCGTTGCGCGACTGGCTCATGAATGTCATTCCGAGCGCGGCAAACAGGACGATCGCGATCAGGACGTAGACCAGCGCGTTGCCGTTTTCCCCGTCTTTTGCGCAGATATGTTCTCTTTTTGTTTTCATTTCAGGAATCCTGCTTTATAGTAACGAAGGAAAGAAGACGCATTTGCCCCCCTTCCCCACGTTAACAAAAGATCGCCGGAGATTAAACATTATGTTGCTCGACTTCAGTCAACTTACAGCTCATATCACGCCGGAGCAGATTTATGCCGGTGCCGGGTTTGCCGGAGGTGTTGCGCTTTGTGCCTTCGGGTATTTGCTAGCACGGGGGCGCTGGCAGGCCCGCATTATCGCGCTTGATTCACAACTTCGGGCAAACCGGGAGGCCTGGCAGCAAGCAGGCGAAGTCCTTGACCAACGTTTCAAGTTGACGGCGCAGGATGCTCTTTCGCGCAGTCATGAGCAGTTTTTGCAACTGGCGCAGGAACGTTTGCGCAATGCACAGGCTGACGGGGCGCACGATATGGAGAAACGGCAAAAAGCTATTGCCGATATGATCGGGCCGGTGCAAGAGCATTTGAAAGCGCTTTCCGGGGCCATCGAGCAAGTTAAGGGGACGGACCAGGCTCTGCGGGAAGATCTGAAGCATTTGAGCCGCGAGACCGCCCGCCTTGTGGGCGCACTGCGCGATCCTTCGGCGCAAGGGGCTTGGGGCGAGTTTATTCTTGAAGGGGTTTTGGAGAAATCCGGCCTGATGAAGGGGGTTCATTACGACACGCAAGTTTCCATGCAAACTGACGGTGGGCGTCAGCGGCCTGATGCGGTTATTCATATGCAGGACGGATTTAACATTATTATCGATGCCAAAGCGCCGCTCAACGAGTTTGTTCAGCGGCTTGGCGAGACTATGAGTGAGCAGGACAATGCGGTCCTGATGCAAAATCTGGCGCGGCAAGTGCGGGAGCATGTTAAAAAACTTGGGGCGCGCGGGTATTGGGAAAATATCGAGAGCCCGGACTTTACGGTTCTTTTCCTGCCGTCGGAGCATCTGTACTCGATGGCGCTGCGCGCGGAGCCGGATCTGGTGGAGTTTGCTGCGCGTCATGACATTATTATTGCTTCGCCGACCCTCTTGATGTCGCTTTTGCGAGTGGTTGGTCTGAGCTGGCGACAGGTGGAGCTTGCCAAGAATGCGCAGGATATTTCAGAGCTCGGGTATGATCTTTACAAGCGCTTCTTAAAATATACCGAACATTTTGAGAAAATCGGCAAAGGTCTTCAAAACGCCATGAGCGGGTACGATGCGGCGCTGGGGTCTCTGGAGAGACAGGTCTTGCCGGCGGCGCGTAAATTCCGCGACCTTCAGGCGGCCAAGGCTGGCCTTACGGATGTTCCTGCCTTGAAATGCGTCGAGACACCGCCGCGGCCCCTCGCGCTTACGGAAGAGGATTCAAAGGAAAAACTCAGGGCTTAACATCGCTCTTTTGGTTATGCTTGACCCTTTTGAAAAAAGGCTGTACCCATTTTGCCTATGAAAAATTATGAGATTATTACTGTTCCACATCCGGCTTTGAAGCAAAAGGCGCAGGACGTTCAAACTGTCGATGATGCGATCCGCGCGCAGATGGATGGTATGCTTCGGGCGATGTATGATGCGCCGGGTATTGGCCTTGCGGCCAATCAGGTTAATCTGTTGAACCGTGTGCTTGTGATGGATTTGTCCAAACCGGATAAGGGCGAAGAGCCAAATCCGATTTGCATGGCCAATCCGCAGGTTATCTATGAATCCGAGGATATCAGCGTTATGGAGGAAGGCTGCCTGTCTATTCCTCAGCAATACGCAGAGGTCGAGCGCCCTGCCATTGTTCGGGTCAGGTATCTGGACTATCACGGGAAGGAAGCCGAGCTTGAAGCAGAGGGTTTATTATCGCATTGCGTGCAGCATGAGATTGACCATTTGAACGGGGTTCTTTTTATTGATTACCTTTCCTCGCTCAAGCGGAATATGATCCTCAAAAAGGTTGAAAAGCTTAAGAAGCATGAGGCTTTATAGGCTATGGGCGGGCCCTTGCGCATTGCATTTATGGGCACTCCTGATTTTGCGGCAACCGCGCTGCAGACTTTGCTGGACAGCTCCCATGAGGTTGTTTGCGTCTATTCGCAGCCCCCACGCCCCAAGGGGCGCGGACATAAGCTGCAGCAATCTCCGGTGCATGACCTTGCCGCGCAGCATGGTATTCCTGTTTTTACACCGACCACATTGAAAAGCGCCGAAGCACAAGCGGAATTTTCTTCGCATGATCTTGATATTGCTGTGGTTGCTGCGTATGGGCTTATCCTGCCGAAGGTGGTATTGGAGGCACCGAAATACGGATGTCTGAATATCCATGCCTCTCTCTTGCCGCGCTGGCGCGGAGCGGCGCCGATCCAGCGCGCAATTTTGGCAGGCGATGCGCAGAGCGGCGTTACGATTATGCAGATGGATGAAGGGCTTGATACGGGCGGGATGATTGCCAAAAGCGCTGTTGACATTACGCCGGAAACGACCTCCTCCAGTTTGCATGATGCTCTGGCGAATGCCGGTGCTGCGCTCACCTTACGAACATTGGATGATATTGCTGCGACGCAGACCAAGTCGTCAGCGCAGCCGCAAGACGAGACGCTTGCAACATATGCGGCAATGCTGCGCAAGGAAGAAGGCAAGATAGACTGGCAAACGGGCGCTGCGGTTATTGAGCGACAGGTTCGCGCTCTTCATCCTTGGCCCGGTGTCTGGTGCGAAAAAGGTGATATGCGCTATAAAATCAGCGCAGCAAAAATTACAGATAACGATATACAATCCCCTCCCGGTACAGTTCTGGATAAGGCCGGGCATGTTGCCTGCGGGGATGGACGCGTTTTGCAGATCCTCACCATTCAACCTGCGGGCAAGCAGGCGATGGATTTTGCCTCGGCAGTCAATGGAGGATATATCGCGGCGGGGGATGTGCTGGGATGACCCGCTGGAAGCTGACGATTGAGTATAAGGGTACGGATTACGCCGGGTGGCAGCGCCAAAACGATGTGCCTTCTGTGCAGCAAGCGATCGAGGAAGCGATTAGCAAATTTAGTGGACAGGATGCGACACTACATGTTGCCGGGCGCACGGATGCAGGGGTTCATGCCTGCGGACAGGTGGCGCATGTGGATCTAGAACCCTTTAAGAAGCCGATGGACCCGTTTGAAGTTTCCAAGGCGATCAATGCGCATTTGCGTCCTCAACCTGTTGCGATCGTCAAGGCAGAGATTGTTTCCGATGATTTTCATGCGCGGTTTTCAGCCCTAAACAAGCTTTATCGTTACCGTATTTTGCGGCGCGGGGCGCCGCCCGCTCTGGAGCAAGGGCTGGTGTGGCACTACAAGAAGCCGCTCGATGTCGGGGCGATGCGCGAGGGTGCCGCCCATTTGCTGGGGCATCATGATTTTACCACGTTTCGGGACTCGCAATGTCAGGCGAAGTCGCCATTCAAAACACTTGATCGGCTCGATCTTTTTGTTCGCCCTTATGATGATGGAGGCGGCGAGGAGATTTATGTCGAGACAGAGGGGCGCTCGTTTTTGCATCATATGGTTCGCAATATGGTTGGAACTCTTGTGCTGGTCGGTGAAGGGAAGTGGCAGCCGGGTGATATGAAGGTCGCGCTGGAAGCTCGCGACCGGACCAAGGGCGGGCCGACGGCGCCTGCGGACGGGCTCTACCTTGTTCGGGTTGATTATTGATGGCGCATTTTAAAGGCTCTTACCGCGTGAGTGTTTTTGTGCCGGAAGAGGCGTTTGAAGCCTTTCTTCAGGCAATCAGCCCGGCTATTCCCAGTTTTCTCGGCCATTATGATCATGTGTGCTGGTGGAGCGAGAAAGGGATCGAGCAATTTCGCAAAATAGATGGCGATGGTCATATCGTGCGGGCTGCCTGTCGCCGCGTTTCTTTTTCGATGCCAGTAGATGATGATCTTCTGGATATGCTCATTCAAAAGCACATTCTTCCAGTCCACCCTTGGGAAGAACCTGTTATCCTGGTTGCGCGCGAAGATATTTTCTTGAATACGTAAAATTTGTGTTTTTTGCGAAAAGGGTTTACAAACAACCCCCGTACAAGAATAAAGAGGATTTGTTCTATGAGACATGCACTGATTTTGATGGGCGCCGCTTTGGCCTTTGTTTTTCCGATTTCTGTGCACGCAGACGTTTCTGCTGCTGAGCCGGTGAGCGCGCAACAGAAGGGGTTTAAAGAAAATCTCTTACTTATGAACCGCGTGAAGCCATTGCAGAATCCTCAATACCAAGACGTTCAGCATACGCTTGACCGCCGGGTTATGGATTACCAGCAAAAGACCGTCGGACAAGTCGAGGATCTTCTTGTTGAGCCAAACGGCTATGTCTCGTCCGTCGAAGTCGATTTTGACCGGATGCATTTGCGCCAGAGCGTTTATGTGGATTATCAGGCGATGGCTATTCAGGGAACGCTTGACGGCTACGTGCTTGCCCTGCGTGAAGATGAGATTGCAAAAAAGTATCCTGAGCTGTTGTCTAATATTGAGACGGCTGCCGGCGATGATAGCGATCTCATCAGTATTCAGAAGCTGCGCGGCGCTGATCTTGAGAATGAGATCGGACGTAAAATCGGAACTATTCGGGATATCCTGTTTTCGACGAATGGCCGCCGCGCTGAAGGGCTTTATGTCAGCGTTAGTTACGATACGGTCCGGAATGTTGGCGTGGCCGTTCCGTTTAATGCCGTAGAGTTTCGTAATAAAGGGGGACGTCTTGAGCCGACCCTTGCAAAAGATGAGGCTCTGGCTCTGGTTGATTTTGCCAGATCACAACGCTAGGGTTAAGACTCACAGCTTTTCTAAAGTGCTGCAAACGCAGTTTTTCTGCGCTTCCGGTACTCAAATACTTTTACGTATGTTCCGTTCCGGTTCTCGAAAACCTGCGTTTTCGCCTCCTTTATAAAAGCTGTGAGTATGAACCCTAAGCCGGTTTTTATTTACTAAAATAAATTTCCAAGAGTCTTTCAAAAACTTTGGCGAGGTTTTGGAGGTCTTCGACTTTTGCGTTTTCGTCAACGCGGTGGACCGTCTCGTTTACGCCACCGAACTCCACAACAGGACAGTAGTTTGCAAAGAAACGCGCATCGGATGTCCCTCCGTTGGTGGTGTAGGCGGGCTTATGCCCCGTGACCTCTTCCACAGCCTTGACCATCGTTTCGGACCAAGCGCCGGGCTGGGTAATGAAGCTGTGCGCCCCTTCGGTGAAGATTATTTCATAGGCACCGCCGCATTGGCCGAGTGTCTCGCGTATTTTGTCCTGCAAACTTCCATGGGTCCAGAGGTCATTAAAGCGAATATTGAACGTCGCGTTTCCCTCACCGGGGATCACGTTACTCGCCTTGTTTCCAACGTCAACTGTGGTGATTTCGAAATTTGTCGGCGGGAAGAACTCCGTTCCCTCGTCCCATTTTATGCCCTGCAGGGCGGAGAGCATGGCAATCAAGCGCGGCATGGGGTTGTCGGCGCGCTGCGGGTAAGCAACATGACCTTGACGGCCCATGACGCGTAAACGCCCTGAGAGAGAGCCTCTACGGCCTATTTTAACTTCCTGTCCCAAATAATCGGGATTTGTTGGCTCTCCAACCAGTGCAACGTCGGGGATTTGATTGTTTTGTTTTAACCATTCCAGAACTTTCACCGTTCCGTAATCGGCCTCGCCTTCTTCATCCCCTGTGATGAGGAGGCTTATCGAGCCTTCCGGTACGCCGTGTTTTTCAATGTAGGATACGGCGGCGGCGGCAAAGGCCGCGACGGAGCCCTTCATGTCGCTTGCGCCGCGCCCGTAGAGGATGCCGTCTTCGATATGGGGCGTGAACGGGCCATATGTCCATTTGCTTTCCGGGCCCGGCGGGACCACATCAGTATGCCCGCCATAGCATAAATGCGGACCACGATTTCCAATACGGGCAAAAAGATTAGGTGTTTTTTGCACCCCTTCGCCAAAGGTCAGGTGGGTAGAGGTAAAACCGGCCTGCTCCAGAAATTTCGCCAGCAACACTTGCGCGCCCGCGTCTTCCGGCGTTACGGACGGGCAGGCAATCAGGTCTTTGGCAAGGGTAACGGCGCGATCTGTCATGCGTGGGATTTTAAGCGGTTCACGAAAGCTTGTCGAGGTACATTCGCATGTGGTCAGCGCCTTCATCCGACAATTCCAGTAATGAGCCACGACGATCTCCAATGAGAGGAATCATCGCCGGATAAATTGAGTTTTCAAGTACCTGGCGCATACGCACGATCCCCTCTATATTAGGGTCACCTTTCAGGTCCGCAAGACTTTGCCCTTTATGCGCTACTTTCTCAAGGCGCTCCAGCATGATGATATGGGGCTGGTAGCCTTTGGGGACATGCTCCCATGCGGTCAATGCGTGCGGTAAAAAACGCGCAACATTCATCGGAACAGTACGGGTTGGGTTAAATTCAGAACTCTTATCAAAAAAATTATTCACCACATTTAGCATCGTCATATTTAACCCGAGCATTGCATCGAGACTTCGAATTGCTTTTTTCATTTTAGGCCAGCGTTTATAGGCCTCTTCGCTCATGGGAATGGTGCTGAAGAGGAAATTCCGTTTTCTGGTAAAGGCCAGATTTTCATCTTGGGAAAACGTATTATCACCGAAAAACTTGTTCGGCATTATTCGTGTTGATGCCCCCTCAATTGTATCGGTTATTTTTAGGTCGTAAGAAAAAAGATGTACGAGGGTGCCGCGGAAATAGTCATCCATTCTGCCCTCAAAAAATGGAACTTCTTGCCATTTTGTTTTTCCTGCAGAATCGACTTCCCATTGATGGGTTTTACTGCTGACCGTTTTTACGATTAACGATGCCAACGTTGCCCTGCGACGGCCAATTAGCAGCTCATCTTCTGAAATACTTCCGTCTGCATGTTTTTCATGCAATCTCTTTTCCAAAGGAGCATATATTCCTAAAGTCGGCGTTTTTCCAAAATCTTCATAGCTGTCATGGCGCAGTTTGGAGGTCAGGAGGGCTTCAATATCTCCATGATCCTTAAGATTATCCAGCGTATAGATCCCGCTGCGCAAAAGACTCAATGTTGGCAGGAGATTTCTGAATTCGTGATACCAGTTGGGTGTTTCCCCATCTTTTCGTAAAGATTTATCGCCACTTTTTTCATCAAGGAGCTCTAGAAATGACTGCTCGACCAGAACCCAGTCCATATCCCTGCAAAGGCGCATAAAGGCCTGTTTTGCTTTTTCGACGTTTACAGGTCGTATTGTCTCTTCTTCTGTTTGAAAATTGATTTCGGCGAAAAAAGAATCAAGCGCAGGATTTATACGCTTACGCCCCTTGAACTCAAGCAAAGGTTGCGCCACTCGATGAAACATTTTTCCTAAGAATTCAGGCATACCGCCTGCAACCACAGTCATTTTTTATACCCGTCTAAGCCCGTTGGCCGTGTATACATCAGCTTGCGCATAAAACGCAAAATAATTTTACATAGCTTACATTTGTCGTGCAACTAATCCCGAAGGAGTGCGTTTACACCTGTTTTGCTACGGGTTTGGGCGTCGACGCGCTTGACGATGACAGCGCAGGCCAGATTGGGGCCGGGTGTACCATCCGGCAAAGGTTTACCGGGGAGCGTGCCGGGCACGACAACAGCGTAAGATGGGACACGCCCACGCGTGACTTCGCCTGTTTCACGGTCGATGATTTTGGTTGATGCACCGATGAAAACACCCATCGAAATTACTGCGCCTTTTTCAACGATGACCCCTTCCGCGATCTCAGACCGTGCACCGATGAAGACATCATCTTCTATGATGACCGGCTCAGCTTGAAGCGGCTCGAGGACGCCGCCGATGCCGACTCCGCCCGAGATATGACAGTTTTTACCCACTTGCGCGCAGGAGCCAACGGTTGACCATGTGTCTATCATTGTCCCCTCGCCGACATAAGCGCCAACATTAATGAAGCACGGCATCAAAACCGCGCCCCTCGCAACGTAGGCCGAGCGGCGCACAATTGAGCCTGGAACAGCGCGGAAGCCTGCGTGGTCGAAGGCTGTTTCGCCCCAGCCCAGAAATTTGCTCCCAACTTTATCGTACCAGCTTGATGCGCCGGGACCACCGGATATGGGGTGCATATCATTGAGGCGGAAAGACAACAGTACCGCCTTCTTGAGCCATTGGTTCACGACCCAGCCATTTTCTGACGGCGCTGCGACCCTTAACATGCCTGAATCCAATAGATTGAGAGCCTCTTCCACAGCTTCGCGCAGAGCACCTTGGGTACTTGGCGAAATTTCAGAGCGCGCTTCCCATCCCTGCTCGATTGTTGCCTGCAGGTCATTATACTGTTCGTTCATTTCCGTGCGTCTTTCGGCTTGTGTCATCTTATTGGCTCTATTTTTCGAGGAACTTCTCTGCAATTCATCATGGAAAGACGCAGAAATCAAGCTTTAAGCTTTGAAGATCGGAAAAAATTAAAGACAAACTCTTTTCTTTGCAGAATACATTTCTTTGTGGGATAAATCGTTTTATGACAGATGCGATATTGGATGAAAAGCTTGAGAACGCTATAGTGTAGCGAAGCTGTCAGAAATACTATGGAAGTTAGGGCCGGAATGGGTACGTTCGCTGCATTTTTGCGCAGAGAATCGTGTTTGGCTATGAGTGTAGCCGGACTCAGGGTTTGTTTTGCGTTTTTGTTTATAATTTACGGGCTAGCGCCGCTTGTGGCTCATGCCGGGAAAAATCCTTGGGATTCAAAGCTTCTGGTTGCCAATGCGCCTGAGGCTGAAGTCCCAAAACCGCTTGAAAAACCGGAAACTCCTCCCCCCGCTGCTCCCAAAGAGATTTCTCCTGCTGTTAAAACGTCTGATGTCCAGAAGCTTCATTATGATGTCTATGCCGGTGGTGTTCATGCTGTGCTGGCTGATTTGACCGTCGACATGAGTGAAAAAGGCCGATACTCCATGTTTTTTGAAGCAGAAACACGCGGCATTCTTGAGACATTCGTGCCATGGAAAGGATTGTTTGAATCAAAAGGGTGGGCCCTTAAAGGTGGAGAGAGAATTCCCGAACTTCACGAATCGACCGCGATCTGGCAGGAAGAGCGTGAGGTCAAATCCTATCACTACGATAAGAAAGACGGCTTTCAGGATCTGGTTGTTTCGTATGTCGGGAAGAAACCACGCACGGAAGATACAGATAAAGACCTGGCTAAGGACACTACGGATGTTCTGACAGCAACGCTTTTGATCATGGAGCACATTTCTCAGAGCGGTAATTGTGACGGGTCTTCCGATATTTTTGATGGAAGACGCAGATTCTCTCTGGTCTTTCATCATGAGGGTTATTCGAAGCTAGAGAAAAGCCGTTATAACGCCTATAGCGGTCCAGCGATTGCTTGCACTGTTGAAGTTAAACCAGAGGGCGGTGCGTGGCACAAAAAGCCGCGCGGCTGGATGTCAATTCAGGAACAGGGCCGCGTACGCGGAATGATGCCGACTGTGTGGTTTGCCCGAATCGGTGATAGCGAGATCGCCGTACCGGTCCGTGTTCTGGTTAAAACTGCTTATGGGACAATGTTTATGCACCTTAAGACCTACAATAGCGGCGACCTTGTTCTAACAGCCAACAAATAGAGGAATTCGAAGACCATGGCGAAAAGACATAGACCTCTTGCTGTCGTTATTCTGGCTGCTGGAAAAGGCACCCGGATGAAATCCGACAAGCCCAAGGTTCTCTTTGAGCTTGCCGGTATGCCCATGATTAACTGGCTGCTTTCTTCGATTGAGTCATTAAATCCGGATCGTGTCGTAACTGTTATCGGGCCGGGTATGGATGACCTCGCAAGCGCTGTTTCTCCTTATGAAACCGCTGTGCAGCTGGAGCAGAACGGGACTGCCGGAGCGCTTTATGCCGCGATGGCGCCTTTGCAGGGTTTTGACGGCGATATCCTTGTTCTGTTGGGTGACACGCCCCTGATTTCGACGCAGACGATGGAGAATTTGATCGCGACGCGGCATCAGGACGCGGTGACGGGTATTGCCGTTCTGGGGACCGAGATGGATGACCCGACCGGGTATGGCCGCCTTTTGATCGGGCAGGACGGGTATCTTGCGGCGATCCGTGAGGAAAAAGATGCGAGCGTGATGGAAAAAACTGTCCGGCTTGTAAACACTGGCGCCTTTTGCCTTGATTCCCGGCGGGTCGATCGTTGGCTTTCTCTGGTTTCGAACCGAAACGCACAGAAAGAGTTTTATATCACAGACCTTCCGGAAATTGCGGCGCGTGACGGGCTTCGAACCCGGATTTGCGTAACGATGAACCGCGCGGAAGTGCAAGGCGTAAATACGCGCGCGCAGCTCGGTGCCCTTGAGGCGGCAGCGCAAAATCGTTTGCGGACGCATTTCATGGAAAATGGTGTGGTCATGCAGGATTCTTCCAGTGTTTACCTGCATTATGATACCAAAATCGGCGCCGGCACCATTGTTGAACCGCATGTGGTTATTGGACCCAGTGTTGAAATCGGGGAAAACGTTCATATCAAAGCCTTTTGTCATTTCGAAGGCGCTAAAATCTCCAACGGCGTCACGGTCGGTCCGTTTGCGCGGCTGCGCCCAGGCGCAGTGATCGGAGAAGATGCGCGTATCGGTAATTTTGTTGAAGTTAAAAACTCGAATATCGGCAACCGTAGTAAGATCAACCATCTGGGCTATGTTGGCGATTGCGATATGGGTGATGACGTTAATTTCAGCTGCGGCGCGATTACAGTTAATTATGACGGCTTCCAGAAGCACCGCACGACAATCGGTAAAGGGGTTATGATCGGCAGCAACGTCAACCTGATAGCCCCGGTTGAGGTCGATGACGGCGCCTTTATTGCCGCAGGTTCCACTATCACCGAAGATGTTCCCGCAGACGCCTTGTCCGTTTCCCGCTCCAAACCCGAAGTCCGTCAAGGCTGGGCCGCGGCCTACCGCAAGCGTAAAGAAAAAAACAAGCCTGAAAAGGGCTGATTTTTCTTGACTTACGCGCCGAGACAAACAATATCTAACCCAATTATTTTTAATAATATGGGAAAGCCGGGAGGGCGCATCTATGCTACATAACTTTGATATCGCTGGCATTTTGTCGATTTTAGGCGCTCTCGCGCTTTTATCTGTTGTTGTCGCCTTCTGGTTGCGCCGCGTCGTGCCTACGAACGAAGTCCATATTGTCCAGTCTCGTAAATCGACCAAATCCTATGGCAAGGATACGAATAATGGCAACACCTACTATGAGTGGCCATCGTGGTTCCCACTCATCGGGGTGACTAAAATCGTTATGCCTGTGTCGGTTTTCGACGTCCAGCTTGAAGCCTACGAAGCCTATGACGTCGGCCGTGTACCGTTTGTAGTCGATATCGTTGCTTTTTTCCGTATTGCCGACAGCAATCTCGCCGCTCAGCGTGTCGCCAGCTTTGGCGAGCTTGAAAACCAGCTGCGCTCCATCGTGCAGGGGGCCGTGCGGACAATTCTGGCCTCTCACGACATCGATAAAATCATGTTGGAACGCAGCGTCTACGGCGAGCAATTTACGGAAGCCGTTAGCGATCAGTTGAAAAGCTGGGGCGTTGTGCCGGTCAAGAATATTGAATTGATGGACATCCGTGACGCTTTGGATAACCGCGTTATTCACAACATCATGGAGAAGAAGAAATCCCTGATTGAGATGCAAAGCCGTGTTGAAGTTGCCGACAACATCAAGAATGCTGAAATTGCGGAAATTGAAGCCCAAAGAGAGCGTGATATTAAAGATCAACAAGCGCAACAGGCTGTGGGCGAACGCACCGCCGAAAAAGATCAGGCTGTCGGAATTGCCAACGAAAAGGCGGCGCAAGAAATTAAGGATCAGCAGCGAATTACCAAGGAAAAGGAAATGGCTGTGGTTCAGGTTAATGATGTGAAGCGGGCAGAGATCACTCGCGATGTAAACGTCGTTAAAGCTGACGAAGACAAACAGGCCATGATCCTGCGCGCGGACGGTCACCTTGAATCCAAAAAACGCGAAGCGGAAGCGATTACCGTTGAAGGGAACGCCCGCGCGGACGCGGAGAAGGCTATGCAGCTTGCCCCCGTCCAAGCGCAGATCGAACTTGCCCGCGAAATCGGAAGTAACGAAGGCTACCAAAGTTATCTCGTATCTATCCGCGCGATCGAAGCCAACCAGATTGTCGGGACTGAGCAGGCGCAGGCCTTGAAAGTTGCAGACCTGAAGGTTATCGCCAATGCAGGCGATGCCGTCTCCGGCGTCAACACAGTCATGGATCTGTTTTCTTCCAAGGGCGGTACGGAACTGGCTGCTATGGTCGAGGCTTTCGCGCAAACCGAACAAGGGCAGGCTGTTCTGCAAAAATTCGGCATTCACGGTAAGAAGCAAAAGGCGGACAAGGCTTAAGCCTCTCTGTTTTTTGCTTTTGCAATAATCCGTAATATGGCGTGACTTGCCTTTTGTTCTGCCAGGTTTAGGATAAGGGCGTTTCGAAAAAGAGGAAAATCATATTATGTGCGGTATTATCGGCATTATCAGTGAAAAGGACGTTGCCCCCTCTTTGCTTGAAGGGCTAAGGCGGCTTGAGTATCGGGGTTACGATTCTGCCGGGATTGCAACGCTGGCGAACGGGCATATCGAGCGGTGCCGGGCGGAGGGGAAGCTTGCGAACCTTGCCGGGAAGGTAGAAAAATCGCCTTTGCCGGGCGATGTCGGCATCGGGCATACACGCTGGGCTACCCATGGGTTGCCCAATGAGCGCAATGCTCATCCGCATGCCAATCAACGGGTTGCGGTTGTTCATAACGGAATTATCGAGAATTATGCCGCTCTCAAAGCCGAGCTCGAGGAGTCTCAGGCGCGATTTGAGAGCGAAACTGATACCGAAGTGATCGTCCATCTGGTCAGTCATTACCTCAATCAGGGGATGGGGCCCGTGGATGCTGCGAACGCGACTTTTGCAAGGCTTGAGGGTGCTTACGCGATTGTGATGATTTTTGCCGGAGAGCATGATCTGATGGTCGGGGTCCGGCAAGGTACTCCGCTGGCAGTTGGTTACGGTGAAGGTGAGATGTTTGTTGCTTCTGATTCTTATGCTCTGGCCCCCCTCACCCGAAAAATATGTTTTCTGGAGGATGGTGACCGCGTGGTTGTGACGCGTCAGGGCGCCCAGATTTCCAACCGTGACGGGCAAAGCATCGAGCGCGCCGTTCGCATGACCGAGCAGTCCGGTGCGACGACGGGTAAGGGCGAATATCGGCACTTTATGCTCAAGGAAATCTATGAGCAGCCTGCTGTGATCGGGCAAACCCTGAATACTTTTGTCAATGCATCTAGCGGCCAGATCAACGTTCCTGCCGATATTCTGGAGGCTTTGACGACCGCGCCGCGTATTACGCTGGTGGCTTGCGGAACGGCTTATTATGCCTGCATGGTGGCGAAATACTGGTTCGAGCAAATTGCGCGCATTCCTTGCGAGATTGATGTGGCCAGCGAGTTTCGTTACCGCGAGGCGCCGATGCCTGCGGGCGGGCTTGCCCTCTTTATTTCCCAGTCAGGCGAAACGCTGGATACACTCGAAGCCTTGCGCTATTGCAAGCGGCAGAAGCAAAAAATCCTGTCTATCGTCAATACGATTGAAAGTACGATCGAGCGCGAGTCCGATTTTGTCCTGCACACGCTGGCGGGCCCGGAAATCGGTGTTGCCTCGACCAAGGCTTTTACAACGCAGATCACAACGCTCGCGTGCCTTGCGCTTGCGTCGGCGATGAAAACAGGGGCGATCAGCGCGGCAGATGAACAAAAAATGGGTGAGGCCTTGCGCCGTGTTCCGGCGATTGCTGCGGATATCTTGCAGCATGACGGGGCGATCCTCCAGATCGCAAAGGATATTGCGGAGGCACGCGATGTCCTTTATCTGGGGCGGGGAAGTCTTTATCCGATTGCGCTTGAGGGGGCCCTGAAACTTAAGGAAATTTCCTATATTCACGCGGAAGGCTACGCATCCGGCGAGATGAAGCACGGGCCGATTGCGCTGATTGATGATAGCGTGCCGGTGGTGGTGATTGCCCCGGCGGAAGATCCGATGTTCGAAAAGAACGTCTCTAATATCCAGGAAACCATTGCGCGCGGCGGAAAAGTTTTCCTGATTTCCGATGAAGAAGGGGCGAAGGCTCTGGCCGAGCGGGTTACATGGCAAGTGGCTTTGGGCGCTGTGCATCCGTTTGTTGCGCCGATCCTGTATGCGATCCCCGTCCAGCTTCTGGCCTATCATGTGGCTGTCCTCAAGGGGACGGACGTCGACCAACCGCGCAACCTGGCGAAGAGCGTGACGGTGGAGTAGCCGCTTTCCTTATTGGCCTTTGTGCATGACCAGCGTGGTCCATTCGCTCATATCGTAGCGTTTTTTCAGGGTCAGCCCCTCTCCCTCATAGGCGGAGGCGACGAGGTCGGCTTGCTCGACCAGCATACCGGAGAGGACGCAGTAGCCATTATCATCCAGAACGCGGCAGAGCTCCGGGGCCATTTCGATCACTGGCCCGGCCAGAATGTTTGCTAAAATCAATTCATAGGGTTTTATGCGTTCTACTTCCGGTGTGGCAAACCCATCGCCGCAAGCGCAAACCATACAGCCCTTACCAAGTTTAACGCCGTTCATCCGGGCGTGGCGCTCGGTTACGTGAACGCTTTCCTCGTCATTGTCTACGGCGAGAACAGGGGATTTCCATAGCTTCCAAGCCGCGATGGCCAAAATGCCGGACCCGGTTCCCATATCCAGCGTATTCCATGGGCAGACCCCCATTCCTTTGAGGTCGAGCATTGCTTGCAGGCAGCCACGGGTTGTTTCATGCTCGCCGGAGCCAAACGCCGTGGCTGCATCGATCTGGAGCGGGATCTGTCCTTGCGGGGGCTCATCGCTATAATGGCTGCCGTAGATGAAAAACGGGCCGACGGAAAAAGGTGGAAATGCGTGATAACATTTTTCCAGCCAGTTTATGTCCGGGGTTTCTTCTATGCTTAGATCAGCGGGTTTTACGTTCACATCGACCAGATTATGCGCAGCGGCCTGAAGAGCCAGACGTGCCGTCAGGTCTTGCGCGTCAGGTTTTTCTGCTACTATCCACTCAATAAACCATGCGCCTGTATGTTTATTGCCTTCCCGCAACGTACTGCTCGCGAGAGCGACATCGACAAAGGCTTCGGCGAGGCAAAATATCGCCTCGTCGGGCAGTGTTTTGGGTAATTTCAGACGAACGGTGTACAAGCGCTCTTAGTCTTCGTCATCGAGAATGGCGGAATCTTCTTCCTCATCCTCGTCAAGATCGCCATCCAGATCGTCGTCGAATTCCGGAATGTCGTCCAGATCATCTTCATCGTCGAGGGTCATGGCCTCGTCATCCTCGTCTTCGTCTTCCATCTCCTCGACATCCTCGAGGCTTACCACTTCGAGATCATCCTCTTCATCAAGAATGTCCTCTTCGTTTTCATTGGCTGTCGCCTCTGAAACCTGCCCTTCTTTTTTGTCCTCGATCGCAACGCGGCCGCGGCGGCTTTTGATCTTGATTTCCCCTGTAAATTCAACGGAACATGCCGGGCAAACAATCGGGCGCTTGTTCAAATCGTAAAAACGATTACCGCATCCGGTGCAAATTCTTTTCATTCCTGCTGGGCTGGCTGTTGCGCTCACGGGGGGTCCTCCTTCAATGGTCGTGCTTTCAAGCCTTGAGTGCCTGATTTTTAAACTTCTGTCAATTGCAAAACGCATAGACCGGACGGCCTGATCGTTGTAGAGTATAGGAAGACGTATCTTATTTATTTTTCAACGCATAAAGAGATGAATCCATGAGTTCCGGCACCCTTCATACCCCTGTTGTCCTTTGCGGCTTTAAACGCTCCCCGATGCATTTTGCGAATAAGGGCGCTCTGGCGCGCGTCCGCCCGGATGATATGGCGGCTTTGGTGGTTCAGGCACTTGTATCTTCGACCGGGGTCAAGCCCGAGGATATTGAAGACTTGCTCATGGGCTGCGCGTTCCCGGAAGCGGAACAGGGTTTTAATATCGCGCGGCTGGTTGCGAATCATGCGGCATTACCGATCACGGTTGCCGGAGCGACGATTAACCGGTTTTGCGGCTCTTCGATGACGGCTATTCATACGGCGGTCGGTATGATCCAGATGGGCGCCGGTGACGTTTTTATTGCTGCCGGGGTTGAAAGTATGAGCCGGATTCCGATGGGCGGCTTTAACCCTATGCCAAACCCTGCAATTTTTGAGAAGTATCCGCAGGCCTATATCTCGATGGGGGAGACGGCGGAGAACCTTGCGAAGAAATATAAAATCAGCCGGGAAGAGCAGGATGAATTTGCCGTGTCTTCTCATCTCAAGGCTGCTGCAGCGGCGAAGTCCGGTAAATTTAAAGACGAGATCGTACCGATCGGCGATATTTCTGAAGATGGCACGATTCGCCCTGATTCCAACGCTGAGGCTTTGGCCGGGCTTAAGCCTGCCTTCCTTGAAAAGGGAAGCGTGACGGCAGGCTCCTCTTCGCCCCTGACCGATGGAAGCGCAGCGGTGCTGGTGGTTTCAGAAAGTTATGCGGACAAGCACAAGCTTCCGAAACTTGCCCGTATTCGCTCTGTTGCTGTCGCGGGATGCGCGGCGGAGATTATGGGGATCGGCCCGGTTTCAGCGACGAAGAAGGCGCTGGCGCGGGCAGGACTTAAGCTTGAAGATATGGATATTATCGAGCTGAACGAAGCTTTTGCCGCACAGAGCCTCGCGGTTCTCAAGGAACTGGGTGCGGATGTGAAGAAGGTTAATATTGACGGCGGCGCGATTGCGCTGGGGCACCCGCTCGGGACGTCAGGGGCGCGGATTACCGGCAAGGCAGCAAGCCTTTTGCAGCGTGAGAAGAAAAAATATGCGCTCGCAACCATGTGTATCGGCGGCGGGCAAGGCGTGGCGACTGTGCTGGAGAAAATTTAATAACGTAGGGAAGCAGATTTGAACGACGGCGAAAATATCTTTGTCAGAAATGCCCGCGTTGAAGCGGACAAGGCTTGGGAAACGTCATGGACCCGTCGCTGTATTCTTGCTGCCGGAACTTATTTTGCTGTGGGGATGTATTTGACTTTTTTACATGTTGAAAGCGCCTGGTTTCATGCGCTGGTGCCTCCGATGGCTTATATCCTTTCAACCCTTACCCTGCCCTTTTTCAAAAAAATGTGGCTGGAAAATATCTATCAAAACAAAAAATAACCAATCAGACACACGCCGTTTTCTTTACGGCTGTTTTCAAATGCAATGAACAACGACGACAATAAAAATAGCGAAGCTGCCCTCTTGCGCCAGAAGCTTCGTCTGGATCAGACTTCCAGCCGCCAATCGATCCAGAAAAGTTTCGTGAGCCGCATAACTGAACTTATGTTACCGGGAATCCTTTCCGTTGACGAGGCGAGCGAAGACATTCGAGAGCTGTTTAAGATCTACAGTATGTACAATACAGCGGAGGTCAAGGAACTCGCGTCACAAATAAAACAAAAAGCCAAAGATTATCCCGATGCCGGGACTGTCAAACTTAATGCCAGTTCTATCGTTTATGGCCTCCATACAGCCTTGGGCAAATACTGCATCTGTATGCTAGAGGTCAACAGGATCATGGCCCAACTAAAACAAGATATGGAGGCCGCAAAAGAGCGCTCTCATGGTGAGATAGAGAATATTCAGTGGTCTCCAGATCTCCCAAAACAGATTGCCGTTGCCGTGCGGCGCCGCGATGCGCTCAGAATAACCTTAAAACAGCTTGAAGATGCTGAGAGGATTGTTTTTCTTCTGGATTCCGTTTTGCGATTTATGCTTTTGACGCTGAATGGTGTTTTGGGGGAAGAGAAAGCAAAACCCGTTTTTGATGGCTACACAGCCAAGCTCAAGGCCGGGAAATTAAAGGCGGCGATTGATTATTTAAATGAAAAAGCCAAGATTGAGACGAGCCGTTTTTTTGTACTGAAGAAAAAAGAAAAAAAACAAAAATGGGGTTTTCTGGTTGAGATTGCCGAGTTGATTGGCAAATTAATTCAGAAATGCCGAAAAGTTGTTTCAAGCAATGATCAGCATATCTTTCTTCGGCAAAGCGAAGTGGAGGCCGTGCAAGAAGACGTTGCGGCGCAACTTCAGAAAAATCTGGATTTTATAGCGAAGTACGAGCTCCCGGAAATTCGTTACCGTTTTGATGCTCTTGGGCGGCAGAAGAAGATTTTGTCTAATATAGGATCTTTCGAGGAGATTTTGCAGATGATTGAAACTCTGGAAACGGCCTCTTTTTCTCCTATGCCGACGATGAAGGATGTCAAAACTTTTGAAGAAGGACTTTATAAGGAGGCACTCGGCTTTCTGGAGCAAGATAGTATTGCCATAGAAAATATTCTTAAGCTTGCTCAGGAGCTTTCTCAAGGCCCGGATCCTGAGGCCGTCGACGAAGATGAGATTGCGCCGGATTGATTTGGGGATTAGGATAAATACGGATTATTCGCGGAGGAACACTATGAACATCAAGAGCATTGCCGTTATCGGTGCAGGCGTTATGGGCAGCGGCATTGCTGCGCAAGTGGCGAATGCCGGCGTGCCGGTTTTGTTGCTGGATATTGTGCCCCCGGACCTTGCGAAATTTGGCGGGAACCGGAATGCTTTTTCTGAAGGTGCGGTTGAGAAAATGCTTAAGACCGACCCAGCGCCGTTCATGCGCAAAAGCAATGCAAAGCTGATTACCTGCGGCAATCTTGAGGATGACCTCAATAAACTTAAAGATATCGACTGGATTATCGAGGTTGTGGTTGAAAATCTTGAGATCAAGCACAAGACGTACCAGACGCTTGATAAGCACCGGAAAAAAGGGTCGATCATTTCCTCCAACACATCGACGATCCCGCTGCACAAGCTTGCTGAGGGACAATCCGCGGCATTCAAAAAAGACTTTATGATTACGCACTTCTTCAACCCGCCCCGCTATATGCGCCTTTTGGAGCTGATTGTGGGCAAGGAGACGCGCAAGGATGCGGTTGAGATTGTGCAGCAATTCTGTGATATCAATCTTGGTAAGGGCGTTGTCCGCTGTCACGATACGCCGGGCTTTATTGCGAACCGTCTTGGGGTCTTCTGGCTAACGGCGGGTGTGAATGAAGCGATCAAGCAAGGCGTCTCGGTTGAAGTTGCCGATGCGGTGATGAGCAAGCCTTGCGGCATTCCTAAGACCGGCGTGTTCGGCCTGATTGATCTGGTCGGGATTGATTTGATGCCCAAGCTTTCGGACAGCCTGCTTTCGACGTTGCCCAAGGATGATTCTTACCGCAGTCTTTTTGTCGATCACAAGTTTGTTCATGACATGATTGCGGCCGGCTATACCGGGCGCAAGGGCAAAGGCGGGTTTTACAGGCTTAATCCCGACAAGCCGGGTGCCAAGGAGAAGCAAGCGCTTCATATCAGCGCCGATCAATTTCAGGAAAGTCAGTATGAGAAGGCCGGGAAGCCCTCTTTGGCCAGCATTGACGCCGGGCGCAAGGGACTGCGCGCGGTTGTCGAGGCTGACGATGAGGGCGGACGTTATGCGTGGGCCGTACTGAAAGGCACACTCCATTACGCGGCGCAGCTTGTTGGCGAGATTGCCGATACGGTTCATGATATCGATGAGGGGATGAAGCTCGGTTACAACTGGAAAATGGGTCCGTTCGAGATGATTGACGCACTTGGCCCGGACTGGTTTGCCGGAAAGCTGAAAGAGGCGGGGATGAGCGTTCCGTCGATCCTTGAGGCACTTGGCAAAGGGACCTTCTACCGCATCGAAAAGGGTGCGCAGCAGTTCTTCGGGCTGGACGGCAAATATCATGACATCAAACGTCCCGAAGGTGTCTTGTTATTGCGTGATATTAAGCTGACATCCGAACCTGTTTTGAAAAACAAGAGCGCGAGTGTCTGGGATATCGGCGACGGGGTTTTGTGTTTTGAGCATACCTCGAAGATGAATACGTTTGATGAAGATATCTTCAATTTGCTGGAGGAAACGACGGCCCTGATTGAAAAAACGGAGTCATACAAGGCGCTGGTTGTTTATAATGAAGGCTCACATTTTTCTGCCGGGGCGAATCTCGGGCTGGCGCTGTTTATGATCAATATCGCAATGTGGCCGCAGGTCGAGGGGTTTGTTTCGCGCGGGCAGAAAGTGTTTATGGGGATTAAGTTTGCGAACTTCCCGACTGTCTCTGCCCCGTCCGGGATGGCTCTTGGCGGCGGGTGTGAGATTTTGCTGGCTTCTGCGGCCGTTCAGGCACATGCCGAGACGTATTGCGGACTTGTCGAGGTCGGGGTTGGATTGCTGCCGGGCTGGGGCGGGTGCAAGGAAATGATCCTGCGCTTCCAAGAACGCGAGCGGCAGAGATTTGCCGCCGACATGCAAAAGATCGGCAAGAAAAATGTCTGGTTTTCTCTAGATACCACGCCGGTTGGCGCGACGCGCAAGGCGTTTGAGACGATCGGAATGGCGAGCGTTGCCAAGTCGGCGCAGGAAGCGGTTGAGATCGGCTATTTTCGTGAGACGGATGGGATTACGATGAACCGCGACCGTTTGCTTTTTGACGCCAAGTGGAAGGCTCTTGCCTTAGCCAAGGATTATCAGGCTCCGCAGAAACGTGAGGATATTCACCTTGGCGGCGCGGGAGCCAAGCTGGCGCTGGACATGGCGGTGGGCGATCTTCGAAAGTCCGGGAAGGCAACGCCTTATGATGTTGTTGTTTCCGATCATCTGGCGACCGTGCTTAGCGGGGGTGAGAAGGATTACAAGGACACCATAAGCGAAGATGACCTGCTGGCGCTGGAGCTTCGCGAATTTATGAAATTATTGCACAATGAAGGCACGCTTGCGCGGATTGAATATATGCTCGATAACGGCAAACCGCTTCGAAACTAACGAGATACGAAAATGATTTTTAATATACTGGTCCTGATGCCCTTCTTCGCCTCGGCGTTTTACGGCCTCAGTTATGTTTTCATGGAAAGAACGCTCGGGGTTCACCTTAACCCGACGACGTTCCTGTTTTTTAACACGCTGGCCGAAGTGATCGCGATTATGCTTTTGATCCATGTCCAGGGCGAGCATCTGGATATTCGTTCTGCAACGTCGTCCTGGCCGATTTTTTTGATGGTGATTGCGGCGGCGACGCTGCCGATCGGGGGATGGGTTTTAACGATCTATTCGATCCGGCATCTTTCGGCGCTTTATACGGCGCTGGCGGAGACTTCTTATCCGCTCTTTACGCTGGCATTCGGGTTCCTGATTTTTGGTATTCGCCAGTTTAACATGACGACCTTTCTGGGCGGCGCGTTGATCCTTGTCGGTGCCGGCATTATGGTCTACGGCAAGAACCAAGCCGAAGGCCATGAGTGATCCGGTTGATATATACTGTGAACGGCTGGCGCCCGGTTTGTGGGTGGAACCGTTGAATGCGCTGACCAATCTGTCTTTTTTTGTCGCGGCGTTTTTTGTTTACAGGCTTTCCAAATCCGCGCAAGGCTGGGACAGACGCACTCAACTGCTGACGTTTTTGTTGGTTTTGATCGGTACGGGCAGTTCGCTCTTTCACACCTTTGCGACCAAGGCGACCATGCTGGCGGATGTTTTTCCGATCCTTTTATTTCAGATCGCCTTCATCTGGCTTTATGCGCTGGATGTGATGAGGCTGGGGCCGACAAAGACAAGCATTTTATTTGTTCTCTTTATGGGTTGCACGGTTCTGGCCGAGATGGCACCGTTTTCGATTTTGAACGGGTCTCTTTCTTATGCTCCGGCGCTCCTGTTTCTCTCAGGCTTTGCCGTCTGGCATATGAAAAAAGCGGAGAAGGCCCGCCTGTCGCTTTTGCTGGCCAGTTTGATTTTTGTGTTGTCCCTGACGTTTCGCTCCGTCGATATGTCGGTGTGTGACGCCCTGCCGATCGGGACCCATTTTTTTTGGCATATCCTGAACGGGGCTGTGCTCTTCTTTAGTGCTCGCGCCTATATTCTCGCGCGGGTTTCGTGTTATACTGGCAAGACAACCTGACGAGGAATTTCTTATGCCCTCTTACACCCCGCCTTTGGATGATATCCGGTTTATTCTTCATGATGTGCTTGATGCGCAGAGTTTATCAGCGCTTCCCGGTTATGAAGATGTGTCCCCTGAACTCATCGACCAGATCACCGAGGAAGGCGGCAAGCTATGTGCCGATATTCTGTTTCCGATCAACCAGAGCGGGGATGAAGAAGGATGCCAGTTTGACGCAGGTGACGTGAAAACTCCCGCAGGATTTAAAGACGCCTACGATATGTTTGCGGCGAATGGCTGGTGCGGGGTGTCGAGCGATCCTGGATATGGCGGCATGGGGATAACGGTGGTTTTGAATACCGTGATGCAGGAGATGATTTGCAGCGCGAATTTTTCATTTGGCATGTATCCAGGGCTATCGCAGGGCGCTTACGAGGCTCTGCATAAATTCGGGACGGACGCACAAAAAGAGACCTATCTGCCCAAGCTGGTCGAGGGTGTGTGGTCGGGAACGATGTGCCTGACCGAGGCGCATTGCGGGACGGATCTCGGGCTGATCAAGACCAAGGCTGAGCCGAATAAGGATGGTTCTTATTCTATTACAGGCACCAAGATTTTTATCTCGGCCGGTGAGCATGATCTGAGCGAAAATATTGTTCACCTTGTGCTCGCGCGTCTGCCGGATGCGCAGGAAGGCGTTAAAGGGATTTCGCTTTTTGTCGTGCCTAAATTTTTACCGGAGTGTGATGGTGTCGGGGCGCGCAACGGCGTGGCCTGCGGGGCGATCGAGCATAAAATGGGGATCAAGGCCTCAGCGACATGCGTTATGAACTTTGACGGCGCGCGCGGGGAGCTTGTGGGAGAGCCGCACAAGGGCTTGCGGGCGATGTTTACGATGATGAATGCGGCGCGACTGGGTGTGGCGATGCAGGGGCTCGGGATAGCCGCTGTCGCGTATCAAAACGGCTTGTCTTACGCGAAGGACCGCCTGCAGATGCGGAGTTTGACCGGGCCAAAGGCGCCGGATAAGCCAGCAGACCCGATTATTGTGCACCCGGATGTGCGGCGGATGCTGCTGACCGGGAAGGCGTTTCTTGAGGGCGCGCGCGCGCTGTCTTACTGGACCGGAATGAATCTGGATATTGCCGAGAAGCATCCGGATGCGGACAAGCGCAAGGAGGCGGATGATCTTGTTGCGCTTCTCACGCCGATTTTGAAGGCTTATCAGACCGATATGGGCACGGAGGTCGCCAATCTGGCTGTGCAGGTTTATGGCGGCCATGGCTATATTCGCGAATGGGGCGTCGAGCAATATGTTCGGGATGCCCGGATCGCCCAGATTTACGAGGGCACCAACGGTATTCAGGCGCTTGATCTTGTCGGGCGTAAAATGGGGCAAGGCTACGGGCGCTTGCTGCGGCGTTTTTTCCATCCTGTGCAGGATTTTATCACAGAGAATCAAATGAATGTGGATGTACAGGAGTTTATTTTCCCTCTGGCCAAGGCGTTTGCAAAACTGCAGCAAAGCACAGCCTTTATAGCACAAAACGGCCTTAAGAATCCTGACGAGGCCGGGGCAGCGTCCAACGACTATTTGCGGCAGTTTGCGCTGGTTGCGATGGCGTATATGTGGTGCAAAATTGTTTTAGCTGCGCAGCAAAAATTAAAAGACGGGACAGGGGATAAAGCGTTTTTTGAGGCCAAGCTGAAAACGGCACGGTTCTTCTTCTCCCGTATGCTGCCGGAGACCGATGCACGGTTTAAAATGGTTTTAGCCGGAGCCGGAAGCCTTATGTCTCATGAGGTTGAGCAGTTTTAAAGGTGCAGCATAAAAATGAGTGAATAACAAAAAGCCGGATGAAGACCGGCTTTTTTTACGCAGATAAATTTCGTTTTTTTACATCGAGCCGTTGAGCTGACCTTCCAGTATTTTGATGCGCTCTTCGTAGCTACGCTGCTGGTTCGCCAGATCGCTCCTGGCCTGACTCAGCTCCTCTTCGAGTGTTGTCAGTTTTGCCAGTTGTTGCTGGCTGGTCACTTGGGGATCGAAGAGCATATCTTCCAGATTTTGTTTTTCCTGCGTACATTGTGCCTGCTGCGCTTTGAGTTCGCGACCCAGACGTGTAATCTGACGCTCGGACTCGTTATAACGCATCGTGGCACGCTCGAGATTCCAGTTATCTGATGAGACGGACAGACGATCTTTTTCGGCATCCTTCAACGCTGATTTCAGTTCGTCCTCGAGATTACCGTTTTCGCTTTTCAGACGGCTGATCTGATCCTCTAAAACAGATACTTTTTGTTGCAATGCGGTCATATCTGCGCTTCCGATACTGCGATTCTCGGCCGCAGCATATTCGTCAGCGCTATCGGGCATAACCCCTGATCCGGGCTCGATTTGTTGCAGGTTATTTCCGATCTCTTCCGGCGCACTTCTTTGATCAAGCGCAGCGAGAGACTCCCCAACAACTGCCGGAGACGTTTTCAATTCGCTGCTCTCACGGGCCTCAGAAAGGCCAACCTTTGTAAAGTCAGCTTCCAGCCTTGCAGATTCTTTAGTGATCTCCGGCGCCGGACTTTCATATCTTTTGCTGCGCACAACCGGCTCTTCCGGCATAGCTATTGGCTCTGGCGCCGGCTCCGTAATAGCGACAGGCTCTTGCGTTACACCTTTTTGCTTGTCTTCTCTAATTTTACTCGCCAAGCGATTGATCAAACTTCCTTTTTCTGACGCGATTTCAGCCGGCTTTTGCTGCGCTTCTATATTGCTGGCCACTGCAGGCGGCGCTGCTGAATAGGCTTCTGAGGCGTAATCCTCCAAAGCAGCAGGATTTTCCACCTCATCCAAAGATGCTGTTTGATTCTGTTCCAGCGGCTCTATGCACGTATTGTAGTCTTTCATTGCTGCGGCGAGACCGGTCAGATAAAAGCGAAATTCATTGCCTTTGACATCGACGTCTACGACGCTTGCCGTGCGCAGCGCAGAAGAGAACTCATCCTGGCCACGGAGGTCAGTGACAAGCATATTTGCTTTAAACGCTTTGGTTGGAATATTTTTTTCGGTGACGCCGGGAACGCTGTAGCTGACATCATAAGATGTGTTTTGAGAGAATGTCGGCTGGCGGAAATCAATATTGATGTTGGTGAAACCTTCGGGGGAACCCGCGAACTGAATATTGTAACCGTTGTTAAAGGTATTGCTCAGCATACATACCGGTGCGCCCGAAGGTGATTTTTCAGCAGGAATAGATTGAACCGTCCATTTTTGGGCAGGGTAGAAGTAGAGCGAGGGATCGTCAGAGGCCTGCGCTGTAAAAAGACCACCCGAACCGAATACCAGATATCCGGCCAGAAATGAGGTTGCCATAAGTTTCTTCATCATGTGATTCAGTCCCGAGAAATGAAAGTGCCGGAAAGGAAGGAAGAGCCCGGCGAAGTGATTCGTATACACTTTTATTGTGCCTCAAGATTCTTTCTATATCAAAGCACAGTTAAAAAGTTTTCCCCTGTTTTTTGGGGAAAAAGACGGTATAATTCTTGTATGACTTTAGAAGATTTTATGGATGCTGTTCAAAAACGCCTGCTTACAGCGCCGCCGCTCGGGGCGCGGGTGCAGTTTGATTTTGGAGATGATGGGAAACTTTTCCTTGACGGGAGAGGCCCTGCGCCTGTCGTTACCCTTGGGGATGGCGGTGAGGCGGAGACTGGTCTTAAATGCTCTCTTGCGACGTTTCAGGATATTTTAAGCGGCGCTCTCGACCCGACGATGGCTTATATGATGGGGAAACTCAAAATACAAGGCTCGATGGGGTACGCCCTGAAACTCAGCAATATGCTGGAAGACTGATCCTAGAGTCCCCTGCCCTTGATATCGTCCACGATCGCTTGCGCCTGGTCTTTGTCCGGGTACAAGGCGACAAGTTCGTTTTCCGGGCCCATCAGGTACATGTAGGTTGAATGATCCATCATGTAATTGTCGTCTTCCGGCATCTCCATATGCATGTGCTCATGCCCCTCCATCTTCGGGCTTTCCGCTTTTTTGGCGTAGACGTGCCATTCTGACATCACCGCATCGATTTGCTCCTGCGTGCCGGTTAAGCCGATCATGCGGGCGTGGAATTGCGGGATATAATCCTTGAGCGCCTCTACCGTGTCTCTTGCGGGGTCGACCGTGATGAAAATCGGCTGGATGTTCTCCCCTTGCGGGCCCAGCGTATCGAGCACTTGCGTCATTTTCTGCAGCGCTGTCGGGCAGATCATCGGGCAGGAGGTGTAACCGAAAAAGATCAGCTTGTATTTTCCTTCGAAATCCTTGTCGGTCATTGTGTTCCCGTTCTGATCGAGAAGTGAGAAAGGCCCGCCGATTGAAGAGGTATGATCTGTCGCTTCCGGCTTTGATTCCACCTTTCCCGAAGTCACCGCGACGGGGCTTCCAGCAGACGGGATATCCGTTTTTTTATGCGTGTAAGCAAGACCGACGGCAACGCCTACTCCCAACAAAATTCCCAGACGAATGGCGTGATGTTTCATGTCAAAGCCCCCTTGCGTGCGATCCAGCCTTTATACGCCTTACAGGAAACCTTGACAATTCTTTTGGTTATGCCACATTCGGGCAAACATCAAACCTTCGGGGTGCCCGCTTGCGGCGGGCTGAGAGCAGACCCGTTGAACCTGTCGGTTCGGACCGGCGCAGGGAAAGGAATTATTATGCCGCATATTATTGTTGAGTATTCTCAAAATCTGCAAGGGGAGCTGGATGTTCCGGCATTGCTGATGTGCCTGCATGAAACGCTGGCGGCCGGAGGGATCGATAAAGCCCGCATCAAGACCCGCGCGATCGTTTGCGAGGCGGTTGTCGGGGAAAAAGGTCTCGGCGGCAAGATGGCGCACGCCACGCTTTTGCTGCTGGAGGGGCGTGATATCCCGACCAAGAAACAATATGGCGATGCGCTGCATGCCGTTCTTAAAAATGCTGTGCCGGAAGGATGCGCCGCGACGCTTGAAATCCGGGATATGGTTAAAGACACCTATTATTTGTAAGGAACATAAGATGAGCCCAAAAGATCAGCCAGAGACTAAAGCCACAGGCGTTTGCCCCTCGACCACCCATGTGACGCGCGGGAGTTTGCCTGCCAGCAAAAAAACTTATGTTGGTGACCTGAAGGTCCCGATGCGGGAGATTTCCCTCACCAACGGCGAGAGCATCACGGTTTATGATACCTCCGGCCCTTACACGGATGAGGCGGCGGATCTGGATATCATGCGCGGCCTTCCGAAGACACGGGAGCCGTGGGTGCTGGCGCGCGGGGACGTGGAATATATCGAAGGACGCAAGGTCCAGCCGATTGATAACGGCAAGAAACGCGCGAACGAAAAGCACGAGCCGTTCCCGGCCACGCCCGAAAGGCCTCTGCGCGCGAAAGAAGGGGCGAACGTCACGCAAATGCACTACGCCCGCAAAGGGATTATCACGCCGGAGATGGAATATATCGCCCTGCGCGAAAATCAGGCGCGCGCGGCTGTCCATGCCAAGGCCGCGGGCGGCGAGAATTTTGGAGCGAACCTGCCAGCCTTTATCACGCCTGAATTCGTGCGCAAGGAAGTCGCGGAAGGACGCGCGATCATCCCGGCCAATATCAACCATACCGAGCTGGAGCCGATGATTATCGGGCGAAACTTCCTTGTGAAGATCAACGCCAATATCGGGAACTCCGCCGTGACCTCCTCGATTGGCGAGGAAGTTGACAAGATGGTCTGGTCGATCCGCTGGGGCGCGGATACGGTGATGGATTTGTCTACAGGCAAGGACATTCACGATACCCGCGAGTGGATTATCCGCAATGCGCCGGTGCCGATTGGAACGGTGCCGATCTATCAGGCCCTTGAGAAAGTCGGCGGGATTGCCGAGGATCTCAACTGGGAGATTTTCCGCGATACGCTCATCGAGCAAGCCGAGCAAGGCGTGGATTACTTTACCATCCATGCGGGCGTGCGCCTGCCTTATATCCGCCTGACGCAAGACCGGGTGACAGGGATCGTTTCGCGCGGCGGGTCGATCATGGCCAAATGGTGCATGACCCACCACCGCGAGAGCTTCCTCTACACGCATTTCGAAGAGATTTGCGAGATTATGAAAGCCTATGATGTGAGCTTCTCACTCGGCGACGGCCTTCGTCCCGGCTCGATCGCGGACGCCAATGATCGTGCGCAGTTTGCGGAGCTGGAGACTCTGGGCGAGCTGACGCAGATCGCATGGAAGCACGACGTGCAGGTGATGATCGAAGGTCCCGGCCATGTGCCGATGCACCTTGTGAAGGAGAATATGGACAAGCAGCTTGAATGCTGTCACGAGGCGCCGTTCTATACGCTCGGGCCGCTCACGACCGATATCGCGCCGGGGTACGATCATATTACGTCGGGAATCGGCGCGGCGATGATCGGCTGGTTCGG
>JAGRHC010000027.1 GCA_020445145.1 Alphaproteobacteria bacterium
CGCCCGCATGATGATGATGGGCATGTACTTCATGGACGACGTCCCGTTCAAAACCGTCTACATCCACGCCCTTGTCCGCGACGCGAAGGGCCAGAAAATGTCAAAATCCAAAGGCAACGTCATGGACCCGCTGGACCTGACGGCCAAATACGGCGCCGACGCCCTGCGCTTCACCCTGATCTCCATGGCCGCCCAGGGCCGCGACATCAAACTCGCCGAAGAGCGCCTGCAAGGCTACCGCAACTTTGCCACCAAACTCTGGAACGCAACCCGCTACTGCGAAATGAACAACTGCCTCTCCCACGAAGGATTCGACCCGCAAAGCGCAAAATACGCCCCCAACCAGTGGATCATCGGCGAACTCACCCGCACCAAAGATGCAATTTCCAAAAGCATCGAAGACTACCGCTTCAACGAATCCGCTACCGCAATCTACCAATTCGTCTGGGGCACCTTCTGCGACTGGTACTTAGAGTTCACCAAACCCCTCCTGCAAGAAGAGGGCAGCGCGCACGCCGCCGAAATCCGCGCAACAACAAGCTGGACGCTCGAGCAAATCCTGCGCCTCCTGAACCCGTTTATGCCCTACATCACCGAAGAACTCTACGCGACCATCGCCAAAAGAGAGCAGGGGGACCGCCTCCTGTCCTCCAACTGGCCGCAATACCCGGAATCTCTCGCCTATCCGCAAGCCACCACTGAAATCGACTGGCTCTGCCGGATCATCACCGAAATCCGCAGCGTCCGCGCCGACATGAACGTCCCCGCCGGCGCGAAAATCAAACTTCTGGTCAAAGGCGCAAACGCAAGCACACAAGAGCGCCTGAAAACCTACGAGGAAATCATCTGCCGCATGGCTCGATTGGAAAGCATCGGCATGAGCGACAATGTCCCCAAAGGCGCCATCCAGACCATCCTCGACGAAACGACCCTGATGCTCCCCATCGCCGACATCATCGATCTCGACGCTGAACGCGCCCGCTTGCGCAAGGCCATCGAAAAACTGGAAAAAGACATCGAAGGCATCGACAAAAAACTCGCCAACAAACAATTCGTCGACAACGCCCCCGAGGAAATCGTCGAAGAACAAAAATCCCGCAAGGTCGAAGCCCAGGAAAAACGCGAGAAATTTTCCCTCGCCCTCAAACAACTGGACGCAGCTTAACTGGCAAAAATTTGATCTATGTTCTATGACCTGCACATAGCAGGTAAGCCCGTTATATCCGTCCTAAAAAGCGAACAATTTCCCTTGCAAAAACAATACAAACACGAATATAAAAGAATATGGAAAAAAGTCACTCTAGAAGATCCGCCGCTCAGCCGAAACATCTGCATACACAATTTTCGCAGACACATAATCCATTAGGATTTGAACTTCCCGAAGGAGCAACTCTAGAGTCCCCACCAGAATCATCATTGGAATTACCAAACAAAGTAATTATATCAGCGCCCCCCGATTCAACTGAAATGATTGATCTTGACGCAAAAAAAATATCCGAGGATGACGATACTGAAATAGGCTTGGTTGGGCGCGCCATGATAGAGAGAATTGCCTTCGTCCGTAGCTCTGAAAAACTGGACACCGCAGGTGAAAAAAAAATTATTAAAGCCGCAACAATGCATTTAGCCGAAGCAGGTCTGAAATTTTTACAAAATTGCATTATAACCCCTTATCCAACCAAGAGATTTGGAGGAGAATCCGGGTTCCGCATGACCCCCGGAATAGCTGATCTGATTATTCTAAATAAAATACCAAAAGAGCCGAGTGGTGAGACAGATAGATGGAAGAATGCTTCACTTATGTCCGGAGCCGCCTTCATATTTATAGTAAACCCAAATGAAGAAGAATCGTTCTTAGCTGCAGAAGATTTAAATGGAAATTACAAGAGATCAAGATCCTTTGTCAAAACTGGAAGCGTCTTTACCGACGAAGATGCCACAATAAAAGTAGGAACAATGATGGCTAATCCCGGAACCGTCATGGGGTTAAGATTTCTCCATAGCATGAAAAACAAATCTCTGCCTGCAACAAGTTTCATAAAAGAAATATTTCCAGACGCGCAACTTTAGCAAACAAAATAAAAGCAAAATAAATCTACCAACCCCGCTATAAAAAAACGCCCTAAAAAAGGGCGTTCTCGTAAAACCAATATAGTAAAAACTACTGCTTGGTTTCTTCCTTTTTCTTCCCGGCGCCAGCCGAAAGAAAACTGCCGTAACGGTTTTCGAATTTGGACAACTGTCCTTTTTCAACGACCTGACCTGTACCGCCTTGCCATGCTGGGTGTGTCAACGGATCAACGTCCAAACGAAGCACATCGCCTTCTTTGCCATATGTGCTGCGCGTTTTATATTCCGTACCGTCCGTCATCACGACTGTGATTTCATGATAATCTGGATGCGCATCTGCCTTCATTTTTCGCTCTCTTTTCTTGCGGGCTCTTGAATGAAGCGCATTTTTATCGTTAAGTGCCATCAATTGCAAGTATTTTTTATAAAGGACAAATCAATGAGCTGGTGGCACCCCGATAAATTCGAAAACAAACGCCCCTACCTGTTTAAAAGAACAGAAATAATCAAACAAGTCCGCTCTTTTTTCGACTCCGAAGGCTTCACCGAAGTGGACACACCGGCCCTTCAAATCTGCCCGGTCATGGACACCCACATCCACGCCTTCGAAACCGACCTGAAAAACGTAGACCTGACCCTCAAACGCAAAATGTACCTCCAGACCAGCCCTGAATTTGAAATGAAAAAACTCCTGACCGCAGGAATGGACCGAATCTATCAACTCTGCCACGTCTACCGCAACGCCGAGGGTACAAAGCGCCACAGCCCCGAATTCACGCTCCTCGAATGGTACCGCGCCGGGGCAGGGGCCGACTACCGCGCCATGATGCAAGACACCCAAAACCTGCTCAGACACATCGCCCAAAGCCAGAGCATCACCCATTTCACCCAAGGCAAAATCCTCTGCGATCCCTTCACAGACTGGGAAAAACTCACCCTGTGCGAAGCCTTCGACACCTACGCCGGCATAAAACTGGAAGACCACCTCGAAGACATCGAATCATTTGCCGCCGCTATTCAGGCAAAAGGCATAAGAACCGCCCCGGACGATCGCTGGGACGATCTCTTCTTCCGAGTCATGGGCGAAAAAATAGAGCCGCACCTTGGCATGCAGCGCCCGACAATCCTCTACGACTACCCCGCCGCCATGGCCTCACTCTCTCGCCGCAAACCCGAAGACCCACGCTTCGCAGAAAGATTTGAGCTCTACGTCTGCGGCATCGAACTCTGCAACGCCTTCAGCGAACTCACCGACGGCCAGGAACAACGCGCAAGATTCGAAGCCGAAATGGCCCTCAAAAACAAACTCTACGGTGAAACCTACCCCCCGGACGAGGAGTTTTTCCGCGCCCTCGACTACGGCCTCCCCGAAAGCGGCGGCAACGCCCTCGGCATAGACCGTCTCGTCATGCTCACCACCGGATCACAGGACATCAATCAAATCCTCTGGGCCCCGGTAGCCTGACCTTTGGTACAACACACCCCTGCGCCGCAGGCATAAAAATCACCACAGAAAACACAAAGCGGACAAAGCGATCACATCCAGCCCCCCTCTGTGTAGCTCTGTGCTCTCTGTGGTAAAAAACCTTGACATTTTATGCATAAATTCCTAATAATATTCCTTGTGTGCAACACCAACACACAACAAAAGCCCTGAAACAAGGGAAAAACAAGGCCACAAAAAAGCCTAACACACTGAAACAAAACAAAACCCGTTGGCCCCACATCAGGCCCATAACGGACCAAACCAAGGCCCAACCCGGACCAAAACAGGGCCAAACCCAGCCCCACATCGGGCCAATCGGGCCCACATACCACCCAAAATCACGGCTTCGCATTATCGTTCGCCGGGCAGGGGTTCCGCGGCACATTCACCGGATAAGCGGTCACCACCTCATCCTTCGCCCGGTTCAAAACCACCCGAACCTTCACACCCGAATCCATCTGCTCCGAAACAAAATACCCGTTCGCTTGCCGAGCCCAGTCCGCATTATCATTCGCCGCCAGCTTTTGAACCGTCGCCTTAATCCGAACCTCATCCCAGGACGCCGGAAATTCACTCTTACAAGGCGCATTTTGACCATACTTGTGCCCCCCACCACGCGCATCCCCATAAAGAATATGTTGAACGGCTTTTTGCGAAAGAACGGGGTCTCCCGCAGACGAAGACAAAGAAAAATCCGGCGCCTTTTCATCATCTGAAACAACGCCGGATTTTACACCTAGGAAACCAAAATCAACGTCCGGACGCACAAAATAAACGATAAACAAAGCATTCAGGATAACAATCAAGAACGCCTTAAATACATTCGAACGGAAGATATTCATTAGGCCTTATAAATATCCATGATCTTATCGAGCATAGAAAGCGCATCATCTCTCTTACGCTGGAAGGAGTTACGGCCAATAATCGAACCGTTCCCGCCGCCATCACGAATAGCAACCGCATCGTCATAAACCGCGTCGGCACCTTTCGTCGCACCGCCGGAGAACACAACAATACGGCGTCCGTTAAAGCAGGAGCGAACAACTTCCTTCACGCGTGCCGTCTGCGTAGAAATATCAATCCCGTTCTCATCAAAGACCTTCTTGGCCTCTTTCTGCATAATATGATCGGTCGGCAACTTCACCTTGATAATATGAGCGCCCAACAAGCAAGCCATATGCGCCGCATACGCAATCACATCCATCGCAGTCTCACCGTCCTTCGTCACGCCTTCACCGCGCGCATAGGACCAGACCACAGACGCCAGACCGACATCCTTCGCTTCACGGATCATATCACGAACTTCTTCCATCATCTCGAACTGGTTGTCAGACCCAGGATAAATCGTAAAGCCCACAGCAGAACACCCAAGCTCCAGCGCATCCTGAATAGAACCCGTAATCGCCTGATCGCAATCCTGATTTTCTGTAGAAGCCAGCGAGTTGGAGCTATTGAACTTCAAAATCGTAGGAATTTGCCCGGCAAACGTATCCGCCCCGGCCTGTAGCGGCCCCAAAGGCGCTGCATAAGCATTACAGCCAGAATCAATCGCCAGCTGATAATGGTAATGAGGATCATACCCGGCAGGGTTCACAGCAAAAGAACGTGCTGGCCCATGCTCGAAACCCTGATCGACCGGCAAAATCACCATCTTCCCAGTCCCGGCCAAAGCACCGGTATTCAGCATACGTACAAGGTTTCCCTTTACGCCTGCATTTTCATTCTCATAACAATCAATGATCTTCCGAACCTGCGGTGTCAGTGCCATAATAACTACGTCCTCATTCACAAAAATAACAGTAAAAACAAAAGGCCTTACATATTTGTAAGACCTTCATTGATATAGCGAATGTATGGAAAGAGAACAAGAAAAATTGAGTGTCTAGCCTAACTTCGGCCCATCATACTTCAATCCCATCGCAATACTCTCAAGAGAAGCACTATTCCCGAAAGCAATATTCAAACGCTGCGTAGGAACAATCCCGTCGAATATAGCCGCCTGTCCGGTATGCAAATCACGCAAAGTGTCTGTAGCCAAATTAGCCATCTTCTATAACCCCATCATCTACGAGCTTTTTATAAGCCCTGTTATCAGTTGAAGCAGGCCCGCTATATAAACTCCCAATCACCTCTGATTTAGAAGCCTGACCCTTTTCATAAAGAGTAGCGACAATCCGCGCATCCCTTAACGTGGGCCTTTCCTGCTTTAATACCTTTATATACAAATTCAGGAAGGAATGCAAACCTTTGTGCGCACCGGGAAAATAGTCCAAAGCACTATCCAGCGCCCGTTTCGAGTATCCACAAACCTCCAGCTTCTTCGCCCGGCCATCCTCCTTCGAATCCTGCACACGCACGCACCCATAGTTAAAAAGCCAGTCAATCTCGCGGTTCATCGAAGATTTATCAAGATCCAGCCGCGCCATAGATTCCGTCTGCGTCGTCCCCGGATGCTCGTCAATATCCGTCAGGACAATAGCCCGCCGCAGCGAAGAGGAGGGGTCCCCCGCCAACGCTTCCACAAGATGATCAATCACGAGGCAGGCCTTCTGCCCCCGTGTCGTCATCGCCCGTTTTGCCTGCTGCCTGAACATACCTAGAGTCTAGCTGAAATCACATAGCCCATCAAATAAAAGCAAGTGATCCCATCCCCCAAAAATAAAGCTGGTCTGAATTTGCATCCAGACCAGCTTTGCCACGGAGAACGGTTTAGA
>JAGRHC010000093.1 GCA_020445145.1 Alphaproteobacteria bacterium
TCCATATTCTTGTGCTCGATATTTTAGAGCGGTTCGCCGGCTTTCGTGGGGCGGCATGGTTGCCTACGAATATGGTGCTGGTTAGCGTTTTGTCGCTGGTTATCTCTTATTATGCTTCGGCAGTACCAGGGTTACAGATCATTTTTGGTGTAAAGTTTCGAGGGGCTCGGGCAGGGAGCCTCTATCCGGCATTAAGCCGGACCTAGCCTGATGCAAAAAATTTTCACTTTCTGGGTAATGGCGGGGGCAGGATTGAATTTCTATTTACCTGAATTAAAAAAAATCTTCTATTGTAGAAAATGAATGCCCCCGTTTTGTATGCTTTGCTCTTTGAGCAGGATACGTTTTCTCTTGGTTAGGGGCTTAGAGCCATTCCTGCTTTTGCCTGCATTCCGGGTGCGCCGAGTGGGGATGTTGTGTTGTTCGGGGTGTTGGTTTGTGCGTTCATCTGGGCCAGATAGCGTTTACGTTCCAATTCTTCTTGCAGGCGGCGCTCGGCCTCTTGCCGGGCTTCCAGTTCTTTGGCGCGGATTTCTTCCATTTGGGCTGTGAAGCGGGCTTCGATGAGGTCTTTGGCTTCTTTGGGGGTGGCGTCTGCGTTGCGGGTGTCGTGCAGGTCGCGGATTTCTATCGGGTCGTTTTCCCAGCCGTCGCGCATATTGGCGAGGGGGATGGCCATGTAGTTATATTCAGGCATGCTTTCGATGCGTTTGAGTTGTTCCAGATCGACCGCTTCCCCGTTGCTTAAAGTGACGTACGTGTCGACGGGGGTGTACGGGGCTGCTTCTGCTTTTGCCTCAGCTTGTGCGGCGGCGTCCTGTGCCAGAGGGGATGAGAATGTGCTTGTTACGAATTCCTGCATTTTTTCAGGGTTGTCGAACAGGACTTTGCGGGCGCTTTGTTCGGCGGCTTCTTTGTCGGACGTTGTGACGAGATCGACGGCCTTGTCGTGGATGTATTCTCCGGCGGTTCCAAAGATGGAGGCTTCGTTGCGTTCGATCATGCCGCCTGAAAATCCTGTGACCAGAGAGTCCGTAGCTTTTTGGGCGATATACTCCATGGCGGAGCCCTGAATTGTCGGGTTTTCACGCTCGGCTGCCTTGTAGGCACTGAGGTAGGCGGAGATTTCCGGGGATGTGCTGCCGTGGTTCTGGTAGCGCGCCCCTTGCGTTAGGCTCAGGAGTTGGTTTTTGTCCATGAGGGCGGTGAGTTGTTTCATGCCTTCGGGGGATTTCATGGTTTTCTGGAAGGTATCCATGCGCATGATTTTGGCTTGCTCGTGGGCGAGTCTGGCGTTGTCCAGTTTTGCTTGTTCAGCGGGGAGGCGCTGTTCGTATGAGTCTTCGGGGGGGAGCCACGGGTTCGGGTCGCCGCGGGTTGTGAAGACGAAACGGTTGTAGGCCTTGTTGGCGTCGTCGAGATTCTTTTCTGCGATTGTTTCGGCGTTGTTGGCTTCGATCAGCGGTCTTAGTACGGGCGCGGCTGTGGCGGGATCGGAGGGCAGGGCCTCCATGGCGTACACTTCCATTTCGGCGCGCAGGCCGTAGGTTGGAACAACGGAGATAAAAAGCGTGCTTGTCAGCTCGGGTGAAAGGCCCGGGTGTTTTTGACTGAACTCGGCCTGTTTTTGCATGATTGTTGCTTCGGTTGCGACCGTGGTGCTCACGGCGCCTGCCAGAGGGAGCGGGTTTCCGGCGTCGATTTCGCGAGCGAGTTTCACGTCATCGAGCATTTGCAGGTAATCGGCTTTTGCCTCGTCGGACAAATGCATCGGGTGGTTTTCCGGCAGCTTGTTCAGGCGGTCGGCGATTTCCAGTTCCTTGGCCATGGCTTCTCTGGTGAGCAGGAGCGCGCCGCCGTTGATCAGGAGGCCGGCACCGGCGATTTTTCCGCCCTTGTAGAGGTGGGCCCAGACTTTGCTGTCTTTCAGGGCGTTTTTAAGCTCGCCAATTTTACGGAGATTTTCGGCGATGGCGGTTTCACGTAAGGTTGAGCGCAGGGCGTCGGTGCCTTCGGCGTTGAGGTCAATACTGAACGCGTTGTTTCTGGATGTGCTCAGGATCTGGGCGCTCTCGCCGCCGGGGGCGAAGGTGATGTCGAAGTTTGTGCCTTTGGTGGGGGTCTGGATCGAGAGGGCGCGGGTTTCGTCGGTGACGGTGAGATCGAGGTTGCCGTTTGCGCCG
>JAGRHC010000028.1 GCA_020445145.1 Alphaproteobacteria bacterium
TAAACACTATAACCGCAACCCCGTGCTTGACACGGGGTTGCGGGTGGGGGGGATTGCGTTTTTTCTTCTGTTCTTCGGAACTTCGCGTGAATAGAACATTTTTAAACTTCTGCTTGTCATCGCGAGTGCCTGAAAGGCGCGCGGCGATCCATTAGAACGGTTGGATTGCGTCGTCACTTGCTCCTTGTGCAGAAGTTATTTGATTTGACTATATGCAGCCGATAGCTTGGTTTTTATCTTTTGTTAACAATTCAGAAACAGACAATTGATACAATTATGTTAGCTGAAAGGGTTCAGGAATGTCCTTTATGGTAATAGAAAAGATGAGAAGTTGGGTATCTTCGGAAAACGGCGCAACAGCCATTGAATATGGTCTGATTGCAGCTGGCATTTCTGTCGCGATTGCGGCTGTTGTGTGGGCGCTCGGCGATGACTTGCTGGCACTGTTTACACAAATCGAAACAGCTCTTGCTGGTTAATTTCGAGATTTAATTCGGACGCAAAAGTCCGCCGGTTATCCGGCGGGCTTTTTTTATTTCGGCAACGGGGAAAATTTTTCCTAGACGATTCGCCTTGATTGTCAATATTGCCTATCGAGTTTCCCACATTTTTGGTGTACATTGGTTTTGTTATGGCTTTTCTGCTGCTTTTTCTAATTTGTGTTTTTATTTCTCTAGGGGTCGCTGTGATGGCGAGTGTTTCCGATGTTCGCGGTATGATCATTCCAAATCGCTACACCGTGTATGTTATTGCGGCTTTTGCGCTTGCGTATTCTGTCCTTCACGTGGGTGGGCATGATCACGTTTTCGGGAATTTGCTTTCTCATTTTCTTTCCGCGGGATTGTTTTTAGGGGTTACATTTATCATGTTTCTTACCGGTGCGTTGGGTGCGGGTGATTCGAAACTAGGGACAGCTTATGCGTTTTGGTTTTCGCTGCATGATTTGCCGGTCTATTTATTTTTTATGGCTCTGTTTGGGGGGCTTCTTGGTGTGGTTTCTTTGGGCATTAGACGTTGGAAGCCCTTTGATACAGCGCCCGAGGGGAGCTGGGTTGCGCAAGTGCAGGGAGGTGCCAGCAAGGTGCCTTACGGGGTTGCGATTGGACTTGGCACGCTAATTGCTTTTTTCTATGCCGGATATTTCGATACGGCACTTCTTGGGTCGTTTTTAACTGTCAAACAAGGGTGAGGATAGGTTATCGGTTTCTTAAGGAATGCGTTATACCATAGATAAAGCTGGCGGTTTTTCGCCTTTCTTGCTTTGTCGATAGTCTTCAGATCTTGCCGCTTGCTGCGTTTTTTTTCTTGTTTTTCTAAGTTTTCAAAATCCTGATACGGGGTCTTTGCAATGAATAAAAATATTCTGATCGTACTTGGCGGAGCCATTCTGGCAGCTGTTCTTGTGGCTATGCTGGTCCAGGTGAGTATGGGCGGTAAAAAAACCGTCGTAAAATCCGGGGAGATGGTCGAGATCCTCGTCGCGGATGATGATTTTAAAGTCGGGCATGAATTGGTTGCTGGAGATTTGCGTTGGCAGGAATGGCCGAAAGAGGCTGTGTTTAAAGGCGCTATTACTCGTGACGGTGATGAAGAGGCCGATGGCGTTCTTGAGGGTCGTTTGCGCCGTGATTTAACGAAAGATGAAGCTGTGACCAAGAGTATCCTTCTGAAAGAAACGAAGGGGAATTTTGTGGCGGCCAGCTTGAAGCCCGGCATGCGCGCTATGGCGATCAAAGTTGATCCTGAGTCAATGGTGGCTGGTTTTATTAGCCCCGGCGATTATGTTGATGTGGTTTTGACTTACAAGAAGTCTATTCGTCTAAAAGACAAAAATCCGAAATTCCAGCAAATGGTTGATCAGAACATCGATAAGATGGCAGCGGAGACCATTCTTGAGAATGTTCGCGTGGTTGCGATCGATCAGAGCGCCGAGCGTGAGGATGATGACAAAATTTCTGTCGGGAAGACTGTTACGCTGGCGGTGAATATCCAGCAGGCCGAGAGACTGGCTCTGGGATCGGAGCTTGGTGCTTTGACATTGGCGCTGCGCGGTGTTGGTGATGATGCCGAGCAGGTCGATACTTGGCCGACGGTTACGGATGCGCGTATGACCAGCATTGGTGATGAAGTCTTTATGGAATATGAAAAAATGAAAGAAGATTCAGGTGTTAAGAAAAGCGTTGTCCGTCTCTATAGCGGGGCGCACATGCAGGAAGTGCCCGTTCAGTAGGGCTGGATCGAGATTAAGGTAAGGATTGGTAACAAATGGAAGACAAGGCTATGACCGGGGTACGTAGAACAATTATAAGAGGCTTGTTTATAGGCGCATTTGTAACGGCGGGCAGTGTGGGCTTGTCGGGGTGGGGCGCGAATGTCTGGGCCTCGAAAGGCGATCTGGAGCCGATTGCGGCGATGCAGAGCAAGAAGACAACGCCACCTTTGAGCGTGACATGGGGTAAGGCTGAGATCGTCAGTCTGCCGGGGCAGGTTTCGGATGTGATGGTTGCGAACCCGTCTATTGTTGACGTGCAGGCGGTGCAGGCGAACAAGCTTTATATCGTGGGTATGAATATCGGGGATACGAATATTATAGCTCTTGATGAAGAGGGGAATGTTATTCGCCGTATAGATGTTCATGTGTCTTATGATTTGCAGGCTATTCAGAGTTTGATTGAAAGTCTGTTCCCGGATGAGGATGTTAAGGTTGGTTCTGTTCATGATCAGATTTTGCTGACGGGGACCGTTTCCAGTCCTGAGAATGCGTCGAAGATTACAAATCTTGTCGGTCATTATGTCAGTGACTTGCAAGATGAAGATAACAAAACGATCGATCAGTTGGTTTCGAACCTGATGGAGGTTCGCGGCGAGCAGCAAGTGATGCTGAAGGTCAAAATTGTTGAAGCCAAGCGCAGCGTTATTAAGGAATTGGGCCTTGATACACGGGCGAATAATCCGAATGAGCTTGCTGTTTCTACGGTTTTTGGTGCTACGCCACCGGCTAGCACGACAGGGAATATTAATGCTGTTCAGTTTGGTGCTGGGTCTGGTCTTGCTCTGAATGAGTCACCGATTGGAATTGGGAGTGCTTTTCTTGATAGCAGACTTAGAGGGATTGGGCAGTTGGGCTTATTTCTTCAGGCGCTTGAGCAAGAGCACCTTGTTAATGTTCTGGCAGAGCCAAATCTGACGGCTGTTTCCGGTCAGGAAGCAGGGTTTCTTGCGGGGGGTGAGTTTCCTGTGCCGGCGGGGCTTGACCAGTCTGGGAACGTGACAATCGAGTTTCGCTCTTTCGGGGTTTCCTTGAACTTCAAGCCGGTGGTTTTGTCCAGCAAGCGGATTAATCTTCAGTTGAAGACAGAAGTTTCCTCTCTGGATAGCAACAATGCTGTGACGCTCTCAAACTTTGTTATTCCGGGGCTGGATATTCGCCGGACAGATACGACTGTTGAGATTCCTAGTGGCGGAAGCTTGATGATTGCAGGTTTGCTGAAGTCCGAGACGACGAAAGAACTGTCTGGGTTGCCGGGGATTAAGAATACCCCAGTTCTTGGCAAGTTGATTTCTTCGGACAGCTTTAACCGTGATGAAAGTGAGTTGGTGGTTATTGTTACGGGCTATCTTGTTCAATCTTATGGCGATAAAGAGCAGGCTCAAAAGGTTTCCAAGCAACAGACAGGGCAGATGGCAAAGATATTCGAAACGAATGTACGCCGTATGTTTAAGTTGGAAGATGAAGATGATGTTTTTGCCGGAAGCGGCCCTTATGGATACATGCTGGATTAGGGAAGGACTTTGATTATGAAGCAAGGGAAATTGGTTGCGCTTGTAGCGCTGGGTGTGATGGCTTTGCCGCTTGGGGCGTGTGAAATGTACGCTCCTGGCAGTATCACTGAACAGCGTATGCAGGTTCAGGAGAGTGTTTTTTCTGAAGACATGATGTTGTCTGATTTTTCGGATGCTCATGTTTCAGCTCTGGCGCGCCATTACACGGCGCATGGTGATGGTGGTCTGGATGTTACTGTGACCTATGATCCTCGTTCTTATCGCAATACGGCGATGTATGCGACGCAGGGCGCGGCGAAGATTGCATCGGATTTGCGAGACGCCGGAGTTGATGATGTCCGGACGAATATTTTGCCGGTTCAAGGGCAAGGCGATGATGCGCATGTCATGGTGCGGTATAATTCTTATACGGCTAAGGCGCCTGATGGCTGTGGTACGATGCCGGGGTTCTCTGATGGGCGCAAACTGGAGTACAATCCAGACTATAAGCTTGGGTGTACCGTAGACACTATGATTGCCAAACAAGTGGCGCATCCTAAAGACCTGCTTGGTCAGGGCAATGTGGATGAGACAACAGAAGGTCGTTCTGCTGCCAATATTATTGAAGTTTATCGTTCCGGTGCCAAGAACGAGCCGTTGCAAGGGCAGACTGCTTCGGAATAATAGTGTCAATTTTGGTTGAAGATTATGTTTTGTCGAAAGCCCTGTCCGCGCTTGAGCGAGGATAGGGCTTTCGATTTTAAAAATCCTTTGCGTTCCTTGAGTTTTCGTTTTGCTATTAGGACATTCTTAACGGGCGGGTGCTAGAGTGGGCGCAGGGATTGTTTAAAATCATATAGAAGTATTCATGCCCGGTTCCGGGCGCGTGCACAGGTATAAAGTTTTATGAGCGAAGTAGAAAACGACGTAACTGATATATTGCTGCCAGCGGCGAAAGTCGCCGTATTTTCTCACGATGCTGAGACATTGCAGGCCGCTCGCGCTTTGCGTGATGACTGGCGTTTTGCGCGGGTTGATTTGCAGGTGGTTGAGGGGGATGTCGAGGCGGCTATTTCCAAGTATAGCTATGAGAGCGCTCCGTCGTTGCTGATTATTCAGACGGAGACGATTGATAGCGGTTTTACAGGTCGTCTGGAGGCTTTGTCCGAGCATTGTAATGAGGGGACTTCGGCTGTGATTGTCGGGCCCGTTAACGATGTGAATTTATATCGTCGCCTGATTGATATGGGTGTGAGCGATTATCTTGTTAAGCCGGTGGCTACAGATGTGATGGGTGAGGTTATTGCGCGCACATTGGTGAGCAAGCTTGGTGTTGATTCAAGCCGGTTGATCGCCTTTTTGGGGGCGAAGGGCGGGGTAGGGACTTCGTCTATCGCGCAAGCGTGTGCCTGGGGTGTGGCCAGTGTTCTCAAACAAAAGCTCGTTTTAATGGATGCGGCAGGCGGTTGGTCTTCGCTGGGCGTTGGGATGGGGTTTGATCCAACTGCGACGCTGGCAGCAGTTTCTCGCGCGGTGGAGGCGGGTGATGCCGATAGTCTTAAGCGGATGTTCCATACGGCGGATGAAAAATTAAGTGTGCTGGCAACTGGCGGGGATTCGTTGTTGGGTGAGGCTTTGGCGCCGGAGAAATATGAACGGATTTTGGATAATTTGATGGCGAAGGCGCCGGTTGTGCTGGTTGATCTTTCTCAGGCGGATGTCGGTCTTTCACGGGTAACGCTCAGCAGGGCCAATCATATTGTGCTGGTCAGTACACCGACGTTGGCTTCTTTGCGTTTGACGCGCAGTTTGCTTAAGGAAATCGGGGATTTGCGCGGCGGGAGTGCTGATGAAGTTTCATTACTGATTAATCGGCGCGGATTGTCCAAGGCCGATGAAGTGCCGGATGGAGATATTCAGGTGGCGATTGATCGTAAGCCTTCGGGTAGTATTCCGTTCTTGCCGGGTTTGTTTATGGGCTTTGAAAGCGAAGCGCGCCAGATTTTGTCCGATAAGGAGGGATCTGTCGTTTTGCATTCTACCTTGTTGCCGCTGATGCAAAAAATGGTTGGCGGGGCCGGCGAGGGTGCTGCGGGCGATAAAGATGATAAAAAATCGAGTTTACTGGGCGGTTTCTTAACCAAATTGACGACAAAATAGGAAAGATGCAGGGCGGTTCCGCCCGTTCATTGATTACAGGTCAAAGATATGTTTGGAAAAAAGCAAGCAGGTGGAGATGCTCCAAAACCTTCTAAGCCAGCTTCCCCTCCGGAAGCTCGTAAGGAGAAGGTTGCTCCTGTTGTTGACGAAGAAAAAAAGATTGAGGCAGCGCCTGTTGAGGTGGCTGTGGAGGTTCCTGTTTCTGATGCTCCGGTAGATAATTCTGCTGCAATGCTGGCAGGGTTGGCGGATGCTTTGGGGGATACCGGTTCTGAGGTCTCTGAGGAAGCGCCTGCTGCGGCGTCTGCCGAGAAGAAGCGTCCCAAGAAGGCGATGGATGAAGATCCGTTGCTGGAGGAGCATGTCGAGGAAGAGGTTCATCAGGGGGATACTGTTGAGAAGTTGCGTCAGCAAAGGGCGCGTAACAGGATCTGGCTGGACTTAAGAGATGGTATTGATCTGAAGGCGCTGGCCCGTATGGACGGGAAGGCGGCGCGTGAAGAGGTTTATTCGGCTGTTGAGGAAATTGCGCGGTTCCGTAATCTTGATTTGATTCCGGCAGAATTGCAGCAGATTGCAAAGGAATGTGCGGACGATATGCTTGGTTTCGGGCCGCTGGAAGAGCTGCTCGAGCGCGATGATATTGCCGATATTATGATTAACGGTCCTGATACGACTTATATCGAGGTTAAGGGGAAGATTGAACGTACGGAAGTTAATTTCCGCGATAACCAGCACCTTGTGACGATTTGTCAGCGTATTGTGGGGGCGATCGGGCGCCGGGTGGATGAAGCCAGTCCGATTTGCGACGCGCGTCTTGCTGATGGTTCCCGTGTGAACGTGATTATCCCGCCGCTGGCCGTGGACGGGGCGTGTATGACGATCCGGAAGTTTAAGAAGGATAAGCTGACTCTTGAGAAATTGATGGAGTTTGGCTCGATGACGCCGTCTTGTGCGAAGCTGATTATGGCGATCGGGCGATGCCGGGTGAATGTGCTTGTGTCTGGTGGTACGGGGTCGGGTAAGACGACGATGCTGAACTGTCTGACGCGGTATATCGAGGCTGGCGAGCGTATTATTACGTGTGAAGATGCTTGCGAATTGCAGCTTCAGCAGCCGCACGTTGTGCGTCTTGAAACGCGTCCGCCGAACCTTGAAGGGGTCGGGGAGATTACGATGCGGGATCTTGTGAAGAACTGTCTGCGTATGCGGCCCGAGCGGATTATCGTCGGGGAGGTGCGGGGGCCTGAGGCGTTTGACTTGTTGCAGGCGATGAATACCGGTCACGANNACGTCATCGCGCCGCCGCTGTCGATTGACGGCACCGCGCTGACCATCCGCAAATTCAAGAAGGACAAGCTCACCCTCGATCAGCTTGTCAAGTTCGGTGCCATCTCGGCCGAGGGCGCCGAGGTCCTCAAGGTGATCGGCCGCGTCCGCTGCAACATCATCATCTCCGGCGGTACTGGCTCGGGCAAGACGACGCTGCTCAACTGCATGACGAACTACATCGACAAGACTGAGCGCGTCATAACCTGCGAGGACTCTGCCGAACTGCAGCTCCAGCAGCCCCATGTCGTGAGACTGGAGACCCGCCCGCCGAACCTTGAGGGCGAAGGCGAGGTCACCATGCGCGACCTCGTGAAGAACTGCCTTCGCATGCGCCCCGAACGCATCATCGTCGGCGAGGTGCGCGGATCGGAGGTGTTCGACCTCCTCCAGGCGATGAATACCGGTCACGACGGCTCGATGGGTACTGTGCACGCTAACAACCCGCGCGAGGCGATTTCCCGTATGGAGAACATGATTGCGATGGGCGGTTTGAATTTGCCGCAGAAAGCAGTGCGGGAGCAGATTGCTTCGGCGGTGAATGTAATTATTCAGGTGCAACGTTTGCGTGACGGGTCTCGTAAAACAACGCACGTGACAGAAATTACCGGGATGGAAGGCGAAGTTGTGACTATGCAGGATCTCTTCCAGCTTGAAATTATGGGTGAGGATGAGAACGGCAAATTGATTACACGCCAGAAATCTACAGGTTTAAGACCTAAGTTTTTTGATAATGCTCGCCAATACGGTGTTGCTGATATGGTTATGGATGCCATGGAAGAGGCCTATGGCTAGGAATTCCTGATGGATACAATACAGATCGTTTTGATAGCTACTATTGTTTTTCTTGTTGTCGGGATTGGTATGTTCCTGATGATGAATGCCGGCTCGGCGAAAAAGCAGAAGGACAGTATTGCTATTATCCGGGGGCGTGCCGGGGCTGAGGTCAAGGTTCAAAATGAGAAAGACGTTTCCAATAAGCGCCGCGCAGAGATTGCCAAGAAGCTTAAGGATAACAAGGAAGAAGAGAATAAAGACAAGAAAAAGCTCACGATGGCGGTGCGGTTGTTGCAGGCGGGGCTGAAGATATCACCTAAGCAGTTTTATCTGTTTTCAATTTTGCTGGGGGTGCTTTTGGTCGCTTTGGCTAAAATTATGCATACCTCGCTGCTGGTGATGATTTTATTTGGTATTATCGGGTTTCTGGGGTTGCCGCGCTTTGTTTTGCGTAAGCTTACGCAGCGTCGGCAGAAGAAGTTTTTGTCGGAATTTGCCGACGCTCTTGAAGCTATGATCCGTTTGCTGAAGGCGGGTATGCCTGTTTCTGAGGCTGTTTCTATGATTTCCCGCGAGTTTGACGGACCTGTTGGCGAAGAGATGTCGATTATCTACGATAAACAGAAAATCGGTATTCCTCTGCATGAGGCTGCCTTGGAAGCAACGCGCCGCATGCCGATCACCGAGATGCAGATGTTTGCGACGGGTTTGGCTATTCAGGCGCAGACAGGGTCGAGTTTGTCTGAGGTTCTGGGGAACCTTGCCGGTGTGATCCGCGCTCGCTTTCGGCTTAAGAGGAAAATTTTGGCGCTGTCGTCTGAGGCGATTGCATCGGCCTCGATTATCGGGGCATTGCCACCTCTGGTGGCGTTTGGTCTTTGGTGTGTTAACCCAGGTTATATCGAAGTTCTGTTTACGACACCGACCGGGAAATACATGCTTTTTGGAGCAGTGTGTTGGATGAGTATCGGTGTGCTTGTCATGAAGCAGATGATTAACTTCAAAATCTAGAGGCGTTTATGGATAACGAGACAATCATTACTATTCTGGCTGCATTGGGCGCGGCGTTGTCTTTCGCGGCGTTTGCGTTTCCGTTTTTGCAAAAAAATGACAAAAAGGAGAAGTCTCTGGCGATTATCGAGAAGCGCCGTAAAGATCTTTTCCAGGCAAATCGTGATGGCCGTATGAACAAGGTTATCAAGGAAGAGGATCAGATTTCTGCGCGCGATAATATGGCGACTTTCTATAAGTTCCAAAAAATGGCCGGAAAGATGGGCGAGAAGGCGCGGGATAAGATGTTGCAGGCGGGCATTCGTAATCCCAAGGCTCATATTCGCTTTATGCTTTCACGTGTCTTGACCCCGATTGTATTTTGCTTGGTGGCGATGTTGTTTTTGTCGATTGCTTCGGAGAAAAAAGAGATTTCCGGGATGTTTTCAGCGTTCGTTATTCTGGGGGCGAGTGTGTTTGGTTTTATGCTTCCGAATATCCTTATCAAAAACAGGATTATCAAACGTCAGCAGGAATTGAATCTTAGTTTTCCGGATTCTTTGGATATGATGCTGATTTGTGTGCAGGGCGGTATTGGTCTTGAACAGACGATTGAGCGGGTTGCCTCAGAGGTTGCCGATCACTCCGAGATTTTGGCCGAAGAGCTTGGCATTTTGAGTGCAGAGATGGCGATGCTCAATGATCGTCGGCAAGCATTACAGGATTTTGCACGGCGTGTTGGGAGCGGGGCAGGGAAGACTTTTGCAACGGCCTTGATACAGGCCGAGCAGTACGGGACTTCGGTGTCTCAGGCTATGCGCGTGATGGCGGATGAGCTTCGGGATATGCGGATGGCTGAGGCTGAGCGGAAGGCTGCGTCTTTGCCTCCCAAGCTTACGGTGCCGATGATTGCCTTTTTCCTGCCTGCACTGTTTGTGATTATTCTGGGGCCGGCTGGTCTGAAGGCGTTTGGTTAAGGCACTCGATATTTTCAGGTCTTCCCAGTTCTTCAATAATTTTTTGTGCCTCTTTTAGGTCAAAGGTTGTTTTTCCTTCGACTGGCGGCATCGGTGTTTTTATTTCTATGATTCCATCTTGGCCTTCAGAGCGACGGTTGATGACATTTTCAACCGTTTGCTGTAAAGCCGTTTCATTTTCGAAACGAATTCCTCCTTTGTTACTGAAGGTTAACGTATATAATTTGTAGGTACTGTCGGCGAGGCATTCTGCATGGATGTAGCCTGCAACGATAGCATCTCTCTGGGATGCCTTTTGCGGTGTATTGAATATTATCGGCGTATTTAACTCAGCGGGTCTACCATAGACCACGCGCTTTGCCATATCTTTAAGCAAGCCCATTTTTTATTCCCTGTTTTAAGGTTTTTCAATGAGCTTATACTTATTTGTCGGAAGTCGTCAAATCGGCTTTTAGTGTTCGTTCAGTGTACGAACGATACGAAGGTTTCTTTCGATCTTCATGTTATCTGGTGCTAGCTTTTTGGCTTGCTCCAGAATGTCAATCGCTTCATCTACAAAGCCTTGTGTGGCCAGGTTGAGGGCGAGGTTGTTCATGATCGGGGTCGGGTCCCCTTTCCATGTGTCGAGGCCTTTACGGAAGGCTCGTTCCGCCTGCGGGTGCATGCCTTTTGCTTCCAGTGCAATGCCGAGGTTGCGGTAGGCAAAATAGTCATCCGGGTTTTGAAGGACGGCTTCCTGAGCGTATTTTTCAGCGCTGTCGTAGTTTCCTTGCTCAAGCCGTACAGATGATAATTCTGTTTTTATATCTGACAGGCCATCTTTGTCGTTTGCGTAAGGCGTTAAAATTGCCGCTGCGGGCTCAAACTTTCCGGCCTGACGCAGGGCGCGGCCATAATTCAAGGTGGCTTGAGGGTCGGCGCTGTTCCGTTTGTAGGCCTGTTCGGCTTTCGCCAGTGTTTGTTCTTCGGGTGTGCGCAGGCCAGCCGATGTGGCTGCACGTTCGATGGCTTCGTTAATGTCTGCATCGCTTTGTGCGGAAGACGGGGTGTTGCTTGTTCCCGGGTTTTGGGTTGTCTGACATGCGGAAAGACTGGTGGCAGCGAGGGTTATTAGGAGAGTATGTGTAATATTTTTCATGTCGCGTCGTCGTTTCTTCTTTGAAGCGTTTGGGGTTATTCTTCGCTCGTCATCGATTCAGATGTTACGCTAGTGTTGGATGAACTCTCATCTGATCCTGCCGAAGTGCTTTCGCTTTCATCGCTGCTCTTATCGGCACCATTGATAAGTATCTCATGGCACATATCGGGGCAATAGAAAACACTGGTATTCTGGCATCCTTTTGCATCTTCGGTGCATGTACGGCGAACACGCACATAATGTTCTTTGGGACTGGCAACGATTACGTGCCGTTGCATCAGGATGTTGCCTTTATGGTCCAGTACCGTGAAGTACGTCGCGCCGGGCATGCGCGGAATTACAACCAGGGTGCGCGTTGAGTCTGCAAGGACGCTGACGTGCGCGGGGTTTCCTACAATAATGGAGCCTGCGTCGCCGTCGAGTTGGATTAGTTCCGACTTATCGGGAGTCATTCGCAATGTTGGCGCAGTCGATTCGCTTTCTGCGGGTATTTCTGCATCGCCAACCAAAGTCTGGACGGGCAGGAGGTCTGCCGGGGCTTCTATGGTTTGTTCTACAACGGGGGTTTGCTCAACAACAGGTGTTGCGGTATCAAAATCCATCAAGGTTGTTTCTTCTTGCGCTGTTGCTGTCAGCGGGCTCAGAATCACTAGGGCTGATGCCGTGAGAAGAATTTTTTTGTAAGGCGCGAATGCGCGTAAGTAGGTCATTTTATTCCACTTTTTCATGAGACATCCTTTTGGAAATCAGGATGGGGGAGCAAATACTTGTCCTCTATTATACCCCGGTTTTAAACAAATATCACCCTCTTTTTGGATATTTGCGTTGTCTTTGGTTTCTTATGTTTCTGGTTGTGTATGCTGAAAGTTGTCGAAAAGGTCGCCTGCTTTTATTTTGTTTTTTGTGTTTTCACAACCAAAGCGGTAGTTTTTTCCTGAGTGTTTTGATGAGGCATATTTTTTATGGCTGAGACCAGAAGCAATACGGATAATATTTCAGAGCATCCCAGCAAGCGAAATGTCTGCAAGGATTATGTTCGTGTCTGTTTTATCTTGTTTTTAGGCACAGTGTTTTCAATTGCTGTTTTCTGGATGGTTTTGAAGCAAAATATTATGAGTTCGCAAGAGGCTTTTGCACATGAGAAGGCTCTTGAAATTCTTTCTTTGCATCACAAGATTGAAACAATGGAGCAGTTCTGGAGCGATATTCAGTCTTTCTATAAATCTTCCGAGCAGGTTGAATGGGATGAGTTTGTTACCTTTATGTCTCCTGCTTTAAAGCATCGGGAGATTTCGTTTGTCGGCTGGAGTCCCATTTTGATTTCTGGTGAGCGCCGCGCTCTTTTTGGCCTTTCGCGTTCGGAAGAGCGCGCTGAGGTCTACAGGACTTATTTTGATGAAAATGCATCTATGCAGGCGTTGATGAAAGACGCTTATCTCTCCGGTTCGATTGCCATTAGCGGTGTTTTCGCTAATGTTGAGGATTCCGACAGAGCGCTCAATAATATTGCGCTCGCGATTCCTACATTTCAAAAGCAAGCTTTGGGCGATGGCGTGTTGAAGCAAAGCGGGGCCGTCCTCATCGTTTTGGATCTGGATTTATTGTTTATGCCTATATTTCAACGTGAGGCTGGCGGGAATGTGTTCATTTCTCTGGAAGATCGTGCCGGCAAAATGCGATATCCGGTTTTTGCCTACAATGAGGATACCAACTTTTTATCAGGGTTTTTTGATCGCTTCCGAAAAAAAACCTATTTTTCGCTTGTGCACAGAACATTGAATTTTGGGCCGCAATTTTTGGGGGTTACGGCCAGTCCGTCTTTTGCATCTCTTCGGCAGGGCAGTGATAATATTCCCTGGTCTGTCTTGCTACTTGGGCTTGTGCTTACTGCCTTTCTAGCTTTCTGGTTTTATCAGCAACTCAGTCGTCATTTGTCGGTTCAAATCCTTGTTGAAGAGAAAACAAACGCGCTTGCTTCCAGCGAGAAGCACATTCGCGCTATTCTTGATAATATGATTGAAGGCATCATTACGATTGATCGTCACGGGATTATTTTGACTTATAACCCCGCTTGCGAGGGTATTTTCGGGTATTTGGCGGATGAGATTATCGGTCGCAATGTTTCAATTTTAATGCCTTCTGGTTATCGGGAACGGCATGATACGTATATTGAAAATTATCTTAAGACCGGGCAGGCGAAGATTATTGGCGTGGGGCGTGAGATGGAGGGGCAACGCAAGGATGGTTCTGTTTTTCCAATGGAATTGAGTATTGGTGAAATTGTGGGCGAGCATGATTTGCGTTTTGTCGGGATTGTTCGAGACATTACGGAACGCCGGGAATTTCAGAGGCGTCTAAGTGATTTTATGGAGCAGTTGCAGCGCAGTAATCAGGAACTGGATGATTTTGTTTATATTGTTTCTCATGATTTAAAGGAGCCTTTGCGCGGCATTTATAGTTATTCTCATTTTTTGCAGGAGGATTATGCGAATAAGCTGGATGATGATGCTAACTCGAAGCTTGAGACTATGAAAAAGCTTGCTGCGCGCATGGAGGCGTTGATTGACAGGTTGTTGTATTTTTCAAGGTTGGGGCGCAGTGATCTGGCTTTTCGAAAGACTGATCTGCAGAAAGAGGTTCAGGATATCATTGATGTGTTGGTTCTTCCTGATGAGGCTGGTAAGTTTACCGTCAAAATTAAGGGCAAGCTTCCTACTGTGGTGTGCGATTATGCGCGTGTCGGTGAAGTGTTTCACAATTTGATTATAAATGCTATAAAGTACAACGATCGCGTGCATAAAAAGGTGGAGATCGGCTGTGTTCTGGATCATGCGGCGGCGCCAGGTAAACCGGTCTTTTATGTGTCTGATAACGGGATCGGAATACCCGACAAGCATAAGGAACTGGTTTTTAAAATGTTTAAACGGTTGCATGCCAGGGATGCATACGGGGGAGGTACTGGCTCAGGCCTTACAATTGTTAAGAAGATTATTGATCGCCATCATGGGAAAATATGGGTTGAATCTGATGGGAAACGAGGTTCTGTTTTTTATTTTACTTTGGAAGCTTGATTTAAAAGGGGAGTGATAATGGGGCACTATATTCTAGTGGTTGAAGATAGTTTGGTTGATTATGAGATTGTGACGCGCTGCTTGAGGAAGGCTGGAGTGGATTTTCCTGTTCGGTTGTGTGCGGATGGTGATCTGGCGCTTGATTTGCTTGTTGAGCGTAAGGGGGATTTTTCAGAGTTTGGTTATCCTAGTCTGATTTTGCTTGATCTTAATCTTCCCGGGACGGATGGGAGAGGGGTTTTAAAGCAGCTTAAGGGTTGTGAAGATACGAAGAATATTCCAGTCATCATTTTGACGACCTCAAATAATGTGAATGATGTTGAGGCTTGTTATGATATCGGGGCGAACAGCTATTTGCAGAAGCCGACGGTGCCGGAAGATTATGTGGCAATGGCGCATGCCATGAAGTCCTTCTGGTTTGACTGGGCGCACTTGCCAGAGGTTGTTTAGTGGTTTTTTCTATTTACATGGCTGAATAGTTTCCACTCATGTAGCTGATGATCATGTCTTTTTCGGCGATTGACTCTTTTGATAATTTTTGGGTGTTTGCGATGTTTTTGCGCCGTCCCAGTGCGAACTCTACTTTTTCACATAGAGAGTGCGGATCATTGCTGATCCTGGATTTTTGAATGTAGTCGTCTGCTCCCCCGCCGATCATGGACATGGCAAGCTCGTGATCATTTAAGCTGGTTAGAATAAGTGTTGGGATGCTACTTTTTTTAATTTTGCTCAGGCGCTCAAAAGTATCCATTCTGCCAATCGTATCCGGTAAGCCGAGATCCAATAGAATAAGATCCGGTAAGTAATCTTTGTCCTGCAGAATTTCTGCCGCTTCTTTCATGGTTTGCGCATGGCGAATGTAGCATATTTGCTTCATGTGCCGCAGCAGGGCTCTTTTAACGCTCTCCATGTCTGGTTCGTTGTCTTCGATCAGCAGAACGTTAATGTTTTCTTGTGTCGTCATTTTTGTCGGTTTCCTTGTCCTGTTCTAGGGCGCTGCCGCTTATCCATTCTATCATTTTGTCTTTGTTTATTAGCTCCTGGTGTTTTCTTTCTTTTATGTTCCGAAAATTTTTATGGCGGCATACTGCAAAATCAATGGCTTCGCATAGCGCATCTGGATCAGTTCCTATCGTCGACTTAAAAATAAAATCCTCGGCACCATTTCGCATGATTTCAATTGCAAGGTCACGGTCGTTTGAGCCTGTTAGAATGATGACGGGGATTTTATCTTTAATATTTTCGAGCCTTTTGAAGGTTTCTTTTGCTCCGTGTGTATCTGGCAAGCTTAAATCTAGCAAAATCAAATCAAGGTCGGTGGATTCGCGTAGTGTTGTTTCTGCGTCGGACATCCATGCGGCGTGGCGAATATTGCAGGGGTGTCTCATATGGCTTTTTAGAGTGCGTTTTATTGTGAAGGCATCTGCATCATCATCTTCAACCAATAGGATGCGCATTGCCCTATTCAGGGTAGGGGAATCTGCTTTTGTGTTGTCTCTAGCCATTTCTATAACCTGTTCATTTTAAGTTGTTATTATATGACTGATTTTTAGTGCATGAACTCTTCTTATGATTGTGCTACGCAGTGCCCTGATATGTTTCTTGAAATGCTTTTAGTTTATTATAATCACTCAATTATGTGTTTTTGATTTTAATTCAATTTCGCATTACCTACAAGAACACGCGGTATTCCTGATTTCATCTGTATTCATTTTTCGTAATGCTGATACACTCTTGTATTATACGCCTTTTGGGGGTGTAAGTGAATACTTTCAGGGTAATTTTAGTACTGTTTTTTTAGGGAAAATTTTCCTGATCTTTCTTTTTTGTTTCAGGGGTTGCTTGGGTTTATGGATTTGATGCCGTATAGTGGATTTTCTTTATACTTACAGGATCGTTAAACGCTGATGTCTTCTCCGTTTGTAACCATTGGTATTACTGCTTTTAATGCTGATGATACGATTTTGCGGGCGGTTCTTTCTGCTTTGGCACAGGATTGGCCGCATTTTGAAGTTCTGGTTTATGATGATGCGTCTGTTGACGATACGCCGCGACTTTTGAAGGAGATTGAGGCGCAAAATCCTAATGTTCGCGTTGTTTATGGCACGGAGAACAAGGGGGTTGCTTATGCGCGTAATCGTTTGATTGAAATGGCGCTCGGTGAATTTCTGGCGTTTTTTGATGATGATGATGTGTCTGTGCCGGATCGGGTTTTAAGGCAATATGAGCGGATTTTGGCTTATGAGCGGGATTTTGCGCATGGAGCTCCGGTGATCTGTCACTCTGCGCGGACGCAGTATTATCCAGACGGGGTGGAGCGCTATGAGGCGACGATGGGGATGGATGATAGCGGTTTGGCGCCGCATGGCGAGGCTGTCGCTCTTCGGGTTTTAACCGGGAAGGGCGGGAAGGCGTTTTTCGGTTCTTTGGCTACGTGTTCACAGATGGGGCGGGTTTCGCTTTATCGGGGGCTTGGCGGGTTTGATGAAGGATTTCGTCGCGGGGAGGATACGGATTTTTCGGTCAGGCTGGCGCTGGCGGGGGGGCATTTTGCCGGAGTCGCGGCGCCGCTGGTACGGCAGACGATGACGATGGGCGCGGAGAAAAATCTGGATGAGGAACTCGCTCTTCATTTAAAGCTTATGCAGAAGCACAGGGATTTTATCACGGTACATGCGTCTTATGGTTTTTGCAGGGACTGGCTGGTGAACAAATATCGTTTTCTGGCTGGTCAAAGGGGGGCGTTTTTGTGCAATATGGCTATATTACTCTGTCGCCATCCGGTTGAAACACTCAGGCGGCTTTTCCGGGCGTTGCCCAACACAGGCTTTAATCTCAGGTTTCGCCGTTTTCATGATGGACGACAGTAAAGATATTCCGCTTATTACGATTGGCATCACCTGTTATAACGCGCAGGATTCGATTGGCCGGGCGATCAAGAGTGCGTTTGCTCAGGATTGGGGTAATCTTGAGGTTCTGGTTGTTGATGATTGTTCGTCGGACGGGTCTGTGGACGCTGTGCGAGAGTTGATTACGGGGCATGGGAATGCCAGACTTGTGGTCCATGAGGTGAATGCCGGGCCTGCCGGGGCGCGGCAGACGATTTTACGCGAGGCGAAGGGGAATTTTATCGCGTTTTTTGACGATGATGATGAATCGTTGCCTGAGCGGTTGAAAACGCAGTATCAGCGGATTGTTTCTTATGAGGCCGAGAGCGGGGTTGATCTGGTGGCGTGCTATGCGTCAGGGCGGCGGCTTTATCCGAACGGGTATGAGATGTTTATGGCGGCGATCGGCTCAGGCGGGCGTGGGCCGATTGGGTCTGAGCTTGCGGATTATCAGCTTTTTTACGGGAAGAAGCCGGGTGTGTTTTACGGTGGCGGCACACCGACTTGCAGTTTGATGGCGCGCAAGGAGGTTTTCGCGGCGGCTGGCGGATTTGATCCGTCTTTACGGCGGGTGGAGGATGTCGATTTTGCGATCGCGCTGGGATTGAAGGGCGGTCATTTTATTGGATGTCCGGAGGTTTTGTTTATTCAGTATGCGAGCGAAGGGGGCGATAAGTCGCCGGAGAAAAATATGGAGGCCGAGGTGGCTCTGGCGGAGAAATATGCTGATTATTTGCGCTCTGTCGGGCGGTATGAATATGCGCGGCGCTGGCCGTTGGTGCGGTATTATCACTTTAAAGGGCAGCATGCGGAGATGATCAAGGTTTTGGGGGCATTGTTCTTGAAGGCGCCAGTGAAGACGGCGCGGCATTTTTTTACAACGGGGCCGCGGCGGCTTTTACATGAATTTAAAATGAAGCGGGAGAAACGGGGATGAAAATTCTTGTTGTTTGCCGCTCATTTCACAATATGGCGGGCGGGATCGAGCGGATGGCCAGCGCCCTGATGAACGAGATGTGTGTGCGCGGGCATGATGTGGCGCTGCTGACTTGGGACAGGGCCGGGGCGCAGACTTTCTATGAGTTTGATCCGCGGATTTCATGGCATACGCTGGATATGGGGTCACATCTCGTGAAGGCCGGGTGGTCTTTGCGTTTTCAACGCATGTTCAAGATGCGGGAGATGCTGCGGGATATTCAGCCGGATGTAATTCTGGCGTTTCAGCATGGGACTTTTATCTCGACGCGGCTTTATGCTGCCGGGATGGGTTTTCCGGTGATTGCGGCGGAGCGGGAGGCACCTGCGCGGTTTGAGCATTTGAAGGCCGGGAAGTGGCAATGGCTGATTTATCAGAGTATGCGGCTGGCGCGAAAGGTGACGATCCAGTGTGAGAGTTATCGCGGCGATTATCCGGCTTATCTGCGTTCTAAAATCGTGACAATCCCCAACCCGGTTTTTCCGGCGACGTCTTTTGCTTCGCCGGAAGGTGAAGGTGCGGCGCGGAAGATCTTGCTCTGTGTCGGGCGGCTTGGGTACCAGAAGAATCAGGGGGTTTTGATTGATGCTTTTGCGCGGTTGGCTGAGGACTTTCCGGATTGGGATTTGCTGCTGGCCGGGGAAGGCGAGGATCGAGGGAAACTGGAGTCGCAAGTGTTGCAGCTTGGGCTTGCGGCACGTGTATCGATTCCGGGCGCGGTGAAGGATACGGTGGCGCTTTATTGTTCTTCACACTTGTTTTGCCTTCCGGCGCGGTGGGAAGGGTTTCCGAATGTGATTGCCGAGACGCTTTCTCATGGGTTGCCTGCGGTTGGGTTCGCCGGGTGTGCGGGCGTGCGGGATTTAATTGAAGATGGTGTGAATGGGGCTTTGGCCAACGGGAATAATGATGCGGGCGCACTTGCAGATGCTTTGCGGCGGTTGATGGCGGATGGGACTTTGCGGGCACGGATGGGGAAGGCCGGTGTTGAGAGTATGAAGCCTTTTGTGCCGGAGAAAATCTTTGATCTCTGGGATGCTTTGTTGCGAGAGGTTTCCGGTCGATGAAGATTTTGTTTGCAGTTAAGGCGTTGGACGATATTTCAGGCGGGGCAGAGCGGGTTTTGTGTCAGGTCGCTTCGGGGCTGGCGGCGCGGGGGCATGATGTTCAGGTCTTGAGTTTCGATGCGCCGGGCGGAGAAGCTTTTTATCCTCTGGATGCGCGCGTGGTGCGGGTTTGTCTTGGGATTGGCCGTGTGAAGGAAAGGGCGACATTACGCGAGATCTTGCTGCGCATGAAGGCGTTACGCCGCTTTGTCGTGCGGGAAAAGCCTGATGTGGTTGTAGGGTTTATGCATAGTATGTTTGTGCCTGCGGCGTGGGCGCTTATCGGGAGCGGTGTGCCTGTCATTGCCAGTGAGCATACGGTGCCTTCTTACTATCAGTCCCGGATTTTTGAGTTTTTTCTGGTGTTGGCGGGTTTTCCGTTTTATCGGCGTTATGTGGTTCTTTCGGATAAAATCAGGCAGACATATCCAAAGGTATTCCAAGAAAAGATTTTGTCGCTTCCGAATCCGGTCTTTATTCCTGAGTTTGTTGCTGATCCGGCGGGGGAGGGGCTTGGGCGTAAGGTGCTTTTGAGCGTCGGGCGTTTGCATCCCTTAAAAGATCAAGGCGTTTTGGTGCAGGCTTTTGCGCGGCTGGCGGCTGATTTTCCTGACTGGGATTTGAAAATTGTCGGGGAAGGTGAGATGCGCGGGGATCTTGAGGCTCTGGTGGTGCAGGAGCGGTTGGAGGACAGAGTTTTTCTGCCCGGTGCGATCAAGGATATCTCGGCGCAGTACAGGGCTGCGCAGATTTTTGTTTTGCCATCGCGATATGAGGGTTTTGGGCTGGCGACGGCGGAGGCGATGGCGCATGGTTTGCCGGTTGTCGGGTTTGCCGATTGTCCGGGGACGAATGAGCTGATTACGGATGGTGTGGATGGGGTCTTGGTATCTGGCGAGGACAGAGTTTCTGCACTGGTGAGTGTTTTGCGGCGGTTGATGGAGGACACGGCTTTGCGAGTTTCTTTCGGTGAGAAGGGGCGTGATAGTGTTGTGTTCTATGGTCTTGATTCTGTTCTGGACAGGTGGGAAGAGTTAATCCAGCCGCCACCGAGGAGGTTGTCGTCAGCGTAGCAGACGGCTGCTTGTCCGGCGGCGATGCCGTATTGCGGGGTTTCCAGGGTAATGATGGCTCGATTGTTTTCTTCTACGGTTAGGGTCGCCGGGATCGGGGCCATGGTGGAGCGGAATTTGACTTGAACATCACTTGTTTTAGTTTTGTTGTCCGGGAAGAGCCAGTTACAGTCTTTCAGATATAACGTATCGCGGGCAAGGGCTTCTTTGGGGCCGACAAGGACTTGGTTTTGGCCTGAATCTATAGCTACTACATACAGGGGCGCGTTGTTTTCGGTTACGCCGCCGCCGATGCCAAGGCCTTTGCGCTGGCCGATCGTGTAGTGGACGATGCCGTCGTGTTTACCGACGATGCGGCCATCAATATGGACAATATCGCCGGGTTTTTCAGCGCTGGGGCGCAGTTTTTTGACGATTTTTGTGTAATCGCCGTTTGGCACGAAGCAGATATCCTGCGAATCCGGTTTTTCGGCGTTGAGGAGGCCGAGGCGCTGCGCGTGTCGGCGCGTGACGTCTTTGCTCCAGCTTCCGAGGGGGAAGCGGAGGTAATCCAGTTGTTCCTGCGTGGTGGCGAAGAGGAAGTAGCTTTGGTCCTTGCCGTGGTCGTGCGCGCGGTGGAGGTGGGCGCGGCCCTGATCATCCACAGTGCGTTTGATGTAGTGGCCGGTGGCCATGCAGTCGGCGCCGAGGTCTTTTGCTACCTTCAGGAGGTCGCGGAATTTGACGCCCTGATTGCATTTGACGCACGGGATCGGGGTTTCGCCGCGCAGGTAAGAGTCGGCGAAGTCCTCGATGACGCTTTCGCGGAAATTGGTTTCGTAGTCGAGGACGTAATGCGGGAAGCTGCGTTCTTCGGCGACGCGTCTTGCGTCGTAGATATCTTGTCCGGCACAGCAGGTTTTGGAGCCGGGAGAAACGGCCTGTCCGTGATCGTAGAGCTGGAGCGTGACGCCGACGACGTCGTAGCCTTCCTCGTGAAGCAGGGCTGCGGTGACGGATGAGTCTACGCCGCCCGACATGGCAACGACCACGCGGGTTTCAGATGGTGGCTTTGGCAGGCCCAATGAATTTGTCTGTTTTGCTCTCATCTTTGTTCTCTTGCGGGCGGACTATAGGGATTTGGGCGGGAAATGGCAAGTTTTGGGCTTTCAGTGATTTATTGTGGTTGTGTCAGACATCGGCTCGCGTACTTCATTATGCGCTTCGCCTCGTCTTCCTGACTACAATATAACATTGGAAGCCCTCGAGATTCTTTGTAACGTTTTGTTTTTATTTAAAAAACTCCATTCCCTTCTTTTTGTTCCGGATTTTTGGCGGGGGGGTATTTTTACCACGAAGGACGCGAAGGGCACGAAAACGCACGAAGAATTTTTTTATTCCTGGCGGGTTTTGGGTCTTTGTGGTTCACGTTCTTTATGCCTGCGGCGCTGGGGTTGTGCTCAGCGACATTATAGGAATTTATTCTTTGTTTGTCAATTCCTGTTTTATGAAGAGTATGTGCTCTCAGGCGGGGATATCGACGGCGAAGCGTTTGTCGCGCAGAGGGCGGACGGTTTCGGTGCTGCGCTGGTAGACGGGGTCGTCCTTGTAACGGCTGAGGGAGGCTTCGTCGGGGAACTCGCCGTAGACGACGACGTCGATGTCGTTGGCGATGCGGTCGATTTTGCTGTTTTTGGTGACGGTCAGGGTCCAGTTGCCTTTTATGGTTTCGAGTGTTTTGAGGCCTTCGTAGATGGTTTCTACGTTTTCCGGGCTTTTGGCGGTGAACATGACGATGTGGCGGATCATGGTATTTTTTAAACTCCTTCTTCAGGCCAGCCGGTGGTCGCGCCGGGTATGGCCAGCACGAGGCCGTCCAGCGCGGCGCTCATGCGGATCTGGCAGCCGAGGCGGGAATATTGGCGCACATCGAAGGCGGTGTCCAGCATATCTTCTTCCTCTTCGGATTTTTCATTGTCCTGCGCTGTGACGCGTGCGAACCAGTCGGGGTGGACGTAAATGTGGCAGGTGGCGCAGGCCATGCAGCCGCCGCAGATGCCTTGTATTTCCTTTATGCCTGCTTCGCGCAGGATTTCCATCAGGGACCAGCCTTCGTCTGCATGAAGGGATTTGGTTTTGCCGCTTTTCAAGATGATGTTGATGGTCGGCATTTATTTTTTCCAGCGTTTGGCCAGTTTTTCCCAGACGTTCAGGAACGCGTCAATGTCGTTTTGGGTGGTCGCCCAGCCGGTTGAAACGCGCAGGGCGCTTGAAGCTATTTCAGGGCTTTGGCCCATGTTGATGAGCACGTTGCTTGGCTTTACGCGGCCACTGGAGCAGGCGGAGCCGTTGCTGAGGGCGATGCCCTCAAGGTCGAGGGCCATCATCATGGTTTCCGACGGGATGCCGGGCAGGCTGAAGAAGCTGGTGTTGGGGGCGCGCGGCACGTCTTGTCCGTGGATGATGATCTCCGGGGATATATTCAGGAGTTGGCTTTCCATGGCTTCGCGCATTTTAGAGAGGTGTTCTCTTTGTGGCATAAGGTCTTTGTGTGCAGCTGTGGCTGCGGCGGCGAAGGCGGCGATGCCGGCGGTGTTTTCTGTGCCGGCGCGTGCGCTTTTTTCCTGTCCGCCACCGCGCAGCAAGATCGGGGTTATGCCGCACAGGCCGAGGATCAAAGCGCCGACGCCTTGGGGGGCGCCGATTTTATGGGCGGAGAGGCTTAAGAAATCTGCCCCGGTTTCGGGGATATCCAGTTCGATTTTGCCAAAGGCTTGCGCGGCGTCACAATGGAAGAGGGCACCGTGGCTGTGCACGATCCGTGATATTTTCGAAACGTCTTGTATTACGCCTGTTTCGTTGTTGACGGCCATGATCGAGACTAATGATACTTTTGGTTCTTTTTTTAGTCTGTCTTCCAGTGCCGTCAGGTTGACCAAGCCTTGCGGGGTGGCCGGGATGGTTTCCAGATTTTCGCAGGCTTGCAGAACAGATGGGTGCTCGATGGCGGAAACGAGGATGGTTTCGTCGGGGTATAGTTCCTTAAAGAAGCGCAGAATTGTGTTGTTTGTTTCTGTTGCGCCGCTGTTGAAGAGGATTTGTGCGGGAGGAATATTCAGGCATGTGGATAATTGCATGCGTGCGTCCTCGACAAATTTGCGCGCCTGGCGCCCATAATTATGAACAGCGGAAGGGTTCAGGGCCGCGTTTGTGCTCGTGTCAAGCACGGTCAGTAAGGCTTTTCGGCTTTCAGGGCGCAGGGGGGCGCTGGCGTTGTAATCGAGATAAATGTTGTTTTTCATTCTTCTAATATCATATTATCCACATTGTTTTTCAAGGGTTTATAACAATTTTGTAGACTTTGAAAGATATGTCTAATATACATCGGGTAAAGTTGCCGCCTGAGGTGACTGGGTACATGTAAAATATACGGATAAAAGAGGTTTAAATGCCCGAAGTTATACTTAATGGTCCTGCGGGCCGCCTTGAAGGACGCTACTCCCATTCCAAGATCAGAAATGCTCCATTAGCCCTTATTCTTCATCCTAGCCCGGAGCATGGCGGGACGATGAATAACAAGATTACCTACTCGTTGTTTCAGGCTTGCGTTGCGCGCGGGTTTTCTACACTGCGGTTTAATTTTCGCGGTGTAGGCCGTTCACAGGGGGTGTTTGATCGCGGCGAGGGCGAGCTGAGCGATGCGGCTGCGGCGTTGGACTGGATGCAGGAAATTAACCCGAACGCTCCCTATGTCTGGGTTGCCGGATTTTCATTCGGGGCATGGATCGGGATGCAGCTTTTGATGCGCCGTCCGGAGATTCATGGTTTTGTTTCGATTGCTCCGCCAGCAAATACAGAAGATTTCAGCTTTTTGGCGCCTTGTCCGACATCTGGTCTGGTTTTGCACGGTGGACGGGATAATGTTATTCCTCAGCAAAGCGTTTCTGATTTTGTTGATCGGTTGCATCAGCAAAAAGGGATTGCGATTGATTACAGGGTTATTCCGACAGCCAACCACTTCTTCCATGATCATACCGATGTTCTGATTGATCACGTGCATGATCACATGAACAAAGCGGGTGGCGGTCTGGATGTTCCGGTACGGTTGGCGGAAGCTGCCTAGGCTCCAAACTCACAGCTTTTCTAAAGACCTGCAAACAA
>JAGRHC010000029.1 GCA_020445145.1 Alphaproteobacteria bacterium
CCGTGGATCTGGACGGTGCAGGGGTCTTCGTTGACACTTTTTTCCAGTGCCTCGAGGAGGGCTTTTTCGTCCGATTTATCCTGCATTTTGAGGAAATCGACGGCGATGATTCCGCCGGCGTTGCGCAGGCGGATTTGCCGGGAGAGTTCTGCGGCGGCTTCGATGTTGACGGCGAGGTTTGAGCGTTTGTCGCCGCCGCGGTTAATGTCGATGGCGAGCAGGGCTGCGGTGTCCTGTATGATCAGGTTTCCGCCGCCGGGGAGGATGACGTAGTCCTGAAAGAGGGCTTCGATCTGGTCGATGATGTCGCGGTATTCGAATAAGGCAAGGTCTTGTTCGCCGCCTTGAATTTCGACGGGTGTGATTTTGGGAACAAGGTCGGGGGCGTAGACGGCGCACCAGTCTTCGACTTGCGTGTAGTGGTCCATGGTGACGACTTCGATGCGTTCGATGGATTTAGCGGCGTTGTCGCTCAGGATGCGCTGGATGGAGTCCGGGCCGGCCATGATGAGGGCGGGGGCGCTGCCTTCGAAATAGCGGCTGACGGCTTCCCACATTTCTTTGAGGATACGGGCTTCGCGGCGCAGGATATCGGTTTGGGTGTCGGCGGCGGAGGCACGCAGGATAAAGCCATGCATGTCCTTGATCGCGTCGATCATTTTTTCGAGGCGGTTGCGCAAGGGTTTTCCCTTGATACGCCCGGACAGGCGGTTGTCGTTGCCCATGGGGCAGAAAATCAGGTAGCGGCCCGGTAGAGTAATGTCCATGCTCATTTGGGCGGTTTTATTTTCATTGTTTTCGAGTGCGCTGTGCGATTGGTAAAGGTAGGCGCTTTTGGCCTGGACGGTGACCATATCGCCGGGGGTCAGTGTTTTTCCTATGGCTTGCGTGCCGCCTTTTGTCATTTTCCCGTCTTTGTCACGCGTGCGGATGTCGCGGTTGTAGAGTATGCCGGTGTTTTCGCCGTCGAGATCGAGAAAGGCTGCGTCGAGGGCTGCGTCGATGCGTTTGACTTTGGCGTAGTAAATCGATCCCCAGCGGACTTCTTCGTTGACCGGATCGATTTCAAGACCTTCCAGACGTCCTTTGTTTAGGGCTGCTGCCCAGAGGTTGCTGCTTAATTCCTCGATCAGTATGTCCAAGACGTTCTCTTTTTGTCTGTTGTTTGGCTTGGGGCCGCTTATTTGAAGAAGCCGTTTCCCTGCATCAGTTGCATTGTATCATAAAGTGAGAGGCCGACGACATTGGAATAGGAGCCTTGCAGGAAAGAAATATAGGCGGCGGCGTAACCTTGAATGGCGTAGCCTCCGGCCTTGCCTTCCCATTCGCCGTTTTTGATGTAGGTCTCGATTTCCTCAGTGGTCAGACGTTTGAATTTGACTGTGGTGTCGCACAGACGTGTGCGGGTTTTTCCATCGGGGGTTAGCAGGCAGATGCCGCCGTAGACGTGATGGGTGCGGCCTGAGAGTCTGGCGAGGCAGTCTTTTGCTTGCTCTTCAGTTTCAGCCTTGGGGAGAATGCGGCGGCCACAGGCGACGACGGTGTCTGCGGCGAGGATATAGGCGTCTTTGTATTTTTCCTGAATGGCGCAGGCTTTCTGGGTGGCGAGGCGTAGGGCCAGATCGCGGGGGAGTTCATTTTTATGGGGCGTTTCGTCGATGTCTGCGGGGGCGACCTGAGACGGCGTGATTCCGATTTGCGCGAGGAGATCGAGGCGCCTTGGGGAGGCTGAGGCGAGGATCAGTAGATGTGCGTTTTCTGTTTTATTGATGCTTTTGCCTGTTGTCATCTCGTACGCTAACCGATCGGCTTTGGACCTTATTTCTCGCGGTAGATGATCCGGCCTTTGGTCAGGTCGTAGGGGGTCATTTCGACAATGACGGAGTCGCCTTGGAGGACGCGGATACGGGCTTTGCGCATTTTGCCTGCGGTGTGTGCCAGAATCTCGTGGTCGTTTTCCAGCTTTACCCGGAACATTGCGTTGGGAAGGACTTCGGTGACGACGCCTTTGAATTCAATTAGATCTTCTTTTGCCATTACTTTTCTTTGCTTTGGTTTGGTCTTTCAAACAAGTTTTTCAGTTGTATAACGGCTGCGGGGAATAATGCAACGGTTTTTACTTATCGTATATTTACTGTCCTTCGTGGCGCCAGACGAGCGGGGTGCCGGTGTGCAGGACGCAAATCAGGGTGAAGAGGCGGCGGGCGGTGTCCTGATCCATTTTGATCTTTTCGGACAGGCGTTCCATCAGGAGGCCTGCGCCTTCGTTGTGGAGGCCGCGGCGGCCCATGTCTATGGCTTCGATGCGCGATGGTTTGCCGTCGATCAGTGCTTCTTCGTAGCTGCGCATGATCAGGAAATAGTCTTTGATGATGCTGCGGTAGGGTTTGAGGGACAGGACGAGCATCGGGAGGTCTTGCCCGATCTTGTTGGTGATTCGAAAAACCAGCCGGTTGTCTTCGATGGAAAGGGTCAGGGCGTAGGGGCCAGAGGGGTCTTTTGCTGGCTGGAAGAAGCTGTCTTTGCGCAGGTCGTGCAGGGCGGTTTCGCGGTCACGCTGGATGAGGTGGGTCGGGCAGAGGTTGTCGGGTTCAATCAGGGTCAGGGTGGCTATTCTGCTTTGGGGGGCCGATTCCATTTTCAGGCTGCGTTTCTGGAGGCGCTGGCGGTGCGGAATTTTTCAATCCATGCGTTGATTTGTTCGGGCATGGTTTTAATGGCGCTGCGGTTGACGATGAGTCGGGAGGAGACGTCGAGGATTTTTTCGACTTCGGCCATCTGGTTTGCTTTGAGGGTGCTTCCGGTGGATACAAGGTCGACGATGCGGCGGGCCAAGCCTAGCATAGGAGCGATTTCCATGGCGCCGTTCAGTTTGATGCATTCGGCCTGTACACCGCGGCGGGCGAAATGGCGGGCGGTGAGGCTCGGGTATTTGGTTGCGATGCGGATATGACTCCAGCGCGCCGGGTCTTCGGTTTTTGCGTCTTCTTCGGGCATAGCGACGGACAGGCGGCATTTGCCGATGCCAAGGTCGAGGGGTGCATAAATTTCGCTGTAGTCGAATTCTTCGAGGGCGTCGCTGCCGACTACGCCGAGATGCGCGCCGCCGTAGGCGACGAAGGTAGCGACGTCAAAGGCGCGGACGCGGATGATATCGAGGCCGGGGTGGTTTGTTGAAAAGCGCAGTTTACGGCTATTGTCGTCCGAGAAGTCCGGCTCGGGAATAATGTCGCAGGCCTGCAGGAGCGGCATCAGCTCTTTGAGGATGCGGCCCTTGGGCACGGCGAGGATCAGGTTTTGCTCTGTTTGCGCACTCATGGCTTTTGTGTAGCCTATAATGGTGCGACGCGGCAAGAGGGGAATTTTATGGGTTATGTTGGTTCGGTGTCAGGGAGTATCGTGGGTACGACTGATAGGTGCGATCGGGTTTGAGGCTTTTCTTGCTGTCTGGTGCAAAAGGATTTGTAAAGCTTTCTCATGTCCTCTAATTGGTTGTCTATATGTTGGTGGAGTTGAGTTTGGACTTCTTCGAAGTGTGACGGAAGCCATGCTTCTTCAAACCTTTGGGCTCGGAGCATGTGGGGTTCATCTATTATTCCGTCTTTTCTTTTTGCTTCTTCTTTGAATGCCAGTAGTGTGTTTTGCATCAAGCTTGCAAATGTTGCCAGGGATAAGAGTTTTGCCTCTGGGTTGTCACAGGCTTCGTAATGGGTTTGTGCTACCATGTAATCTTTGTGAAGTGCACATACTTGTGGGTCAATTATTTCTTCTACGGCGACGCCTTTGGCTCTTGTCCTTTCAATGGCTTCTCCGGCAAGGGCTGTGGCGTAAAGGATCGGTGGGATTTTATCGCTGTTTGGTGTCGGGTATGATTCAAGAAAATTTTTTCCGAATTTTTTTATTAAAGATGGGGTATGAAATTTTGTTGTTATGCTTTCTGCGATCTCTCTGTATTTGTCTGGCGTTTTTTCAAGATCTTTTTGTTCTGCGAGGTGAATGATCAGCATGAGAAATGCGTTTTTTATGGAATCGTAGGGCGTGCCCAGGCTTTTTGCATATTTTTTTCCTATGTCTTCTACCCATTCTGGATCTATTCCAGAGAGCATTTTTGAAAGCTCATTGCCTTTTCGGCGCTGCGCAAATGCGTAGGTGACGCTGTCGGGGTTTGGCTTAGAAGCCGGCTTAGGATCCGGGATTCCGGCCGCTTCCGAAAACGCTTGAGGTATATCTGGTGCGCGCGAGAATATATTATATATTTTACCGCCCTCACGTGGTGGCTTGCTCTCGCTCATCTCTTGTCCCTGTATATTTTTATTATTAATTTTATTTTATATAAGGTTCACGCATACCATGATATGGGAAGTGGCGTCCAGCGTTTTGTGTGCGCTGGCGCTTTATGGTTTTTTACAGGACATTTCAAGGGTTATTCGCCGCCGATGCGTTCGATCTGGGCGCCGGCGTTGCTCAGTTTGCCGACGATGTTTTCGTAGCCACGCTCGAGGTGGTAGATGCGATTGACGATGGTGTCACCTTCGGCCACAAGCCCGGCGAGGACGAGGGCAACGCTCGCGCGCAGGTCGGTGGCCATGACTTCGGCGCCTTTGAGTTTTTCAACGCCGCGGACGATGGCGGAGTTGCCCTGAACGGTGATGTCTGCACCCATGCGGCAGAGTTCGGGGACGTGCATGAAACGGTTTTCGAAGATGGTTTCGGTGACGAGGCCTGCTCCCTGCGCGATGGTGAGCATGGACATGAACTGGGCCTGAAGGTCGGTCGGGAAGCCGGGGTAGGGCTCGGTCATGATGTCGCATCCCTTGATGCGCCGGCTCGGGTCACGGTGGACGATGATGTCACGGCCATCCTGTTCGACTTCTATTCCGGCTTGGGAGAGGTGGCCGAGGGCTGCGCTCAGGTGTTCGATGCGGGCGTTTTCAAGGCGCACGGTGCCGCCTGTCATACCGGCGGCGATGATGTAGGTTCCTGCCTCGATGCGGTCGGGCAGGATTTCATGATGTGCTTTGCCCAAGGGCGAGCTGACGCCTTCGATACGGATGGTTTCTGTGCCAAGGCCGCTGATTTTTGCGCCCATTTTGATGAGGCATTCGCCGAGATCGATAATCTCCGGCTCGCGGGCGGCGTTGGCGAGGACTGTTTCGCCCTTGGCCAGTGTGGCGGCCATCATCAGATTTTCGGTTGCGCCGACGGAGACTTTGGGGAAGAGGATCTTTGCGCCTTGCAGGCCTTCTGCGGGGGCTTGGGCGTTGATGTAGCCCTCTTCGAGGGTGATGGTCGCGCCCATTTCCTCCAGACCTTTGATGTGTAGGTCTACGGGGCGTGTGCCGATGGCGCAGCCGCCGGGCAGGGAGACTTTGGCGTGGCCGAAACGTGCGAGAAGGGGGCCGAGGACGAGGATCGAGGTGCGCATCTTGCGGACGAGATCGTACGGGGCGACGGTGTTTTCTACGTTTGAGGCGTTGATCGCCATCAGGCTGCCTTCGCGCTTGATGGCGCAGCCCAGGAATTGCATCAGGTCGGTTTGGGACTGGATGTCGCGCAGAGCGTTCGGGGCATTTTCGAAATAGATCGAGCGGTCGGAGAGCAGGGCGGCGCACATGAGTTTCAGGGCTGCGTTTTTCGCGCCGCTGACCGGGATATTGCCATAGAGAGGCACGCCGCCGGTTACCTTGATTTTGTCCAGTGAGGACGACTTTGGCGCGGGCGCGTGGGCCGTCCCTGTTTTACTGCTCAGGGCCTTAAAGTCTGGGAAGTGTGACTCCGCGCTGTCCCATGTATTTTCCGGAGCGGTCGGCGTAGCTTGTTTCACAGGGTTTGCTTCCTTTAAAAAATAAAAACTGCGCGATGCCTTCATTGGCATAGACGCGTGCGGGCAGGGGGGTTGTGTTGGAAATCTCCAGCGTTACATGGCCTTCCCAGCCCGGCTCCAGCGGTGTGACGTTTACGATGAGGCCGCAGCGGGCGTAGGTGCTTTTGCCGAGGCAGACAACCAGCACATCGCGCGGGATGCGGAAATATTCAACCGTGTGCGTCAGCACGAAACTGTTGGGAGGTATTACGCAAATATCGGTCTTCCTGTCAACAAAACTTTGATCCGAGAAGTTCTTGGGATCGACGAGCGCGTTGTCGACATTGGTAAAGATTTTGAAGTCTTCTGAACATCTTGCATCGTATCCGTAGGAGGACAGGCCGTAAGAAATCGCTCCGTCCCGTTTTTGTTTTTCAACGAAAGGTTCGATCATGCCCTGATTTTGGGCTAGTTCCCGGATCTGGTGGTCGGCGAGAATGCCGGGGGCATCTGTTGAAAAGCCGGGTTGGTTGTTTTGTGGCGTTTTCAGAAGTTGTGACATAGGCTATTTACTCTCTTTTCGTTCTTTTTTAGTCTCGGGTTTATCCGTTGTGCCGGCACGCGGCGCTGATTTACGGCGTTTCAGGTTTTCGCGCAGGGCTGCCGCACGCTTACTCTGTTTTTCTTCTTTTCCAGAGGCCATTTTTACATACTTTCTCGTCGACGATTCTTTAATTATGCATAACTTTTAGAGAGAGGTAAGGGGATTCTCTCTCTTATAGAAGATTTTTTGGGGAAATTTCTTTTTTAGAAAACACGGTCTTTTTATGTTACTTTTACTTGTGTGTTTTTAATCTTTATTGGGGAGTCCTTTAAAAAGTGCTGCAATTTTCTGATTTTTCTAAAAGTCATGTTATGAAAGCCATGATTGATGCGATGAGTAAGTCGCAGGCCGTCATCGAATTTAATATGGATGGTATTATTCTTGATGCAAATAAAAATTTTCTGAAAGCAATGGGGTATTCTCTGGATGAGATCAGGGGTAAACACCATAGTATGTTTGTTAGTTCATCTTATGCCGGTAGCCCGGAGTATCAGGATTTTTGGTCGAAGCTTAATCAAGGTGAATTTTTTGCTGCTGAGTATCAGCGTTTTGGTGAGGGTGGCAAGGAGGTCTGGATTCAGGCCAGTTATAACCCTGTTTTTGACGGGCGCGGGAAGCCATTTAAGGTGGTCAAGTTTGCGACGGATATTACGGCGCAAAAGCTTCGGAATGCTTATTATGAGGGACAGATTGAGGCGATCGGGAAATCACAGGCTGTGATTGAGTTTGAGATTGATGGGACGATTGTCACGGCAAATCCCAATTTTTTAGGCGCTATGGGTTATACGCTTGAAGAAATTCAGGGTAAGCATCACAGTATGTTTGTTGATCCTGCTTATGCAAAGAGCTCCGAGTACAAAGACTTTTGGGTAAAGCTTGGTCGAGGTGAATTTTTTTCTGCCGAGTATCAGCGTTTTGGCAAGGGTGGCAAGGAGGTCTGGATACAGGCTAGTTACAACCCTATTCTTGATTTGAATGGGAAGCCCTTCAAGGTTGTGAAATTTGCGACAGATATTACGGCGCAGAAACTCCGAAATGCTTATTATGAAGGACAGATTGAGGCCATCGGGAAATCTCAGGCTGTGATCGAGTTTGAAACAGACGGAACGATTGTTACGGCGAATGCTAATTTTCTTGGGGCAGTCGGGTATTCTCTGGATGAAATTCGTGGGAAGCATCATAGTATGTTTGTTGATCCGTCCTATGCGCAGAGCCCTGAATACAAAGACTTTTGGGCAAAGCTTGGGCGGGGAGAATTTGTTTCAGATGAATTTCAGCGCTTTGGTAAGGGCGGTAAGGAAGTCTGGATACATGCCAGTTATAACCCTATTTTCGATATGAACGGCAAGCCGTTTAAAGTTGTTAAATTTGCGATGGATATTACGGACGTCATGCATGTTCGTAAGGATGCCGGCATTCAGAGTGAGTCAGTTAGCGCGAATATTCAGACCGTTAGCAGCGCTACGCAGGAAATGCTCTCTTCTGTGCAAGAGATTAGCCAGAGCATGTCCCTTTCACAGAAACTGGTTGATGGTATTATCTTAAAAAATGAGAATGCTGAGAAAATTACGGCGAAGCTCCATGAAAGTATCAGTTCGATGGAAGGGATTGTTTCTTTGATCCGTGATATTTCTGAGCAGGTCAATCTTCTTGCTCTTAATGCGACGATTGAGGCGGCAAGGGCCGGGGATGCCGGAAAAGGTTTTGCCGTTGTTGCCGGCGAGGTGAAGTCTCTTGCCAATGAGACCTCCAAGGCAACGGATCAGATTACTCAGGAAATTTGTTCTGTTCAGAGCGTAGCAAATGAGGTGGTTTCCAGTAGTCAGGATGTCGCATCGTCAACGAATGAGGTAGGCGAGCATATCAATTCAATTGCTGCGGCTATTGAAGAGCAAACCGTGGTGACGAATGAAATCTCTTCAAATATGATGAGCATTAGTGACGGTGTTCATCGCTTGGATGAGTGTATCAAGAAAATAGCTTCCTAGATTATGCTGTATTGATTTATTTGTATTCGCTTAAAAAAAACGTGGTGACAGGGCGGGGATTATATTGTAGTTTCCCGCCTTGTCTTATACGGCGCGCTGCTATAGCTCAGCGGTAGAGCACTCCCTTGGTAAGGGATTAGTCAAGTACTTTTGATTTTTCTGTATCTCTTTATTTTCTGCGCCTTTTGCCAGATTTCTTGAAATGAAGATTTTTATACCCCACTCAGACCCCACTATTTGAGGATAATAATTTCCTTCGTTCATACGTTAAAATTTTTTTAGCCTGTTATTTGTCGTAATGAATTTTTGAAGGGGTGGGAGGAAAAAGTGCCGGGGGGAGGATGCATTGACTATGCATCCTCAAGAAATTTTTATTGTAACTTTGAATAAATGCTTCATCAATGTCCTGAGAGTTATCGTTAGTATTGGGTGTTTGGGCAATATGAGGAAGTAGAAAAATGATTAGAAATCGCGATAACCTGAAGAGGGATATAGAAGCTGTGCTTGGCCGTAAAAAGGTTGATCCGCAAAAGCTGGCCTTGTTTGTCGATGATTTTATTGATGGCGTAAACTCAGGTTGGAAAAATGTTTATGCACTAAACAAGGGCAACATTAGCAGAAATAGGGAGTTAATCAGCGAAGAAGATTTTAATGCGGCATTGAAAGATTTAAAAAAGGCCGAGAGGACGCGCGATTTAGAAGTAAAGGTACTCTTGGCGGCAATTCTGGATAAAACACATAATTATAAAGAATATGCTGAATTTCTCTGGGCTTTGCAGTTTCGTTCGGAATTGTTTGATGATTATGAAGATGACTACGGGCGTTCCTTTAAAGAGCTTTTACAGGAATTTTTTGAGCTTTTGGGGGGAATGCAAAAAGGCCTTGAGAGTGCATACAATAATTTGGATGTGCAGGTTCAAAGGGGCAGGTCAACTGATCCTTACAGGGTGATGTTTGTGCGGAATATTTTTGTTATGAGCGATTGTTTATTGGACGTGAAAGGTTCTATGTCCAATGGTAATACGCTTTTTAATAAGGTGCTGGCCCTTTGTTATGATGCAGCAAGAATAAAAGGCACGGAATATGAATACTATATTCGTAAATGCTTCAACGATTACACGACCCTATACAACATGGCTTTTCTATATAGGAAATACGGGCGTCTTGACCTTTACCTTGAGCACGTGAGCAAAACTGATCTCAAAGACAGCATTCTTGAGAATTTCGAGTCTGATTGGAATGAGTGGGAAAAGCCTCAGAATTATCAATCTGTGTCTAGCTGAAGAAATACCCTAGATTTGGCTCTGATTTCTTCGGCTATCTGAAAAATCCTCTTTGTTGAATGATCGTAAACGTAAAGGCGATGGTGTCTTTGCCGACAAAACGAAGAGGAGAAGTACGATGTTGATCTGTGATAAAGAAGTTGCCCGTATGATTGGTATGTCGCCGTCATGGGTGAGAGTTCAAAGATGGAAAAAAAGAACAGGGCAGGAGCATGTATTCACTGTAGCGCCTGTGACCATTGGCACATCACCACGATATAGAAGGGAAGATGTTGAGCTATGGATGGCTACTCTTACTGATACTGTAAAAACCGCAGGAAATAATGATACGGCAGGGGGCGGCAATGACAAGCAATAACCCTCAAACAGCACAGCCTAATATTTTCGAACGACCATCAAGGCCTATGGAACTGGATTGGTATTCTTCTGATGAACGTATGGATAGTGCTGTTCGTGATCTTCTTGCCAAGCTGAATGTGCGGGGGCATCAGAATAACCTGATACGGTATTTAAGGGTTATCTTGGCTGCGGTTCTCAAAAGTTACAAGAGCAATCCTAACAGATATATTTCTTACGGGAGAAATTCGGATTTCTTGACGTGTAGATACAAGGGAAAAGCAGACCCGCGTAATCCTGAAAGACTGGATGCAAGGAAAATAATAGAAATTGTTGATGCTCTTAAGGCTATAGGGTTTGTTGAATCTCATACTGGTGGCTATGGTTATGCCGAAGAAGGGCATATTGGGCGATTGTCCAGATTTAAAGTAACTGAACGGTTCGTTTCGTTCATAAAGGGTCATAAGCTTCTTGATATTCAGTTAAAGCAGAAGCCGATTAACGGTGGCATGGTCCTGAAGGATGAGAAAAAGAAGCTGATCTATGATTATTCTGCGTATGAAGGCAATTCCAGAATTCAGCGTTCCAAGGATATTCTGGCGGCATATAACGATTTAATAGCCAATACGACTATTAAGCTGGAGCATCAAGAGCATTTCAGGCCCATAGATTTTTCCCGAATTTGTACGTGGCGCGTATTTCATAACAGTAGTTTTGAGCTAGGAGGCAGATTCTACGGGAATTGGTGGATGAACGGCTGTAAAAGCGAGGATAGGAGATATATTTCAATAAACGGGCAACCGACTGTTGAGCTGGATTATAAAGCCAATCACTTATACATGCTTTATGGCCTTTACAATGTCGATATGCCGGAGGAATTGAGGAATGATCCATATAAATTCCATAAGTATATACCCAGAGAAGTGGCTAAGGCTATTTTTACAAGATTAATGAATTGTCAAAGCCAGCGTGGGGCATGGTTATCTATAGAAGAAGCAAAAGAAAAAGAGGACAATGAGGAACTAAAGATGGAATTGCGTCAAAGGATTAAGGGGCAGTCATATTTTGACAATTATGTGGTTGAAATGCTTCGGGCTCATCCATTGCTAAAAACTGAAATTTGCATCAACAAAGGCTTGGAATTGATGAATTGGGACTCAAAAATAGCAGAATATGTAATACGAAGAATGACAGCTTTAGGCATACCTGTTCTTTGTGTGCATGATTCCTTCATAATTGATAGTAAATACAAGCATATTCTTAGGCATTTTATGAAGAAAGCTTATTCTTCTTTTAATATTCCTAAGGGGCTGCCAGAGATAAAAGAAACAGTATCATTGTTAAAACTGGATCAAGATGGCGTAATTAGGGTTATAGAATAGGGCATTACAATAAATTACACTCCGGTGACCTGCCCCACGATAGGGCAGATATTTAGCTAGTTTTGTTATGGCAAAAGTGAATGCGACAGGGTAATTAGACTTGAACCGTAATCAATGTTCCTGATGCCTCCAGTGCAACTTCATCCGTTAAGCCAGTAATGCTTAAAAGCGTTGCAATTTGAACAAAGTTATTGGCTCCTCCGTCTGCGTCTACTGATAGTATACTGCTTGTACCGCTATCAGTAATCCTAACAAAATCGGTTATTACGTTTGTTAATGGATCATAACCACTAAGTAGTTCAGAAATATCCAGTTTATCATTCTCTGAGAGCTTGAAGTCTTGAACTGTGTCTACACTTGTGAACGCTGACGATGCCTCGAAAGAAAAAGTATCACTACCTGTTCCTCCATATAGCTTATCAACGCCAGAGCCACCAAACAGGGTATCATTGCCGTCAAGGCCGTAGATGTAGTCGTTACCTCCGTTTCCGTATAGGGTATCGTTCAGGACAGAACCTGCAACGGTATGAGCATCATCTGTATCATTGAGGTATAAACCTTGTGTTAAATCCCAGATCACATCGTCATTCGGGTCTTGTGCATCGCCTTCAAAAACGATTTGTTCTATCCGTTGAGGAATTGTGGTCGGTCCGCCACCAGAGGTGTAACCGTCAATGTTAATCTGATCCCCAGTTGAGAGCAGTTTAATATGTAGATCGCCGCTATTGGTGCTGTCTACCCACAAACGAATATCGTCTGGTGAGATGCCTCCGACAAATTTAATGGTATCGGTTCCTTCGCCAACTTTCTCATCCAATGTATCTGTTCCAAACCCTACCGCAAATATGTAGGTATCGTCTCCTGTGCTGCCATAGAGTTTATCATTTCCGGTTCCGCCGCAAAGGATGTCGTTACCATCAAGTCCGTAGAGGTAATCATTGCCTCCATTTCCGTATAAGGTATCGTTTAAGACAGAACCTGCAACGGTGTGTGCATCATCTGTATCATTGAGGTAAAGACCTTGGGTTAAGTCCAAAATCACATCGTCATTCGGATCAAGTGTATTGCCCTCAAAAACGATTTGTTCTATCCGCTGGGGAATTGTGGTGGGTCCACCGCCAGAGGTGAAACCATCAATTACAACTTCGTCCCCGGTCGCAAGTAGTTTGATATGAAGATCACCACCATTGGTGCTGTCTACCCACATCCGTGTGTCTTCGAGAGCTATGCCGTCAATAAACCGGATTGTATCTTGCCCTTGATTAACGCCTTCATTAATTTTATCTGAGCCAAAATTTAATCCGAATATGTATGTGTCATCTCCACCATACCCATTCAGCGTGTCGTTTCCGGCTAGTCCAATTAGCGTATCATTGCCGCTATTCGTTCCATAAATTGTTTCTGATGCTGAAGTTCCCGTAAAGGTAATATTATTGATCAGATCAATTTTTGTGCCGTCATCCAAAATGATATTTTCGAGCTGTCGATAGTCATAGCTATTATTTTGGTTGTAATCAGAACGGAAATGGTCGTTTACAACGATTGTCTGACTACCTATGTGTATTTTTAGGTCGTAGCTTGAGCGGTAGTATTCCAGTCTTATATCTGAAGCCAGTACGCTGGATACAAGCAAGCTATCTGTGCCACCTAGTTCATTTATTGTTATATCGGAACTTTGCGGTGTTAGGTATAGGTAAGCATCATTCACTTCGGTTGAATCAACTGTTGTTTCCTGACTTGGCATAATATGAAGAAAGTCAATTGTCGAATTTTCAATTTCACCGATGTAGTAGTTAAATGACGCTTGATCTCCAAAAAAGATTGAGGCATCTGTTTGAAATAAGACTTGCCCCATAAAATACTCAAAAAGGTTATCATATGTTTGAATCAATGCAGCGGCGGTTCCAGCGTTAGGATCTGGCGACGAACCGTTGCTTTGTATAAAATCATTTCCAGTATATGCCTCTAAAAACTCTAGTTGGCGCGCATCTATGTAAGCTCCTCGGCTTGCGGGATCAACATTTTCGACACCAGCCCATCTAAAAAGGATAGCTTCAAGTCTTCCCTGCAAATCAAAAGCCGGATCAAGTAATGTTGTAGTATTGGCAGTGCCAATTTGTGAGACCATATTTAAGAGCGTTTCATCCATACTCATGGAAATAAAAAGGTCGGGTAAGTTTCCGTATCCACGAAGTGAAGGTAATCCTAATACACGGGCATCAAAAGTATAATCGCCAGTATAAATTGTATTCATATTGTCATATGAAAACCAGGCATCGACAATCGTATGTGTCTGTCCGTTCATGGTAAACGAACTTTCATGTGTGATATGGTTTCCTGCAATATCGTAATCGACTAGATTTGCATTAAGATTGATGCTTGAAATTCCCAACGCCGTTAAAGAGAAAAGTTCATTAGTCTCACTGATACCGTTGGAGTTGGCATCTACCCAAACAATCAGATCGTTGAATTGGGTATCATTCAGATCAATAACACCATCCTGATTGCTGTCGTAAGCGGCAAGAACTGAAAACCCATCTGTCGTCTCATTACCAAAAAGTTCACCGTGATCATTGATGATTCCATCATGATTAAGATCAATTGCAAGCAAACCGTCATTACCAGAAATCCATCCAGATGCTTCTGACAAACTATCTTGATCAATATCCCAATAAACTGCTCCATGCCCATCGACGGAGGCAAGGTCAATTCCATTTCCGTCAAGATCAAGAACGAGAGGAGAGGCCTTTCCATCTTTTTGGATATCATCTCCTGTGCCTTGTGGTAAATTGGTGTTTGGTTTGATTTCCGGGATTGGCTCACCCGTAGGGTAAACTGGATTTGCAGGGATATCTTCTGGAGGCAACTCTGGTAGGGGTACACCGTCAGGGTTCCATGGGAAAGAAATGTCGCCAGTATCCGATTGATATAAAAGACCAGGAAATTCTTCTTGAAGTTCAGGTATGAGATTATAATGGTCTAGAACTCTTACAGCATCTTCAACCAGATCAAGGCCTGATTGAGCTATGTAATTTAAGCCATAAATATCTCCGCCTAATTTGCTCGCGAGTAGAAGGAAAAAAGCAGCATCTTTTGCCTCATCCGGCCAACCTGAATTTGCTATGCGGTTTGCTTGATAAAGAAAATCTATATAGCTAGCCAATGAACTCACGCCTTTACTTAGCATGCCAGCGGCAGTGTTTTGTTCTGCAACACGATTGGCTAGCATTTCAGCGGCACCATAATAAGTTTCTGGGTTTGCTGATGGAATATTTGGTAATTGTGATCCCATGACTAGTTCTCCTTTGCTAAATACAGTTCAATATATTTCTGTGCCTTTAAATCAGCCTTCTTTTTTTCAGATTGATTGAAATTTTTGTAAATATTATCTCTGATGTCAGCTTTGGTCTTTTTCAGTGCGTCTGCTATATTTTTTTGATTTTCTACAACGCTTAGCCATGCATAAGCTTCGATTGGGTCCTCTTTAAGCCCTAGACCTTCGTTATACATTTTCGCTATTTTTATTTGTCCCCACACGTTACCAGCTTTAGCACTTTTTTGGAGCCATTCCGCGGCTCTTTCATAGTCTTTATCTAAAAGCCCTCTTGTCCCAAAATAAAATGACAATCCAGTTATATACATAGCTTGAGGATCACCCGATGGCGCTGCAACTAGGCAGGATATATTCGCTTTAAGAGACAAAATTTTATATCTGTATAGGTTACAGTTCTTGATAACCTTATCCAAAAATTCTTTTGAATAAGCATTCCCATTTTGAGCGGATATCTCGTAATATTCACCAGCCTTAATATAGTCAACGCTCAGACCAGCTTGCCCGTAATAGTAAAAGTTACCAAGAAAGCTTTGTGCATCTGCATGGCCTTGCTTGGCTGCTTTTTCAAACCAAAGACGCGCTTGCATAAGATCTTGTTTCTGATTGCCATGACCATCAAAATAATAAAGTCCAATCATAAATTGTAACCCGGGCATTGTTTCACCGCTTTCCGCTGCTTTTAGGAACCAAGCCTGAGCTTCATCCGGATCTTTCTCAACCCCGTTTCCGAAATAGTAAAGAAAACCAAGGTTTGCCATGGAATATGTGTTACCAACTTCAACGCCTTCAAGGTAAAGCTCTCGTGCTTTTTTATAATCTTTGGGCACACCTTTGCCATCTTGGTACATACTACCCAAGTTAGAAAACGCTTTACCATTTTTAAGGACAGTAGCTTTTTCAAATAGTTCAATAGCTTTAGAGTAGTCTTGTTCTATGTCTTCTCCGGCTTTGTACATCACACCTAGATTATTCATGGCATCTGCGTCACCATGTGAGATGGCCTTTTCATACCACTCGATAGCTTTGGTGTTATCCGGCTTTAGCCCATTGTAACCATATTTATAGTTATTCCCCATACGAAACATGGCATTTGCATCACCGGCTAACGCTTTGGATTCCAGTCTCTCCAGATATGACAGCTTTGAAGTTTTGGATGGGTGCTGTATTTTTAGGGAAGGTCTTTCCCCATGTGGGATGAGGAAATAACTGGTTGGTAGAGCTATCACTGCGGCAACAGCAATCAAAGCAACAAAACGCTTTATCTTGGAAATCATACGCTCTCCCCACCCCAGTAACGTTTTCAGTGATACAACTTTTGATATGTTTGTTCAAACCTTTTTTCTTTTTTCTCGCACCATTTTTAATGGCATATAATGAATCTCTAAAAAGAGGTAGATACCGTATTTTCTTTTGTTAGAAATGTATAATTATTGTGATTGATTTTGGAATGATTCTTTCTAGAGATAATAACTAGAAGTAAATAGTAACTATATTCTTTCGTACATTTACTAAGGCAGTTTTCGATAAATTGTGAGAAGCTTATTTTGGATAACAACATAAACACACGCTCATGCGTTTTAGTTTCTTGCGATCTAACTTTTACTAAAGTTATTTCATTTGGTTCCTGAAGCAACCTGATGCAAAAGATAGCTATTCAAATAGTTTTGAAGGTTTGATTTTAAGGGCATCGGAAAGTCTTAGCAGCATATCTACAGAAAAGTTCTTTCGTCCATTCTCAATGTAGGACAGAAAACTGCGATCCATATCCACTATTCCAGCCAAATCTTCCTGACTTAATTTCTGTCTGGTTCTTTCTTGAGCGATTTTTTGACCGATGGACTTTAATGTTGCCATTCGCTCATTATGTGGTTTATACACTACATTGGCCGTAGAATATATTCCACAACACGTGCATTGTTCTGGCGAATGAAAATTGGCTATGTTTTTTGTATGCGTTGAAGACTACAAAAGGAAAAAGAGGGAATATGTTTGGTTTGATGCAAAAGGCTTCTTCTCAAGTCGCTCTTGCTGGTGCTGGTGCATGTTTGGATGAGGTTGATTTTTTCTTAAAAGAAAATCCAAGTAGTCGGAATTGGGTACTATCATCTTCTTATAATTTGGTAGGTCTCCGTTTGTTAAATGAATTTGGCGTAGACCTTAGTGAAGATACAATATCGCATATTTACCACACATATGATTTTCATAGAGTTTCACATGACTTAAAAAGAAGGGCTATATGTTTTGCAAAAAATACTGAAGAATGGGCCTCTTCACGTGTTGCTATGGCAGCGTTTTCTATATTGGGAGCATCTCCGAACTCTGTAGGCAGGAGTGTCCAATGGGCGAGAATTTTTGGTTTATGGGAGACTGTTTTGTTTGAAGCAAAGCATAAGGATGCCCCAATACCGTATGATGAAAACACAATTATTCAGTATGATTGTAGAACAGGGCAGTTTATAACGGCTGAAGCACCTAAGCAGCCAACAATTAATTTTCACTGTGATTCGGAAGACTATGTGTTTCGTTCAAAAATAAGTTCTATACTTCAGAATTTTTTAGATTGCAGCCAAGACGATTGGGATGACCCTGTTGAGTTTTTAAAAGATTATGTTTTGGTTTTTGGGATTTCTGGCGGTATGAATTTTGTTGCCCGTAGTCATTTTACTACGGGAACGAGCCAGTTCTGGGTTCCTATGGATTGTTTAAAGAGTATCGAGAGGTTGAGAAAATACAATCCAAAAATTCATCAGTTTGGCCCTTTTGTCCATCCTATGTTTGAGGCAGTTTCAGATGAAATTGCATTATATGTGAAGGTTCAGGCGGGGGCATAAGTGCTATGAAAAAAACCTTAATTTTGCCTTTTGTGTTGCTGTTATCCATGTTTGCTGTTCAAGGTTGTTCTCATGAGATTAGGCAATCTGCAATCTTTTTAGACGGAGCAGACAAATATCAGTCACAGGCTATAGCAGGTGCTCTGTCCGATGCTATCGCCGATAATTTGAAATTTTATCTGACTGAAAGTCATTAAATTGTACATTCTAATTCTTCTCTTCTCATTGGCAATAACAACCAGCAATCCTGCACAGGCCCGAGAAATCGCATACGATATAAAAGTGGGTGAAGCTCTTGAACGGGATAATTCTTCTGACGATTATGAGGCCGAATGGACGCTGGTACATATTGGGGATTTTACTTATTTGAGAGGCCGTCAGAACGGATACTATGGAGAAGGCAAGTTTTCCTTTATGTGCGGTGATGAGGGTAATCGTTTATATGCATTTTATTATGCCGATGAACACGCAGACGATATAATCGAAAATGGGAAGTTTTTCTATTTAATGATCGACGGTGGAAAAACGTATACCCTGCCTGCCCCTGATCCGTATTTAAATAGGAATAACTGGGTGAACGCTTTACACGTTCTTGATATGGACTTGTTTCCCAAGATGATGGAGGCAGAGGCGTTAACGTATATGATACAGGATAACGAGGGGGACAATCGCTATCGAGGTTTTACAATCACTATAAAAAATAATTCCGATAAAAAATTAGTCAGGGATTATTTTTCAAAATGTATGGGCAGATAGAGTATTAAAATCTTCATCATCTTCGCAACCTTCGAAATCTTGGGGAAGGTCTGGAAAAAGGGGATCGTGAGGCACAGTCAGCACTTGGGTATATGTATAGCAAGGGCATAGGAACAGCTCAGAATCACGAGGAATTTGCGAAATGGTATCATTTGGCTGAGGAGAACGTAAAACGAGGATGCTCAATAATTGCTTATTCGGCTGGAAGATAGAAAAATAGAGATGACAGGTGCAAAATAATATTGTACGTTGCCCGCGATTTGGTTCGCTGCTGTAGCTCAGTGGTAGAGCGCACCCTTGGTATTTAATTGCCTACTTGCTTTGGAAACTAGCAAGATTTAACTGCTCAAATTCGGGGAATCCTGTGAAATGGTAATCCCGAGCCAAGCCCTGATGAGGGGAAGGTGTAGAGACTAGACGGGCGGCATCTAAGGCCATATGGCTATGATGAAGGGATAGTCCAGACTGCAAACGCTACGATGATAGTAGTGGCGGTGAAAGCCGTAGCGGTATGAAGGGTGAGGTCGAGAGTTCAATTCTCTTCAGCAGCACCATTTTTTATATGTTCTCTTTTAAAACTTGCTGCCAATAGATATTTTAGGAAGTAGTTTACATGACCAGGGCTATAGAAGTTTGTTCTTTCGTAAACAAATTTCTCCAGTTGTATAATCTATTCGGTAGTTATGCTCATCAATCTTGATGCCAACTTTTTTCAATTTTTGTTCAATAGCTTTCTTTTTTATTTTCTCAATTTTTTTTGATATTGATTCTGGTGTCCACCAAAAAGCATATACACTAAGTGCGACTGAAATTATTCCAATAATAAAGATTAAAAATGGAGGAATAAATTGAGTGAAAAAACCATAGGCCGATATAAAAACTGAGATTATTAGAATCTCTGTGACTAATATTTTTATAGTTCCTATGGTAACATCAATCTTTCTAACTGTTTCCATAGCTTGTTTTTGAGCTATAGCAATTTTCTCTTCTCTCAAAGATTCATTGTCATTCGCTATTTTTTCTTTCTCGGCTTCTATGGCTGTGAGTTTCTTTTTATATTTAGCTGTTTCTTCGGCGCTAATTTCACTGACAGCAAGTTGGATTACATCTTCTGCATTATCGGGGGTAAGAGCAGCTGAATTGCCCCATGTTAAATTTAACATTAATTGAGCGGTTTTTGGTTCTTTCAGAATGGTTTCTATTTGTTCTGCATTTTTAGGCGAGAGGGTGGCCAGTTTTTCTCCTAGCTTTTCAACTAGTTCAGGTTTAATGATTGCGACTTTCGCGCAACTAGAAAGTAGTTGTTTACGCGATAATGACACCCTTTCCTCTATATCGCCAAGCGTTAGAAATAAAATACCAGATAATGTTTCTATAGAAATAACTGGTGGAGCATGCGTTACTTTTATTAAATCCTCGTCTATGCAAAACTTTCTAGCTTGTGTTGCGAGAGCTTTATTGTTTGTTACAAATAGATATTTGCTTTTAAGAAAATCTTTTACTTTTATACGCTCTCTCCAACGCATGATGGTTGCTACTGATTCTACATCACGTAATCTTGCAGCTTCTTTTTCTGGAGAGCGTGGAATATAGTCATATAAACGGTCTTTTTGAAGAGGAGAGAAATAGCGATCCTTATCGTTTCTGGTGCCAAAAGATTCTGGATCAAATATTTTGAGGTTAAGTTTTTCTTGTATATGCTCTTCTAGGTTATTCCGTATTATTTTGACATAATCAATTTCAACTTCTCTGCTAGCGATTGCTCGTGCTAGTGGCCCGTACCTATCTGTATTATCTGGGTGTAGTACCCCATCTATGTTGCCTTCTATTTCTTCACATGAATGTTTAAAGATATGTAGTTTAACATCCAAACGCCTTAGCTGTTCCAGTACTCCCATTGTACTTTGCTGTTGTTGTTTTCCTGAAAGGCCAAGAAGATTCATGACAAAAGGAGCATCTAATATTACATTTAAATCGGAAGCTTTTTTGCGGTGTGATTCTGGGGCTTTAAAGTCCAAAACAAATTCGCTAATGATTGCTCCTGAATATAACAAGGCAAGGTCATTAAAAATCTGGGGGTTTTTCTTTTCTAAGAATTGCAAAAATTCAGATGCAATGAAATCAAGCTCATTTTGAGGTGCTTCTTTATATTCACAGGATATATCAAAACGTTTATCATTGCGAAGAATCCAGTTAATCAGGCCCTCTTCAAGTTGTTCTGTGTCATATAACGCTGTTGCTGTGGTTAGAGAGTGCATTCCCCTAATAAATGAATGGTATGCTTCAAAGACTTTGGTTAGCCTATCGTTGAATTCTTTGTATTGATTATCAAATGTCGATGGCAAGCTGTAAGCGTATCTATAAACGTCAGGGATTCTAGTATCGGATGTTTTTTGAAGGAGGCCTGCTTTGACCATAGAAGGAATAAAATTTTTAACTACGTGTTCATTCACATGTAGCCCATAAGTTTCTTGTATTTCTTTGCTAAGGCTTTCAGCAGAAAAGAGGCCCCCAAGATTACTTGATACAATAGGGGCAAATAAGGGGGTAAGGGCTTGGAAATGATCGCCCCCTAATCCTAGTTCATGACTTGATAGCGCGTAGGATATCAAGGGACGTATTTTAATATTGTTAGATGGTGTTGTTTGACTAACTTTCATAAATAAACACACACTTTTCTAGGAAAATAATTACAATTTTCTTCGTACAATAACCATATGAGATAAGATTATAAGTCTATATCTGTTTTCCTTATGGTTTCCAATGATAATTAGATGCAACTTTAATTATCAACAGTTTTGTGTAGGTTTTTTTTAAGAGTATTTGGGGCATTGAAATGCGAGTTAATTTTTATATTACTATTACGTTGTTTTGACGCTTTTCTCCTGTATCAACTATAGCCTCCTGTAGCAAAGCATCAATATAATCACCTGATCTCTGCGAGGCTTCATTCACAGCCTTACTCACCAGCACGGAATAATGCTTGTCGATCATCTGCAAGCTTGTGTGGCCTGTAATCCCGATAAGCGTTTTGGGATCAACGCCAGCACATATGGCGTTCGTGATATTCAGGGTTCTTAAATCGTGGAACCGTATATCCTTTACCCTGTCTTTCACGGCATCCTTAATAGCATCCATGCGTCTTTGGAATGTTTTGGAGGCAATAGGGAATATAAGGGCTTCATCATTATCCAGACGTTTACTTTGTCTTTCTAGAATAGCCAGCATATGCGTGTTGCAGGGAATTTGCCTTGCGTGATCGCTCTTACTGGTGGCCAGATGGATTTTCATTTCTCCATTTGGAAGGCGAAGCAGATCGTCCCATTTCATATTCAGGATTTCACCGCGCCGCATAGCAGAATACAACGCCCAGAGAATGCAGTCCTTAAACTCGGGATCAATGGCCTCAGCAGTATCCAGTACTATCATTAACTCCTCGGCGGTCCAGTATCTCAGGCGGGCTTGTATGCCTTTGATTTTGTTTGCTCCGTCACAAGGGTTTTTCTCAATTAGTTCTTCCCGTATGGCGGTGTTCAGAATAGATTTGAGCATGTTCAGATCACGCTTCACGGTGGCGGGTTTCACTTCTCCCATGCGCTTGGCTTGCCAGAGATTAACATCCCGTACGTTAATATCGCTTAGGTCTTTTGTGCCGAAGTAGGGGATTAACTGCCTTTCAACACAATACATCGAAGTCTGATAGCTTTTCTGCCTTGTCTTGGCAATTTCAAGCCAGCCTGTCGCGTACTCTCTAAAGGTTATGGATTGTGTGTCTTCCAGAGGTTCATTGCGGTCTGCGCGGCCCTGTAGCTTGTCACGTTCTGCCTCTAATGCGGTCCAATCCCACGAGGTTAAATGTCCTTTAGGAAGTTCTAGGGGCTTTCCTTTGTGGCGCAGGTGGACTTTGATGAAAACCTTATCGCCCGCTTTGCCCCTGTAGATACCAATATTGTTCACGTACACAGGGCGTTTGGTCATGCTCTTGGCGGGATAGTCTGCGAGTATCTGTTCATATTCGCTGTACTTACGTGGTCGTCCTTTTGGTTTTTTTGTAGTTGTCATGTTGCTTGTCCAATCTCATATGCTTGCCTGTATTTCTGTTCGCGCTTCCTGTAATGTACTGGAAACCAGCGACTTATGCAGCAATACACCCCACTTAAACCCCACTCTGAACGAATTAAAACCGGGGTAAACCGAGGGAACAAAAATAACAGTATGTTTCTCAAAGCTATGGTTTCTGCGGAACACAGGTGATACACAAAAACCGCTATAACATGATGGTAGGCCTTGGTAAGGGAGAGGTCTCGAGTTCAAGTCTCGATAGCAGCACCATCTTTCCCATCTTCTTAAAATTATTTGACTCTATATGACAAGTTGTCCCATTATCGGCGACTACCTTGAAATCGGGTAGCGTTGAGCAGAAAAAATGGGTTTATAACGATGTCTGGGACAAGCGAAGCACAAAAACCGGTTCAGTTTCACCTTACATGGCGCGATGCCTATCAATCCAATCAAGGGACGCGGGTTCCTGCTGATTTGATGGTTGAGAGCGTTCGGCATGCGGCTGATTATGGTGCGGATTCTTTCCAGATTGGTGGTGGAACATTCTTTGCCCAGTTTTGTGCGAACGGCCGTAATCCCTATAAGGAAATTGAGCTTATCGGCGATCATTTTAAACATGCTCCCGGGTCTACGACAGCGCTTTATCGCAGTGCGTGCGGGATGAGCACGAATTTGCAATCGTTGGATACGCACAGGGATGTTCTGACTCTTCTGGGTAAGAACGGCGTTCAGAAGATTTTGAATTTTCATGGCATGAATGATGCGAAGATGACGGCGTTTGTGCCGTCTTTATTGAGGGAAATCAATCAAAGGCACGGCCTCCAGATGGAGGCGGTTGGGACTGTGTGCGTGCAGACCAACGATCTTGAAAATCCTGAACGCGGAGAAGCACTGGCGCTTAAAGTGCAGAAGGATTGCGAATTTGCTGAGGAGCTTGTCAGGCAAGGACATACAGGCATTTATATCAAGAATGCGAACGGCGTTCTGGATCCGGTTTATACGGGGGCGCTTGTTCAGGCGCTGCGCAGCAGATTGGGGCCGGAGATTGAGATTGGTCTGCATGTGCATGATACTTATGGTCTGGCTGCTTCTAATTATATTGAGGCGATTAAGGCCGGCGTGAGTTCTGTTGATGTTTTGCCAGCGGCGCTTAGTGGTGGAACGGCGCAGATTTCACTAGAGAACCTTATTTATTTTATGCGGGAAATGAATGATTCGGCTGTGGTTTCCAGGATTCCAGAGATCAATCTTCCTGCGATTAAAGAGGATGAATATTCTGCGTATTTTGTTCGCGGACTTTATTCTGATGGTGAAATGCCTTACGACCCGCAGGCTCTGGAGCTGGCGAAGAAGGCCGGAGCGGCAGGCGGGGCGATTGGTGTCTTGAAAAAGATGGAGATGATTACGCTTGTTTACAAGGCTCTGGGGACGGAAGACTGGGGTACGGTGCGTGACGAGCTTTATCGCGTGAAGGCCCAGATTCGGGAGAAGCTTGGTTATCCGACGAATGTGACCCCCTATGAGATGATGCTGGATGTGCAGGCGGCGCAATCTTTGATCGGAATGTCCAAGGGGCGGAATGCGCTGGAGATATTGCATCCGATGACCCTTGATTATCTGACAGGAAAATGGGGCAGGGTTTCGGATCGTGTTGATCCTGATTTGCAGGCGCGTGCTTTGGTCGCGCGTGGTCTTGATGCTCCGTTGGCGGCGCCGGATGTTGCCGTCCTTCCTTCTACCAAGGACGCTGCGCGCGCGGAGATGGCGGAGGCTGGATCACGGCGTTTCCGGGAGCATGAACTGTTGACGGCGGCGGTTGCCGGAGGGTTTGGCAAGAAGTATGTGCTTGGTGTAAGGGATATGACCGTTCGTGCTTCAGAGGTCCCCGAGCTTAAATTTCCGCTGCAAGAAGGGGGGCGGATGGCGCCTGTTGTGCCTTTGATGTTTGCGGCTGTGTATAAGGCGCAGGAGGCTTATAAGCTACGCAATGGATTTTTTGTCGGAGTTCAGGGGGCAGATCGCCGCGCGGAGCAGATCGAGGCAGAAATCGAGGATATTCTTGAGGAGATTCCGGTTGTGTTGAAACAAAACGGGCTCTCAAAGCGGCCTTTGGGGCGTACTTTATCCGAGATCAATTTTTATATGTCCGGGATGGCGCGCAAGCTTGGTGTTGATGAGGATTTCGATCCGGCGATCAAGGGCGTGGTCCCGATCATGCATGTTAGCAAATTGATTGGCGATGTCAGTATTTATGATATTCAATTTTTTCTCGAGCAGGAAGCTAGAGATTTTCGAGATGGGTTGGGCGAGGTGTTCGGATGGACGGCGAACTCTCCGCATCAGCAAGCTATTGCCCGCCATATGCGTCAAATCGCAGCGCGTCATCAACAGCAGGCGGATCACAGCAGCGATGGGATGTCCTATCCGGCACTGGATGCTGATCAGGTCTAGGTAAGGGTCTGATCTATTCTGTGGCGTTTTTGATTTGTGGTTGCATATAGGCCGATTTTAGATCGGCCTATTTCTTTTACAACGCTTCGATGCAGTAGCTTTTGAGCGGGGCGAACCCGTTGAACTGACGGCGATATGTACGGTGTTAACGTGTCACAGGCATGCGCGGGCTCTTTATGAACATGCCGCGTAAAAAAACGAGGCTATATCTGGAATTTTATACTCTGGCTTTGATGTTGGATAAAAAGGTTTCTACTTCTCCTCTCAGATCGTCTGTTCTTTCTGATAAATCGTTGGCGGCATGGCTGACATTGTTTGACGCTTTTTGTGTTTCCGAGGCGCTTTCTGAAACAATCGAGGCAATGTTGCCGACATCTTTTGTTCTTTCGGAAGCGGACTGGGTGTTTTTTACAATTTCCTGGATTGCTTCGGATTGTTGGTCCATCGCATAGGCAACAGATTTTGAAATTTCATTGATCTGATTGATGACGGCACTGATTTTCTCTATAACCTGAACGAAATTTCGGGTTGCGCTTTGCATGTCGTTGATTTGTTCGGATATTTCTTCCGTCGCTTTTTCTGTCTGTGATGCCAGACTTTTTACCTCATTTGCCACGATTGCGAACCCTTTTCCGGCGTCTCCGGCTCTTGCTGCCTCAATTGTTGCGTTCAGGGCGAGAAGATTTGTCTGTTCGGCGATATCTTGAATGAGGCTAAGAACCTCACCAATTTTTTCTGAAGATCCTGCAAGCTGGCGGATGGCTTTGCCGGCCTGATCGGCTTCAGATACGGCATCGGACGATATTGTGCTGGCCTGAGATATTTGCTTGTTTATTTCTTTGATGGAGGCCAGCATTTCTTCAGAGGCGCTGGCGACGATGGTTACATTGGTTTCCGCCGTTTGCGATACATCGCTTAGTTCTGCTGATTTTCCTTTGCCTGTATCCGAAAGGGAGAGTAGTTCCTTTGATGTTTTTTCCAGTTCTTTGGTTGCGGCTCCCATGCTTTGCAGGAAGCGGGATATGTTTTTATCAAAATTAGTGGTCATATTCATCAGCATTTCAGCATGTTCCAGCTTTATCTGCTGCTCTTTTTTCTGCTCTTTTTCGAGGCTATCGGCTTTTAGTTTATTCTCTTTGAATATCTGGACCGTTTTCGCCATCACGCCGATCTCATCGTTTAAATTGACAAACGGTATTTCTATTCCCATGTTGTTGTTGGCCAGTTCGCTCATGGTATGGGTTATAATCCCAATTGGTTTTACAATTTTATTTTGAGATGTTCGCCAACTCATAACGGCAATTGCCAGGGACATGAGAACAGAAGTCCCAATGAGGACGGCAATGAATTTTTCTTTTTGCTCAATAGCATGGTTCAGGTTTTGAAACTCTGTTTCGATTACGGAGGAAAAATCCTCCATTGCCCCTTCCAGGTATTCGAAGTCTTCTTGAAATGTGTCGTAGCTTTTGCCAATTGCCTCTTTGTTGGCAAATACGTCGGTGGCTATTTTTTGAGCGCTGTTGATGTAACGGCTGAGTGGCTCTTTTAGATGGTCAAGGCTTGCGTTGACCGAGGGGGAGAGGTTTGCTGATTCTACTTCAGAGATCAAGCGTTGAAAATTTTGGGCATGTTCGCTTGTGGCATTGATTGCGTCCTGACGTTCGGCCTGATTGTCTTCCTGAGCCAGTTTGATTGCATAGAGTACGTCAGCTCGAAGTCCGTCATGCATCATATCGGCTTCCACCTGATTGCGCAGGGCGGCGGCGATTGTTGTCGATTGTTTGTAGATATTGTTTGTGTTGTACAATTCGAAGACTGCAATAGAGCCTAGAAGAATGACTACAATTAAAAACAGGCTGTTGGTCGTTAGTATTCTTGTACTTATTTTCATGAAATCTCTCCTGAAAAACGAACTTTTTGCGTCGTGATTCTAACAACTTTCGCGATAGAATTCTATATATTTACAACTATGTTTTTGGGGGCTTGTTTTCTGAGCTCTGTATTTTGTTGTCATATGAATTTATGGTTTGACAAAGTGCAAGCAACTATATGTAGCTTATAGTCGTTTTACCGAATGCAAAGACTTTCAACGTACGGTTGAAGTGTGGCGGGTGCCGCGCTTTTTTCGAGTTTTGTAAATAAGCCGATTTTAGATCGGCCTATTTGTTTTACAACGCTTCGATGCAGTAGCTTTTGAGCGGGGCGAACCCGTTGAAGCTGACGGCGGAGTAGGTTGTTGTGTAGGCGCCGGTGGATTCGATCCAGACGTGATCGCCGATCTGGAGGTTGTCCGGGAGCGGGTAGAGATTTTTCTCGTACAGGACGTCTACAGAATCACAGGTTGGGCCTGCGATCACGCATGGTGATACAGGGCCGCCGTCATGCGGCGTGGTGATTGGATAGCGGATCGCCTCGTCCATGGTTTCAGCCATACCGCCGAATTTCCCGATATCAAGGTAGACCCAGCGCACCGGATCGTTCTCGGATTTGCGGGAGATCAGGACGACTTCGGCGCGGATGATGCCGGCGTCGCCAACCATACCGCGGCCCGGCTCGATGATGATGTCGAGTTTGCGTTTGCCGAAGTGCTTTTTCAATGCGTTACGAATAGCCTTGCCGTAAGTTTTTACGGTTGGGATATCCTTCAGGTATTTTGCTGGGAAGCCGCCGCCCATGTTGACCATGGACAGAGTTACGCCGCGGGCTTCCAGTTCCTTGAAGACGCTGGCGACTTTAGACAGGGCTGCGTCCCACGCGGTTGTGTCGGATTGTTGTGAGCCGACGTGGAAGGAAACACCGTAAGGTTTCAGGCCGTATTCTTGTGATGCGGCGAGGATTTCAACCGCCATCGGCAGGTCGCATCCGAATTTCCGGGAGAGCGGCCATTCTGCGCCTTCGCAGTCGAAAAGGACGCGGCAGTAAATACGGGCTCCGGGGGCGGCGCGCGCGACTTTTTGCATTTCTTCCATGCTGTCGACGGCGAAAAGGGTGATACCTTTGCTGTGGGCGTAGGCGATATCACGCTCTTTCTTGATTGTGTTCCCGAAGGAGATGCGATCAGGGGTTGCTCCGGCGGCCAGCGCCATATCGATTTCACCGGTGGAGGCGACATCGAAGCTTGAGCCCTGGGAGGCTAGTTGTGCGAGGAGTTCCTCGGCCGGGTTTGCTTTTACAGCGTAGAATACGGCGGCTTCCGGCAAGGCTTGACGGAAGGTGATGTAATTCTGACGCACGACGTTCAGGTCTACGACAACGCATGGACCAGTGTGCGGGATCATCGACATGAACTCACGCACACGCTCACGGAAAGACAGAAACGCCTTTTGTGGGCATGACAGCGGCGCAAGCGCGTTGTCGTTTACGATCTCATCGTTTAAAATTGTATTGCAGATGTCGAAAGAGGCACCTTGCCCCTCGAACGGTGTTAATGACGCCATAGCGGTAACCCTCATGTTGCGTGGGGCTTGGTCCCCAAATCAACCCAAGTTTTACGCCGTTGCATAAACCGCTATTTCAGGCCAGGGGCACGTACGTGATACTGAAGGATATTATCTCTCAGTGGCGACTTAGATACAATCTTTTTGTGCATCTTGTCAAAAAAAAAATTATAAAATTTATGCTGCCAATTCAGTGTCTTGCCTGGATGTGGCGGATTCCCTTCTTTTCCACGAGAGTCAGTTTCAGAATCTGCACCCTTGTATTTCGGAAAATTATTTTGGTTCTTGTTGGTTTTAAGGCTTCGCAGGCTTTTCCGGGATCGGGTAGAGCGGCTCTTTCTTGACGGGCTCGCTCAGAAGGTCGATGTCGTCCAGATTGTTTTCGCTGTTTTTGCAGTTGACCGGGCGTTTCAGAAGTTCAGGCCATTTGTCGACCCAGCCATCTTCGTAACCGGCTTCCTGTATCATGTCGTATTGAACGCATCTTGTGGGCGGCAGGGCTTGAAGGTAGCTGTGCAGGACTGCCGGGGGTACGTATTTGTCCTGACCGCCGATGAAGTGATATTGCGGGACGTGAGACAGCTTGTCAGCTTCGTCGACCGGGTTCAGGGATTGGGTTAGAACAGGGGCCTGCAGCGCTGCGCTTTGGGCTTTATGGTCCATGACGCCTGCGACGGTGCGCAGGGAAAGGATGTCTGTGCGGCGGGTTGCGAGCAGAGATGCGACGGTTCCGCCGCCTGCGTAGCCAATCAGGTTGAAACCGCGCAGGTCGTAGCGAAGCGCCATTTCATCAAGTGCGGCGTTGACCGAGTTGATCACTTGCTGTCCGTAGCGGGCTTCGTGCCAAAGAGCGGGTGGGCAGTCTTCTGCGCGGTCCATCATGCCGGAATACTGGCAGGGGCGTGCGATGTAAATTACGTTTTGAGCATCGTCTTTTGATGCCAGATGCAGGCCGACCGGGTTTTGCGGGGTCGGATTATCTTTCCATTCGCGCGGTGAAGTCCATACATCACCGTCTCCGGCAATATATACGTTGGCGACGCCGCCACGTTTGTGGATTCTCTCGAAGACGGTCAGGGCAAAAGGCGCTGCTGGAACCTGACGTTTTAGCATCCATGCCGGCGCGGCGATTCGTTGGGCAACTTCGGCGCGGTAGGCCGGTAAGGTTGTTGTCAGGCAGCCACCAAGCGCGAGTGTTGCAAGGATTGATAGCTTCAGGGTAGCAGGGGACAGTTTGCGTGATTTCATGTTCAATGGACCGGAGCGTTATTTACAAAATACTTTTTCAGACAGTATCACGAGGCGCGGGTTGGCGCATGATGTTTTCAGAAGTTTTTCACAGATTTTCCGTTTTCTCTTATCCGGCTTGTTATGCTGCTGCGATTTCGATTTCGACGGGGGTGTGGTCGGAGGGCTTGTCCCAGCCGCGCGGCGTAGCGTTGATATTTGCTGCGATCAGTTTATCGGCTATGCGCGGCGATAGTAGGACATGGTCGATGCGGATACCGTTGTTTTTCGGCCATGCGCCGGCTTGATAGTCCCAAAATGAATATTGGCCGGCTCTGGTGTCGTGGACGCGGAAGGCATCTGTCAGGCCGAGGTTTAAGAGTGCGCGAAAGGCTTTGCGTGTTTCTAGGCGGAATAAGGCGTCTTCCTGCCAGACTTTTGGGTCGTAGCAGTCTTTTTCTTCGGGGATGACATTGAAGTCTCCGCCGATCAAAAACGGAATGTCGTCCTGGCGAAGTTCGCTAAGGCGGTCATAAAGGCGTTTCATCCACGCCAGTTTATAGTCGTATTTGGGGCCGGGGCAGGGGTTTCCGTTTGGCAGGTAGATGTTGATCAGTCGTATGTCGTTTGTTTCGACCTCAAGGTAGCGGGCCTGATCGTCTTGTGCGCCGCCGGGCAGGGCATCCATGATTTTTTTTAGCGGGCTTTTGGAAAAGATCGCGACGCCGTTATAGGTTTTTTGTCCGACTGCCATCACTTCATAATCGGAAGAGATTTTTTCCAGAGGGAAATCCAGACTTTTGAGTTCCTGCACCATCAAGATGTCTGGCGCGTTGTCGGTCAGGTAGCGCCGGACGTGTTCTTCCCGGGCTTTGATTGAGTTGACGTTCCATGTGCCTATTTTCATTTTTATATCACTGAGAATGAGCTGCCGCAGCCACAGCCGGAGACGGCGTTGGGGTTGTCGATTTTAAAGGTTGCGCCGATCATGGTATCTTCGAAGGAAACGGTGGCGCCGCTCAGGAAGGGGAGCGATATGTCGTCGGTCAGGACAGTGTCTTCGAAGATGATGTCCTTGTCGCTCTTGTTTTCGGTGAGCTCCATTTTGTATTGAAAACCCGAGCAGCCTCCACCTTCGACGCGGATGCGGAGGAGCAGGGCCGGCTTGTTCTGCTCTTTGCGGAGGGTCTGGAGGCGCGCTGTGGCGCTTGGGTCGATGTGGAGTGTCATGGGGGGATTATAGGGCAGGAGATATTTAAAAAACAATATGCCACATTTTTTTTGTAAAATTTTGGAATTGTTTTTGATAGTGTGTGCGGATGTATAAAAACGAGTATGGGAAAGCAGGGGGCGATTTTGAGGCTTAAGTTTGATAGTTTTGCAGATATTCCAATGGGTGCCAAGGCACCTGATGTTGTTGAGGAAAGTTGTTTATTGGCAGGGGATTGTATTTTTTGGGCTAATCGGAAGATGGCGTCGGTGGACAAGCTTCAGGAGCAGCTTGGTTTTGTTGCTTCGTTTTTTGATGCCCGTGCGGCTTCGCATGATGGATATTCGGAGTTTTCCGCTTCATGCCGTGATCTTCTTTCGAAGAGAGGTGGGAGGGAGGCGCTGCGCGGCAAGTTGATGGAAGCCAGCCGTAAATTGGCAGATTTAGCCGTTTGTGCAGGTGCGGGCCGGGAAGCTGTTGAGGAGCTTATTGTTGATAGCGTTACTTGCAGGCAATACAACAGTCGCTTTCAATTTATTGAGGGAGATATTGATTATCTGCCTCGGGAATCTGCGCCGGCTTGATTCTGGGGGGGCGTCGATTTTTGATGGCTTCTTGATCTTCGAAGAGAATCCCTGTTTGATCTTTCTCAGGTGTTTTTGCGTGGGGAAGAGAATTGGCTGCGGATCAGATTATTGCTTATAACTATTGTGCTTTGCCTTTGGCGGTGTACGCTTGTCGTCCTGATCAGAGCGCGGGGCGGATTTATGACGAGCCGGAGAGCCGTCACAGGACGCCTTTTCAGCGGGACCGGGACAGGATCATTCATTCGAGCGCGTTCCGGCGGCTGAAGTATAAAACGCAGGTTTTTGTCTATCATATCGGGGATCATTACCGCACGCGGCTTTCGCATACGCTGGAGGTGGCACAGATTACGCGTACGATTGCGCGCAGTCTGATGGTGAATGAGGATCTGGCGGAAGGGATAGCTTTGGCGCATGATCTGGGGCATACGCCGTTTGCGCATATTGGCGAAGAGTTTTTGAAGACCTGTATGGAGCCTTATGGCGGGTTTGATCATAACGATCAGTCTTTGCGGGTTCTGACGACGCTGGAGCGGAAATATCCGCGCTGGCCGGGGCTTAATTTGACATGGGAGACTCTGGAGGGGGTGGTCAAGCATAACGGGCCCTTGAGGGAGGCGCCTCATATCGCTGTGGCCGAGCTTCAGGAGAAGGTTGATTTACGGCTCGATACTTACGCCTCGATGGAGGCGCAGGCGGCGGCTATTTCGGATGATATCGCTTATAACAATCACGATATTGAAGACGGGCTACGGGCCGGATTGTTTACGCTTGAAGAGCTTGAGGGTATTCCTCTTCTGGCAAAAGTGCTCGGGGATGTTCGGGCGGCTTATCCCGATGTTGCTCAGCGCTATATCGTTCAGGAAATGGTGCGGGAGATGATCGGGGCGATGGTTGAAGATGTTTTGATCGAGACGCGCAAACGAATCGATTCGATCAAACCTCAATCGCCGGAGGATATTCGTCTGGCGGGGCGACAGGCTGTTGCTTTTTCTGAAGAAATGCGTGAAGAGGTCCAGAACTTAAGGGAATTTTTGTTCCGGCGCATGTACCGGCATTATACGATCAACCGGATATGGTTGAAGGTCGAACGGATCGTGCCGGACTTATTCAAAGCTTTCCACAGGAATCATATGTTGCTTCCTGACCCCTGGCAGAAGCGGGTGGAAGAGGCCGGGGGGCTTACGGATGAGCGCAGAAAAGCTCGCGTTGTGGCGGATTATATCGCCGGGATGACGGACCGTTATGCCATTCGGGAGCATGAAAGGCTCTTTGACCTTTATGGGGATTTTAGGTAACACTTGAGTTTAGGGTATATCGCTCGGGACGTTCGTTTTCGGGTCTGAATTCCAGTCTTACACTTCGCGTAAATCTAAGGGGGCACCGCCATGAGTCAGGACAATCAATTCCAGCAGTACGGATACGATCACTATCTGAAGGCTCCTCCCAAGGGGGCTGGTGGTGTTCGTCTGAAGCCGCAGCCGCCGGGGTTTGCCGAGCGTCTGAAGGGGCGTTTTGAAAATCCACTTTTTGCGACTGCGGTGCTTTTGGTCGCTGGCGCCGTGTTTGCCGGGGTTTTGATTATGGCGTATCCGTCTGATGATGCGGATACGGCGGCGGTTCCGATTGTAACAGCCGATTTGCGGCCTGTAAAAGTTCAACCAGAAGCGCGCGGCGGGATGGAAGTTCCTTATCGTGACAGCACGGTTCTGGCAGATATCGGTAGTTCTTCGTCTTATTCCAATCAGGACGGGGTTGAAAATCTTCTGGCGCCTTCGCCTCCGGTTGATCTGGCGAGTAAGGAAGAGGCTTTCTCGGCGGCTGTTGATGATGTTCGGCCTGATGATGTCGGGGCCGAAAATTTGTTGCAGAAGATCGATTCCCCTGAGGGGCTTGCGGCGGCTATGCCTGAGCCTGGGGCTGAGTCGGAGGTGGAGCCTGTTGTTGATGTGAAGGCTGCGCAGGTTATTCCGCCGTCTTCTGTCGAGGAAGCGCAGGATGCTGCCGTTCAGGCGCAAAGTTCGGTTGATAACAGGCCGCGTTCTTTGCATGCAGCGGCGACGTCTCCCGAGACGATTGATTTTGTTAAGAGCGTGATGGATAAAAATAATGTGCCGGAGGCTCCGGTTGCTGCTCCTGCGCCAATTGCTGTACCTTCACCTTCTGCGTCTGCTGAGGCTTTGAATCAGGTTAGCCCTGCGGCTGGCGCGGCCTCTCCGAGTACGGCGCGCGCTGTGTCGGGTGGAGGTTACTATGTTCAGCTTGCGAGTATTACGGCGCGTGATCGTGCGGACGGTGAATGGAAGAAATTGCAGGCGTCTTATTCTTCACAGCTTGGCGGTGCAGATTATCGTGTTCAGGAAGCTAATCTGAGCGGGAAAGGGACTTTCTACCGTATTCAGGCTGGCCCTTTCAGCAAAGATGATGCGAATTCGATCTGCGCGGCGATTAAGGCGCAGAAACCGGGAGGATGTCTGGTTGTCAAATAACGCGTTTTCCGGCGGCGCGTCGGAGGCGTTGGCCGCCATCTTTTCCCTTTCCGGGCCTGTTCTTACCGAGAATGAAATTTCCTTGTTTCGTGAAGCCAATCCATTTGGCTTCATTTTGTTTGCCAGAAATTGCAAGGACCCGGCGCAGCTTAAGGCTCTTGTTCGGTCTTTGAAGGAGACTGTCGGTCGTGATTGCCCTGTTCTGATTGATCAGGAGGGCGGGAGGGTGCAGCGTTTACGTCCACCGCATTGGCGCAGTTATAGTCCCATGAAATATTATGGCGATCTTTATGGAGATGACCCGGAAAAGGCACTTGAAGAGATACGGTTCGAGACGTTTCGTATGGCTGAGGAGTTGGCGGAGGCCGGGCTTAATGTGACTTGTGCTCCGGTTTTGGATCTTCTTTTTGATGGTGCGCATGATATTATTGGTGACCGTTCTTTTTCCGGGGATCCGGATGTGGCGGCGCGGTTGGGGCTTTCTGTTTGCCGGAATTTGCTGCGGGCCGGGGTGACGCCGGTGATCAAGCACATTCCAGGGCATGGTCGTGCGCGGGCGGATAGTCATCTGGCTTTGCCACGGGTCGAGGCGCCGCGGGATCATTTGAATGCTCTCGATTTTGAGCCGTTCCGGCAGGTTGCAATGTCGGAAGTCGGGGCGCAGGTCTGGGCGATGAGTGCGCATATTTTGTATCCTGAACTGGATGAAGGTTTGCCGGCGACGCTGTCCTCTAAGATTATTGGCGAGGTTATTCGTTCGGATATCGGCTTTGACGGGATACTGGTTGGGGATGATCTGGATATGAAGGCGCTGGATGCTTACGGGGATGTTTCCGAGCGGGCGCTGATCAGCTTGAAGGCGGGGTGCGATCTGGCGCTTTATTGTGCCGGTGAGATGGCGAATATGGTGAAACTGGCGGAAAGTCTTCCAAAAGTATCGCCGGAAACCCTGAAACGCTTGCAAAATGCAGAGAAGAGCGGGAAAGTGGCGGCATGACACAGATTGCGGCCGATATATCTCCCGTTACTTTTGAGGAAGATCCACCACGACGCCCGGAGACGAGCGCGGATGATGTCGATCAGCTTCTCCTCAATATTGACGGGTTTGAAGGGCCGATTGATATTTTGCTGGAGCTTGCGCGATCTCAGAAGGTGGATCTGGCGAAGATTTCGATCTTGCAGTTGGTGCGCCAGTATCTTGGGTTTATCGAGCGGGCGAAGGCTCGAAATCTTGAATTGGCGGCGGAGTACCTGGTGATGGCGGCTTGGCTTGCGTATTTGAAGTCGCGGTTGTTTTTGCCTAAGGAGGAAAATAGCGAGGAGCCGAGCGCGGAAGACATGGCTCAGGCGTTGCAGTATCAGTTGCAGCGGCTTGAGGCGATGCAAAAGGCGGCGGAAATGCTTCTGGAGCGGCCTCGGCTCGGGCAGAGTGTTTTTGCGCGCGGGATGCCGGAGGGGTTGGAGAGCCGGACGGCGACGCGCTGGGATGTTTCTCTATACGATATGCTCAAGGCTTATGGAGCGATTGAGCGGCGGAATAACGATCAGACTTATGATTTGCCGGTGTTTAGCCTGATGTCGATGGAGCGGGCGATGGAGCGGCTGACGAAGATGCTGGGGAGTTTGCCGAAGAAGGGAACGGGCAGTGTCTGGACAACGCTTCAGAGCTTTATGCCTGAAGAGATCAAGGACCGGTTGTACGGGCGTTCGGCGCTGGCCTCGACGTTTACAGCCGGGTTGGAGCTTGTGAAGCAGGGGCGACTGGAGATCAGGCAGGATGGGTTGTTTCGGCCTGTTTACATGCGGATGACGGATTATCAGGAGGAGGCCTTATGACGATCGGGGCTCATATGCGTTTGCTGGAGGCTTTGTTGTTTGCCTCGCCTGCACCGCTTTCGGTGCGGGAGCTTCATGAGCGGATGCCGGAGGGGGCGGATGTTGGTGGTTTGTTGATGGCGCTACAGACTCATTATGACGGGCGCGGGATAGAGCTTTTGGAGAAACAGGGGATGTGGGCGTTTCGGACGGCTTCTGATCTTGGTGATGCGCTTTGTGTGGAGAAGCAGGAGCGGCGGAAATTGTCGCGCGCGGCGATGGAGACTTTGGCGATTATTGCCTATCACCAGCCAGTGACGCGGGCTGAGGTTGAAAATATTCGCGGCGTTGCGACCCATAAGGGTACGCTGGATGCCTTGATGGAAATGGGGTGGATCAAGCCGGGACGGCGGCGCGAGAGTCCCGGGCGGCCTGTGACGTGGGTGACGACGTCTGATTTTCTGGATCATTTTTCGCTGGAGGCGATTACGGATTTGCCGGGCATGGATGAAATGAAGGCTTCGGGGCTACTGGACCGGCGGCCGGCGATTGAAACTCTGCCGCAGGCTGATCTGTTCACTGGACAGAAAAAGATGGATGGCGTAGAAGGATTAACGCCGCGCACCGAAGATGATGACGCGGATGAAGATGTCTATGCTGATGAAATGATGGAAGGATAGGGAATATGACGCCCGGACCGTTTCAAATAATCCTGATTATTGTGCTTGTGCTTCTGGTTTTTGGAACCAGTCGCGTTCCTGGCATGATGGAGAATCTGGCCAAGGGAATTAACAGCTTTAAGAAAGGTCTGAAGGATTCTGATGCGCCGGACGACAAAGCTTTAGAAGACGCCAAAGATAAAAAAGAAGAGTAGTTTATGGCCGAGCAGTTTGCGCAATTGCCTTGGTGGGCTCTGGTTTATCTGGCTTTTGTATTCGGTTTTACTGTGGCCGGGTCGAGCGGGAGGCTTAAGCGTAATCCGGTTAGTATCGGGCTTTCGATTGTTTCCTTCGGGTTTATTGCCGTTTTTGTGATCGGGTATTTTCACCGCAGCGTTATTGACGATATTGGCTGGCTTGTTGTGCCGATGGTGGTTTTGGGGATTGTCTGGGAGTTTTATCTGGCAGTGACGGAGACGGCGCGCGCGGAAGAAGATTTGAAAGACGATCCGGAGCTGACGGATGAAGAGCGGCGGTTTCTGATTAATTTTGCCGTGTTTATGAATGCGCTTCTGGTTGTGCCGGGTTATGCGCTTGGGATCAAGATGTGTCTTTATTTCTTCGGAATTGGGGCCTCGGCTCTTCTTTTGACCGGAGGGTGAGGCGTGCTTGATATCGGCTGGCCGGAATTGCTGATGATTATGGCGGTGGCTGTGGTGGCGATCGGGCCGGATGAAATTCCTGTTTTGATGCGCGGGCTTGGGCGGATTGTCCGGCGGTTTCAGTATATCAAGTTTGCGTTGTCGCGGCAGTTTGACGAGATTATGCAGGATTCCGATCTGGAGGAACTTCGCAATTCTGTGAATTTTGAAGCGAGGCGCTATGAAGAGGCGATCCAGAACGGCGATTTTAATGAAGCCGAGGCGGATGAATATTATGACCTGATTGATGATGCTGAGGCGCCTAAAGAGCCTCAGGGGAAGGATCAGGGGGATGCATAATAAGGCACTGGAAGAGCATCAGCTTGCGTCACGCAAGCCTTTGACCGGGCATTTGATCGAGCTGCGCAAGCGGCTTTTGTGGTCGGTTCTGGTGATGGCGATCGGTACGGCGGTTTGTTTTCTTTTTGTTGACGATATTTACGGGTTTCTCGTTCGGCCTCTGGCGCAGGCAATGGGGGATAGCGATACGCGGCGCTTGATTTATACAGGGTTGACGGAAGCGTTTTTCACGTATTTGAAGGTGGCGTTTTTTGCCGGAATTTTTCTGACGTTTCCGGTTTTGCTGGTGCAGGTCTGGTTGTTTGTTGCTCCCGGTTTATATAAGGCGGAGCGACGGGCGTTTTTGCCATTTTTGATAGCGACGCCGGTGCTGTTTTTTCTTGGTGGTGCGTGTGTTTATTATGTTGTTATGCCAACAGCTTGGCCGTTTTTCTTGAGTTTTGAGAGTAGGGGTGCGGATACGGTTTTGCCGATCCAGCTGGAGGCACGGGTGAGCGAATATCTCGATCTTGTTATGACGCTGATTTTTTCTTTCGGGCTTTGTTTTCAGCTTCCGGTGATTTTGACGTTGCTTGGGCGCGTCGGGCTGGTGAGTAGTGCCTGGCTTGCGGGGATGCGTAAATATGCGTTGATTGTGGCTTTTATTGTGGCTGCGATTTTGACGCCGCCTGATCTGGCCAGTCAGGTTTTGCTGGCGGTTCCTATTCTGGCGCTTTATGAGATTTCGATCTGGCTCGTGCGGATGAGCGAGAAGGGGCGCGATGGGCAAGCCTCTTGAGATTTACCGGGCGCGTGTGGCGGACGGGGATTTAAAATCCGATCCGGCGCAGGAAAAGGCTGCGATCGCGCTTGATCTGGTTTATGAGGCTTTGACGGCTGAAACTGCGCGGCCTGCGCCGACATTTTTTCAAAAGATTATTGGTCGCGGCGCGGCGGAGGCAGAGCCAGTGCGCGGGCTTTATCTTTATGGTGGTGTCGGGCGCGGGAAATCCATGTTGATGGATTTGTTTTATGACGCTCTGCCGGAGAATGTTTCCAAGCGCCGGGTACATTTTCACGAGTTTATGATCGGGGTTCATGATTATATTCATTCGCGCCGGAGCGATGAGAGTATTCGCGAGGGGACGGATGAGGCTTTGCCGGCGCTGGCCGGGCTGATCGTGGCGCAGTCGCATGTTTTGTGTTTTGATGAATTTCATGTGACGGATATCACGGACGCCATGATTTTGGGGCGTTTGTTCAAGATCTTGTTCGAGCAGGGTGTTGTTGTTGTGGCGACGAGCAACTGGCCGCCGGATCGCTTGTATGAAGGCGGATTGCAGCGGGAGCGGTTTTTGCCTTTTATCGCTTTGCTCAAGGAGAAGATGGATGTTCTGCATTTGCGCAGTCCTCATGATTACCGGATGGGGAGCGTTGCGGTTGAGGGGACCTATTTTTCGCCGTTGGGACGTTTGGCGACGCAGGCGATGGACAGGGTTTTCGAGGCTTTGACGCAAGGCGCGGAGATCAAGCCCGATGTGATCGAGGTTAAAGGGCGCGCGATTGCGGTGCGTGCGGCTGGTGGTGGATGTGCGCGGTTTTCCTTTGCGCAGCTTTGCGAGCAGCCGCATGGTGCGGAGGATTTTATCCGGATTGCGCAGCGCTATGATACGATCTTGATCGAGGATGTGCCGAAGATGGGTTATGACCGGCGGAACGAGGCCAAGCGGTTTATGACTTTGATCGATGCCTTGTATGAGGCCGAGGTTCGGGTGATTATTTCGGCGGCGATGCCAGCGGACAAGCTTTATGTCGGTCATGATCATGCGTATGAATTCCAGCGGACTGTGTCGCGGTTGATGGAGATGCAAGGGATGAGGTTCTAGGTACAGGGTACGAGGTGCAAGAGAGGTGTTTTCTTGAACCTTGTATCTTGTACCTGCAGAGGAAACGCGGTATGCCTTTAGGGCTTAGAGTTCTCGAATCACAGGAAAGGATATTCTCATGAAAGCTCCCGTTCGTGTCGCCGTTACCGGTGCAGCAGGCCAGATTGGTTATGCGCTTTTGTTCCGTATTGCTTCGGGCGCGATGCTTGGTCCCGATCAGCCGGTGATTTTGCATTTGCTTGAGATTACGCCTGCTCTGGGCGCGCTTGAGGGCGTTGTGATGGAGCTGAATGACTGTGCGTTTCCTTTGCTTCATGGTGTTGTGACGACGGATGATGTGAATGTTGCGTTTAAGGATGTGGATTTTGCGCTTCTGGTTGGTGCGCGTCCGCGTGGTCCGGGTATGGAGCGTAAGGATTTGCTGGAGGCGAACGGGGCGATTTTCGGGCCACAAGGGAAGGCTTTGAGCGCGCATGCTTCGCGCGATGTGAAGGTTCTGGTGGTCGGGAATCCGGCGAATACGAATGCCCTGATCGCGCAGCAGAACGCGCCTGATCTTGATCCGCGCTGCTTTACGGCGATGGTGCGTCTGGATCATAACCGCGCGATTTCACAGCTTGCGGCGAAGACGGATGCGCATTCGACGGATGTTTCGCGGATGATTATCTGGGGCAATCACAGTTCGACGCAGTATCCGGATTTGCATCATGCGAGCGTGAAAGGTGTTGATGCGATTATGCAGGTTGACCAGCTTTGGTATGAGGGAACTTTTATTCCCGAAGTGCAGCAGCGCGGCGCAGCGATTATCAAGGCTCGCGGTGCGTCTTCGGCGGCGAGCGCGGCGAGCGCGGCGATTGACCATATGCGTTCCTGGGCTTTGGGGACTGCGGATGGTGACTGGGTTTCGATGGCTATTCCGTCTGATGGATCGTACGGGATTGCGCCTGGTGTGATTTACGGTTATCCGGTGACCTGTAAAGGCGGGAAATATGAGATTGTGCAAGGGCTTGAGATCAATGATTTCTCTCGTGCAAGGATGGATGCGACCGATAAGGAGCTGCGCGAGGAGCGGAGCGCGGTTGAGCATTTGTTCGGTGCTTAAGGCCTGACTGCGGATTTTTGATCTTATTTTTGAAGAGCTGCCTTTTGAAAAAAAAGGCAGCTTTTTTGTGTTTGTAATGTATTGAAGCAGAAGGATAAAACGGATTTCCTTCAGTTTGTTTGACGATTTTTCATCGGGGGGCTAGGCGCCAGCGCCGATTGTCATTGGTTTTGGTGTTGCTGCGGCGATTTGTTCCGGCGTTAGTTTGGCCAGATCCAGTTTTGTGGTTTCTGCCGCGGCGACTTTTGCCGACTCATCCGTTCCACCATTTGCCAATGTCTGGATATGGGTTTCGGTCAGGCTGGTCGGAGGATTTCCGGTCTGGTCGACGCCGCCGTTTGCCATGGTCTGTGCATGGGTGGCGGTCAGGCCGGTGGTTTTCGTATCGGCGCTGGCGACGATTGTTGGTTTGGTTGCGTCGGCGCTGGCAAGAGCTGTCGGGCCCGATGTTGGTGCTCTTTCGAGTTTTGCCAGTTGCGCATTGTAATCGTCGTAGCGGCTTTCGATTGCTTTTTGGTAGCGCGCAAGGACTGTGCCTGCGGCTGCGCCGTTTTTGTAGAAGCTTCCATTGAGGGCGGCATCACGACCGATGGCGGCTCCCATGTCTTTTGTTGATCCGCTTGCTTCTTCTTTGCGCATCATGGCGGCGCGTCCAGGCCCTACGTTATAGGCGGCGTATTGGTATTTCCATGTGTCTTGATCTTTGGGATCAATTTTCAATGTTTGGGCATTGTCTTTGATCAGGTGCGCGGCGGCAAAGGTTGATACGACCGGGTCATATTGGAAATCGTGGGTCTTGCCGGCTTTGAGGGCGGCTTCAAATTTTTCTGCAATTTCCGGTGATTCCGGGTATGCCTTTTTAATTTCTGCGACCATTTCTTTGCCGTGCTGTTTCATGACACCTTGCCATGTGCCTTCGGAAAACTGCCAGTCGCCTTCGCAGCCAGAGCCGCTTTTTAGATTGTTTCCAAAGCTGCTTTCAAATCCCCACAGGCCTTTCATGAATTTCGGGTCTACGCCGGTTACTTCGGCGGCTTTTGGGATGGCGCCGACAACGGCTTGCTGGCGATCACCGACTTCAATTTTTCCCAGGCTTGGGACGTTCGGTGCCATTGCCCGTACAGTTGCACGAGGGTTCTCAATGTGGAAGTTGTCGCGGACGAAGTCATTGACGCCTTTGTTGTCGAAGGCTGACAGGACTGTGTCCTGGCCGTGTTTCCCAAACATAGCAAGAATCAACGCCAAGAAGAACATGAACGGGTTGGCGTTCAGGGCATCCTGATTGGCCTGATTTTTAATTGCGCGGTCCATGTCACGCTGGACTTTTTTCTCCGGTGTGTCGTCCGGTCCACCGTCAATTGTTGGTGCAGCTGTTGCTGCAGGCGCGGCGGTTACTGCTGCAGGGCCCACTGGCGCTACAGTTGCGGGGGATTCTGTTTGTGCTGGCTGGTTTGGTTCTGCCAAGTTTCACACCCTTTCACTTTGGGCTTTTTGCCCATTTTTTGTTTTTGCGCTCTGGTTTATGGCGCTTTTCTTACCGCTTTATGCCAATTCTACATAGTTTGGGGCGCGGCGTCAAACTTTTCCGCGGACCCCGAATTTCCTTATACCGTGCCGGTTTGTTGCGGCTGCGGGGTGTTTGAGGCTTGTTGCTGGCGCAGTAGTTCCTGTTGTTGCTGGAGAGCCAGTTGTTGTTGACGTTGCAGTTCGAGGGCTTGTTGTTGCTCCATGGTCAGGCCGGCTGTGCCCGGTGCCGGTTGATCTGTTGTCGGTTGTTGGGCCTTGTCGAATGAGGCGATGACGGCATTGCCGGAATAGGTTGCCTGCTGGTTATAGCTGGTGTCCAGGTTGTTGGGGTCGTTGTATTTCTGAAATATTGGGTCGTCGATAACTGAGCCATATGAAGGCGGCTGGCTGCTGGCGACGGGTTGCGGGTTTGGTGCTGCGATGGGCGTTTTTGTCATGTATGCGCCAATGAATGGTAAATAGGTGTTGATCGTTTGGCCGCCTGCATCTGGCGCGGTGACGTTGAGTGTTGGTGACAGGGTGGTTGCGGGTTCTTTGATATTGTTTTCGGCCATCATGCCGTTCATACGTTCCGGCGAAAGACCTGCTGCAACCAGTTCCTGTTTATACTTGTTTAGTTGTTCTGTAGTTAGGGTGCCGCCACTTTGTCCTATCTGCGCCAGTTCCAATTCAATTTTTGCTAAAACTTTTTGTTCTTCGCCGGGGAGTGTTGTCTGATTCAGCGCGGGGGATTCTGCTGTTGTCTGGGTGGTTGTGATAGTTTTTTCGGCATTGGCGACTTTTTGCAGCGCGGCGAGTGTGGTTGTGTCGGCCAGAGTTTTGCCGGAGGCCAGTTGGCTTTGGATTTGAGCCATGATTTCGGCGCTGTTAGGCTCGTTTTGTACGAGAGATGTTTTGAGTTCGCCGCTGCCGTCTGTGTAATTCAGTACGTATTGTCCGTCTGCGTTTTGGGAGACGATTGCAGAAAATCCGGGGTCGCCGATGGTGACTGTGTTTGCTGTGGCGGTCTGGAGATCGGTTTTTGCCGTTGTCAGAGCCGCGGTTTCGGAAGCAGGGCCGTTCAGCCATTCCGGCGGGGCTTCGCACGCCCAGAGTTCGGCGGTTTGTTCGGCGGTCAGAATATTTCCGGCGTTGTCCGTCACAGTCGTGTAAGCGGCTGCTTTTTCCAGCATGGCCATTGCCTGGGTATTGCCTTTGAACTCTTCTTTTATGGCCATGAGTTCGCTGGTCGTTAATTTGTTGTCTGCGGAGGCTGCGAGCATTTTGTCGCTGGCCTTTTGCATGCTGGCGGCTTGATCAACGGCGCTTTGGAATTCATTTTTTACGCTAGCCAGTTGTTCCCTGTTTTCTTTCAGTTCCTGTTTTATCTGTGCGCGTTCTTCGTCTGTTTTTGCGTTATCCAGTTTTTCTTTTAGTTCTTGTCGTTTGCTGCGCAGCTCTTCAATCTTTGCGGAAGTCTCCTGACGAAGGGTTTGCAATTTTTCCAGCGGTTCGCCTTGTGCTTCGTACATTGTCCGCTTCATGTCGACGACTTTTTGCTGCTGGTCGATTTTATCCTGCAGGGCCTGGATTTCTTCGGCAGAGGCGCCATTTGCCTTGGCTGCATCCAGATCGTCTTTCATAGTCTGGAGTTTTTGGAACTCGTTTGCGTAGTCCGTTCCAGCCTGCATCGCGTTTTGCATGACTTCGTTGTAGGCGTCATCTATTGACGCCAAACAGTCATGGCCTTCTTGAATGGTTTCTTCGACTTCCTGATCGTATTTTTGGAAGTCTTCCCACAGGGCTTCCCATGTGTCGAGATTGTAGAGGAAGGCGCGGTCTTTGGCTTCTTTTTCTCTTTCATTTGTTATTTTTTCGCGGATATTGCCTTCGGCAACGCCGGCGTATTTTCCGTCTGCGGCACCAGACAAGGAGTCGTCGTATATTTTTTTTCTTTGAGCAGCGATATCCTCTCCACTATATGGATCGTTACGAGCATCGTCGTCATTTTTAAAACTTTGCGCATCGTTGCCGTTGGGTGGTTCCGGGGTTTTTACGGATGGGGCGCTGACGCCGAGTTCGCTTTGTTTCAGGCCGGCCATGACAGCAGGTTCGTTGTCATCCGCTCTCAGGGCTGGTTCCTTAAGGGCGGCGAGGGTCAGCTCTTCTTGCTTGCGCTCTTCTTCGCGTTTTTGCGCGATTGCGTCGTCGTTATTTTCCGTATTTCCGCCTGTTGGCTCGTTTGCCATTGTCTGTCCTCTATTTCTTCATTTTGCCCGTGCCTTTGGTTGGGACGGGGATCACCCACTTTATTTTATTCTGTGTATTATTCTAGGGCAGCTTGAGGTTATTTGTCAAAATAAACACGCAGGTGTTTTTTTATTAAAAATCAGGCGATTTACGGTTTTCAAACGCATAAAGGGGTGATATCTAGAGCAGGCTGGCCGGGCGGGGTATGCTTTTGGCCATTATATATGAGAATCAATACGGAGTTCCGGCATATGAATATCCATGAATATCAGGCAAAAGAATTGTTGAAAAAGTTCGGTGTAGCGGTGCCAGACGGCATTCCGGCTATGACTGTTGAAGAGGCTGTGGCTGCGGCTGGAAAGCTTCCGGGGCCGCTTTATGTGGTGAAGGCGCAGATCCATGCTGGTGGTCGCGGCGCCGGGCATTTTACCGATAATCCGACAGGCAAGGGCGGCGTTCGTCTTTGCAAGACGGCGGATGATGTGAAGGCTGCTGCCGAGGCGATGCTGGGCAAGGTTCTGGTGACCAAGCAGACCGGCGCGGAAGGCAAAGAAGTTCAGCGTCTGTATGTGACGGACGGTGTGGACATCGAGAAGGAATATTACTGTTCCGTTCTTCTAGATCGGGCGACGAGCCGGGTGACCTTTATGGTTTCGACAGAAGGCGGGATGGACATTGAAGAGGTGGCCGAGCATAGTCCTGAGAAGATCATCAAGGTTTCGGTTGATACGGCTTCCGGGTTCTCCGGTTTCCATGCGCGCAAGCTTGCTTTCGGGCTCGGTTTGAGCGGGGCGCAGGTCAAGAGCGCTTCGAAGTTCTTTGCCAATCTTTATCAGGCCTTTATTGCGCTGGATGCGTCGATTGTCGAGATTAACCCGATGATCCTTGTCGGTGATGAAGTGATGGCTCTGGATGCGAAGATGAACTTCGATGAGAATGCGCTGTTCCGTCATCCTGATGTTGCCGCGCTTCGTGATGAAACCGAAGAAGATGCGAATGAGAAGATTGCGAAAGATAACGAGCTTTCTTATGTGCGTCTGGACGGGAATATCGGCTGTATGGTTAATGGGGCCGGACTTGCGATGGCGACGATGGACATTATCAAGCTTTATGGCGGCGAGCCTGCGAACTTTCTGGATGTTGGCGGCGGCGCGACGGCTGAGCGCGTGACGGTGGCCTTCAAGATCATCCTGTCGGACCCGAATGTGAAGGGGATTCTTGTCAATATCTTCGGTGGTATTATGAAGTGCGACGTTATTGCGCAGGGCGTTATTGCTGCGGCGAAGGAAGTGTCTTTGAGCGTGCCTCTGGTCGTGCGTCTTGAAGGGACGAATGTTGAGCAGGGCAAAGACTTGCTGAACAATTCCGGTTTGCCGATTATCGCGGCGGATAACCTTGCCGATGCGGCTCAGAAGGTTGTCGACGCGACGAAGAAGGCGCAGGAGGCTGCATAAGATGAAATATCTTCTGACTTTGAGCTCGGCGATTGTGGCTTTGGGGGCTGGTTCTGCTTATGCAGAAGATGCGGCTCCCGAGGCGACCGCTGCGCCTGCGGTTGAGGCTGCGGCGGATCATGCGCCTGCCGCCGAGGCTGTGCCTATGGCTGTGGCCAAGATTTTTAATGATAAAGGTGAACAAATTGGTTCGGCCTCGTTCATGCAGGGCACCATCGGTGTTATGGCAGACATCAAGGTTGAGGGGTTGCCGCCTGGTGCGCACGGCATGCATATTCATGCTCTTGGTTCATGCGATCATGAAGATCATTTCAAAAGTGCCGGCGGTCATGTCAATCCTGATGGGAAGATGCACGGTTATCTGAATGCAGAAGGTCCTGAGAAGGGCGATTTGCCGAACATTGTTGTCGGTGAAAACGGATCGGCTCAAGTTGAGTTATTCTTGCCGCAATTCAACGTTTCCGGTGAAGGCACTGTTTTGCTGGATGATGACGGGTCGGCTTTGATGATCCATGAGGCTGCGGATGATTATGTGACTCAGCCGATTGGTGGTTCGGGTGCGCGGATTGCCTGCGGCGTGATTGAGGCGAAGTAGTTTTTTAGAGTTAAGTTACATTATATGGAGAGAGATTAATGTCAGTTCTCGTGAATAAAGATACTAAAGTTATTTGCCAAGGCTTCACCGGAAGCCAAGGGACGTTCCACTCCGAGCAGGCGATTGCTTACGGCACCAAGATGGTTGGTGGCGTGACGCCGGGCAAGGGCGGGTCTCAGCATCTGGGGCTGCCGGTGTTTGATACTGTGGCACAGGCAAAAGAGAAAACCGGCTGTAATGCCAGCGTGATTTATGTTCCGCCTCCGTTTGCAGCGGATGCAATTCTGGAAGCGATTGACGCCGAGATCGAACTGGCGATCTGTATCACGGAAGGTATTCCGGTTCTGGATATGGTCAAGGTCAAGCGTGCTCTGTCCGGGTCCAAAACCCGTTTGATCGGGCCGAACTGCCCCGGCGTGATTACGCCCGGCGAATGCAAAATCGGGATTATGCCCGGTCATATTCACAAGCGCGGCAAGATCGGGATCGTTTCCCGCTCCGGGACTCTGACCTATGAAGCTGTGGCGCAAACGGGCGCTGTCGGGCTTGGTCAGTCGACCTGTATCGGGATCGGCGGAGACCCAGTGAACGGGACCAACTTCATCGATTGTATCGAGATGTTCATGGATGATCCGGAAACCGAAGGTATCCTGATGATCGGTGAGATCGGCGGTTCTGCGGAGCTTGAAGCCTGTGATTTCTACAAAGGCCTGAAAACCAAAAAGCCGATTGCCGGGTTCATCGCCGGGGCAACAGCACCTCCGGGTAAACGCATGGGCCATGCCGGTGCGATCATTTCCGGCGGAGACGATACAGCGCCTGCGAAAATGGATGCGATGCGCCGTGCCGGGTTCGTGGTCTCCGAAAGTCCTGCGGGGTTGGGGGATGCCATGATGAAAGCCATGGCCGCTTGATCGCGTTGATCGTTCCGCTTAAATCGCGTCACAACTCCGCTAGCGTACTTTATGTACGCTGCGCGGAGTTGTTCCTAATTTAATCGAAACGCTCTTAGCGATCGGTTGTGTGCTTCCGGTGCTTGCGTACTTTATGTACGCTGCGCTCCGGTTCTTAAAAAGTAGCTTTCTCGTCATATTTCTCTTTGTTTGTGAACGGTTCCTTGATCGCGTTGATCGTTCCGCTTAAATCGCGTTACGACCCCGGTTTTACTCTTCATATAACGCTTTGATTTTTTTCTGATTTATAAAAACGAATTTGAGCGAGGGCTTAATTCGTAGTATTGTTTATGTGTATGGAACATAGATGGTAGATTTATAAAATGAGCTTTTTGGACCAACTTACGACCGATCAGCGGGATATGCTGGTGAGCTTGCCTTATAGAGTAGGCATGATGGTGAGCCAGAGTGATACATCCGGCGGGGATGAGTCGGATGATCTGGAGATGCAGACGTTGTCCAATTTGCTGGATGGGTATGCGCAGGAGGTTTTCGGGGCTGAGACTGTTCAGTATGTGATTTCGGAGACGGTTTCGCGCAAGAAAGACTGGCCGCGCTGGGCGGAGCAGATTTCCTCTGTTGAGGGGGATTGTCATCAGGCGATTGATCTTTTGTCCGAGATGGTGGACGAGAAAGAAGTCAGCGCTTTTAAAAATTATCTGGTGGAGATCGGGGAATCCGTGGCGCTCGCGTTTCGGGAGTATGATGCTTCGGTGCCGGTATGGGAAAAACTCCGTATTTATTACCTTTATTACAGCGGCAAGGCCAAAGCGGCGAAGCGCAAGATGCAGTACAAGAGCTTTGATGAGTTTTTGAATATCAGCTTTGCCGAGCGCCGGGCTTTGAACAAGATCGCTGCGGCGTTGAATACGATTTATATCTAGGTTTGTTTTTACTGAATTTCTCAAGAGGGAGTTTTGTTTATGTCCCAGCTTTCCGTTTTTACTGCTGATGAGCGCGCGTTGATTGTTAGCTTGCCTTACCGGGTTGGCGTTCATATCAGCTATGTCGAGGATGAAGACGGCGAGGAGGACGATACGCTTGAGATGAAGGCGCTGGAGGTTTGTATTCGCGAGGTCGCGAAGGTGCATGGGGCTTCGGAGATTATTCAGGACGTTTCAAAAGAGATTCTGGCGAGCCGGGATCAGTGGGATGGATGGTCGCAGGGGGTGTTCAACATGGCGCCTGATTGTGAGAAGGCTGCGGCGATTGTGGAACGCGTTTTGTCTGAGGGCGAGGCGAAGGCTTATAAGCTTATGGTGATGTCGGTGGCTCAGTCGGTGGCTCAGGCTTATGGCGAATTTGGTATGGGCGCGGAAGACGCGCCAGGCTTTTTTGGTAAGTTGATGAAAAAATTTACCACTGCGCCTGTCGGAAGTCAGGATCATCCCGAGAATGTCAGTGCGGCGGAGGATTCTGCGATTGCGGTGATTGCAAAGGCGCTGGATATATAATTTTAGGTGCCATGTTCGAGGTGCAAGGTTCAAGAATGTTTTTTGATTTTTGTGCCTTTTGTTCTCTGATGTATTCCTCCTCTTGATTGACGGCTCAACTTGGTTTATGCCATTGCTACGGGAAAATTTCCCTATGTTGAAGACACGATAAGCAAAGGCAGGCGGCCATGACACAGCAACAGCAAGACCTCTCATTTCTTAGTGGCGTGAATAGTGAATATATCGCGCATTTGTACGGTGAATATTTACGTTCGCCGGGGGGTGTTGATGAGAGCTGGCGCGTGTTTTTTGCGGGGTTGCAGGATGATGAGTCTGCGCTTTTGAAGGAGATGGCCGGGGCGAGCTGGACGCCGTCTGAGAATGTGAAGGCGGCGCGTGCTTTCGGGGCGCCTGCAAATGATGCGGGGGTGAAGGCTGCTCCTGCGAAGGCGGCTGTTGTCGCTGGCGGTGCAAGTGCCGAGGATGTGCGGCGGGCGACGGTGGACTCGATCAGTGCTTTGATGCTGATCCGGGCTTATCGTCAGCGCGGGCATTTTCTGGCGGATCTTGATCCTCTGGGGATGATGGAGCGTGATCATCATGCGGAGCTGGACCCGGCTTATTACGGGTTTGGGTCTGCGGATTATGACCGTCCGATTTTTATCAAGGGGATGCTGGGTAAGCAGGAAGCGACTTTGCGTGAGATCGTCCAGATTTTGAAAGAGACGTATTGCGGGAAGATCGGCGTCGAGTTTACGCATCTGAGCGATCCGGATGAGCGGAAATGGCTTCAGGACCGGATCGAGGAGCCTCACAACAAGACGGAATTTACGGTGAACGGCAAGCGCGCGATTTTGCAGCGTTTGACGGCGGCGGAGCGGTTCGAGCAGTTCTTGCACAAGAAATATCCGGGGACAAAGCGTTTCGGGATTGATGGCGGGGAGTCCTTGATTCCGGCGATTGAGCAGATTATGAAGCGCGGCGGTCAGCTGGGGCTTGAGGAGATTGTGATCGGGATGGCGCACCGTGGGCGTCTGAACGTGCTGGCCAATGTGATGGGCAAGCCGTTTACGACGATTTTTGCTGAGTTTCAGGGGTATTCCGAGACGGCGGACGATGTTCTGGGGTCCGGTGATGTGAAGTATCACCTTGGGACGTCGAGCGACCGTGATTTTGACGGGAATACGATTCACTTATCCTTGACGGCGAACCCGTCTCACCTTGAATTTGTGAACCCGGTTGTGATCGGGAAGGTGCGGGCGAAGCAGCTTCAGCGCGGTGTGACGGAATCTGCGGCGGTGTTGCCTTTATTACTTCACGGGGATGCTGCGTTTGCAGGGCAAGGGGTGACGGCGGAGACGCTGATGATTTCCGAGCTGCCGGGGTACCGGGTCGGCGGGACGATCCATGTTGTGATTAACAACCAGATCGGCTTTACGACGATGCCGAAGCACAGCCGCTCCGGTCCGTATTCTACGGATGTGGCGAAGATGCTGGATGCGCCGATTTTCCACGTGAACGGCGATGATCCTGAGGCTGTGGTTCATGTTTCGCGTATTGCGACCGAGTTCCGTCAGGAGTTCCGCAAAGACGTTGTTATTGATATTTTCTGTTACCGCCGTTATGGGCACAATGAGGGCGATGAGCCTGCCTTTACGCAGCCTTTGATGTACAAGAAGATTGCGGCACAGAGCAGCACGCGCGAGCTTTATGCGAAGCAGCTCGAGTCCGAGAATGTGGTTACGAAAACGGAAGCAGACGAGATCCTGAATGAGTTTGAGGATTATCTTGAGGCTGCGTTCCAGGCGACCAAGAATTTTGCTGCGGGGAGTGGTGATTATCTTGAAGGCGCATGGAGCGGTTTGAAGGTTGCTTCGGGCGATGATCGCCGCGGGAATACGGCTGTGCCGAAGAAAGAGCTTGTTGCGCTTGGAAAGATTTTGACCAAGGTGCCGGATGATTTCCACATTAATCCCAAACTTCAGCGTGTTCTGGATGCGAAGGAAAAGATGTTTGAAACCGGGGAAGGTTTTGACTGGGCGACGGCAGAGGCGATGGCGTTCGGGACGTTGCTTGAGGATGATTTTGCTGTTCGGCTTTCCGGGCAGGATTGCGGGCGCGGGACGTTCTCGCATCGTCATGCGATCTGGTACGATCAGGAAGACCAGCACAAGCATATTCCTTTGCGTCATGTTGCCGGGGATAGCAAGGCTGTGTTTGATGTTCTGGACAGCCCGCTTTCCGAGATGGCTGTTTTGGGATTTGAGTATGGGTATTCTTTGGCCGATCCGAAGACGCTTGTGCTTTGGGAAGCGCAGTTTGGTGATTTTGCCAACGGGGCGCAGGTTATGATTGACCAGTTTATCGCTTCGGGCGAGAGCAAGTGGCTCCGGATGTCGGGGCTGGTGATGTTGTTGCCGCACGGGTTTGAAGGGCAAGGGCCGGAGCACTCTTCGGGGCGTCTGGAGCGTTTCCTTCAGCTTTCGGCAGAGGATAACTGGCAGGTTTGTAACTGTACGACGCCGGCGAACTATTTCCATGCTTTGCGCCGTCAGATGCTTCGTGACTTCCGAAAGCCTTTGGTCGTGATGACGCCGAAGTCCTTGCTGCGTCATAAGCTGGCGGTTTCCGAGATGGCTGATTTTGCGGAAGGGAGTTCCTTCCACCGCGTGCTTTGGGATAGTGATCGCGATACGTTGGCTCCGGCTGCGAAGGTTAAACGTGTGGTTCTGTGTACCGGGAAGGTTTATTACGATCTTCTGCAGGAGCGCCGGGATCGTAAAATTAATGATGTGGCGATTTTGCGTGTCGAGCAGCTTTACCCGTTCCCGACGAAGGTTCTTGGCGATGAGCTGGCTCCTTATAAGAATGCCGATATTGTCTGGTGCCAGGAAGAGCCGAAAAATCAGGGAGCGTGGACGTTTGTCGAACCGATGATTGAAGAGGTTCTCTCGAACATCAAGCATAAAGTGGGCCGGGCGAAGTATGCCGGACGGGCTGCGGCTGCGGCTCCGGCGACGGGCCTCAACAAGCGCCATGTTGCAGAGCAAGCCAAGTTGATCGATGAGGCTTTGAGCGTTTAAGATTACGTTTTTGTAAAAGATGTTTCAGGGTCGAGGGTGAAATATTTATCCTCGGCCTTTTGTTTTTAGTTCAGACTTGTCGATGGGCTTCTTTACAAAAATTTATTTTCGGCGCAATATTTATTCGGTTTGTTTCAGCATGTTTTGACTATTGGGATGGTATTAATGAGCGCAAGAGTCTCTTTTCTGGTTTTTCTGGTCTCTGGCTTGTTCGTTTTTTCACATACTGTTGTTTATGCTCAGACGGCCAGTTGTCCTGTCAGGTCTGAAGATACGCATGTTCGCAGTCAGGAAATTATCGATTATTACAATAGTCTTGATATTGTTTTTCGTGGTATTCCGGTGCGGAGCGGTGGTGGGATGTTTGGATTTGAAGAGACGGTTTTTGAAGTGACAAGTCGTTATAAGGGCGTCGATCAAAAGGAAGTTGCTGTTACGCATTCTCCCGGAAAATATAGCAGGCAAGAGGGGCAAGAGGTTCTTGTTCGGGCGAAGCATGGGGATGACGGCGTTTTGTATTCCGATCCGATTAATTGCCCGGATTACTACAACGATGAAGAGATTATGGGGATGGCTGTGAAGTGGCCCCGGTTGATTCCTGCGGTTATTATTTTGGCTTTATCGCTTTTTCTGGCTTATAAGATTTTCCTTCGGGAGCGGAACAAAGTTTCACGACGGAAGGCTTAGGATTTTGTTTTCCGTCCGTTTTTCTCGGCGCTTTATATAAGCTTTGTTTTTTTGTGTTTCTACACTTAATATCGCGGCATGACGCGTTTGGATTTTTCCGTTTATTTTGTTGTTGATCCGCAGTGTTGTGGGAGCCGTGCCGTTGAGGCGGTGGTTGAGGCTGCTGTGGCGGGTGGTGCGAGCATGGTGCAGCTTCGCGATAAGTCGGGGGATTTGTCGGAGGTTGAGCGCAGGGCACGGGCTGTGATGCGGGTTCTTGCGGGGACAGGGCTTCCGTTTTTGGTGAATGATTATGCGGATGTTGCAGCGGTGGTCGGGGCGCAGGGGGTTCATCTGGGGCAGGGGGATATGGCGCCGGAGCGGGCACGGGCGATTGTAGGAGACGCTGCGATTGTCGGGTGGACGGCGTTTTTGCCTGAGCATTTTTCCGCACTTGCCCCGGATGTGGTGGATTATGCGGGGACGGGGCCTTTTTATCCGACGTTGACCAAGCCGGGTAAGTCGGTTTTGGGGGCGGATGGATTTTCGGATTTGGTGGCTATGTCTCCGGTGCCGGTGGTCGGGATCGGGGGAATTGTTCCGGAGAATGCGGGGGCGGTGATCCGCGCCGGGGCGGCGGGCGTAGCGATGATGCGCGGGATTTCGGAGGCTTCTGATCCGGCGCAGGCGGCGAGGAATTATTTGCTGGCGGTGGAGGCTGCGCGGCGGGATGTGCGGTTGGTGGGATGAATATTCCGAATGTCCTTAGTATTGCGGGGTCTGATCCGTCCGGCGGGGCGGGGTTGCAGGCTGATTTGAAGACGTTCGGGGCGCTTGGTGCGTACGGGATGGCGGCTGTTACGGCTTTGACGGCGCAGAATACGCAAGGGGTGCGAGGGTGGGAAGAGGTGTCGCCTGTTTTTGTGGCGGATCAGTTGTGCGCTGTGTTTGATGATGTCCGGGTGGACGCGGTGAAGATCGGGATGCTTGGGAGCGCCGGGGTGGTTGAGGCTGTGGCGGAGGTTTTGGCGCGGTATAAGCCGCCTTGTGTGGTGCTTGATCCGGTGATGGTGGCGACGAGCGGGGATTCTCTGGTTGCGGCGGATGCCGTGGCGGCGATGAAGGATTGCCTTATTCCGCTTTGCGATGTGTTGACGCCGAATATTCCGGAAGGTGAGAAGTTGCTGCGGAAGAGTGTGATGGATATGGAGGATGCGGCGCGGGATTTGCTCGCTTTGGGGGCGGACTGTGTTTATCTCAAGGGCGGGCATTTGAAGGGCGCTGTGGCGCGGGATGTGCTGGCTTTTCGGGGTGGTCATGTTGAAGTTTTCGAGGCGGCGCGGCTGGACGTCGGGGCGCTTCATGGGACGGGGTGTACGCTTTCTTCGGCGCTGGCGGTTTTCTTGGCGAAAGGGTTTCCTGTGGCTGAGGCGGCGCGGCTGGCGAAGGATTTTGTTTATGGGGCGATTGTTGCGGCGTCTCACGTTGATGTGGGGGGCGGCGCGCGACCTTTGCATCATTTTTATCGTGTGGAGGGGCGAGGATGAACGAATTTGATATGATCGAGAAATATTTTCTGCCTCTGACGATGGGACAGGCCGGGCCGGCGGGGTTGCGGGATGATGCGGCTATTTTGACTGTACCTGCCGGGCGTGATCTGGTGGTGAGCAGTGATACGCTGAATGAAGGTGTGCATTTTCTGAGCGGGGATACGCCGGAGAATATTGCGCGCAAGGTTATTCGGGTGAATTTATCTGATCTGGCGGCGATGGGGGCTGATCCGCTTTGTTATCAGCTTAATCTTGCCTTTCCAGAGCGGCCGGGGACGAATTGGCTCGAGCGGTTTACCGGGGCTTTGATGGAAAATCAGAAGGCTTATGAGATTTATTGTTCCGGCGGGGATACGACTTCGATTCTGGGGGGGGTGATGTCGATTTCTGTGACGGTGATGGGGACGGTTCCTTCCGGGAAAGCTGTGCGGCGCGGAGGGGCGAAGGGTGGCGATCTTCTGGTTATGACGGGGCCTGTCGGGGATGCGGCTTTGGGACTTAAGATTTTACAGGAGCGTGATTTCGAGAAGAAGGCGGCGATGGGGCAGGCCTGTCCTTATGCCTTGCAGCGGTGCAGGCGACCGGAGCCTCGGGTCGATGCGGCGGCATTGGTGCGGGAATACGCCCATGCGGCGGTTGATATTTCGGATGGTGTATTGGCTGATATTGGTCATATTTGCGAGGCTTCCGGGTTAGGGGCATATTTGTCTTTGGGGGGATTTCGGTATTCAAAAGACGTACGGCATGCTTTGCGGGAAGAGTATATTACGATTCAGGACATATTGGGCGGTGGCGATGATTATGAACTTGCCTTGGCGGTGCCGGAGAGGAATGTTGAGACTCTTTTGGAGGGGCTTCGAAAACTTAATTTAAGTCCGTTTGTTGCGGGGGTTTTTGAAAGTGATATTTCAGGTGTGCATGTTTTCGATACGGATGGGTTTGAGGTCAAAATCGAGACGACCGGGTGGGTTCATTTTTAGGACGGGTTTGTACGTCTGAGAAAAACTCTCTTTTTCTTTATTCTCTTTGCGTTTCCTTTCATTTCCCCCTTGCGCTCGGGGGCGGCAGGGGGTATGAAAACGACAAGGAAAACATTCGTAATTGAAGAGATATAAACCATGACGCAAATTATCGTTCCGACACTTGGCGAATCCGTAGCCGAGGCAACTGTATCGCAATGGCTTAAGAAAGAAGGCGAGGCTGTGAAGGCTGATGAGCCTGTGGTAGAGCTTGAGACCGACAAGGTGACTTTGGAAGTCGGGGCGCCTGCTGACGGTGTGATTGTGAAGATTGCTGTTGGCGAAGGTGAGAGCGTTGAAGTTGGTGCTATCCTCGGTATTCTGGAGGCTGGTGCGGTTGCGAATGATACGAAGAAAGCGGACGCTCCGGCTGCTGCGGCTCCTGCGAAGGCGGCTGCGCCTGAGAAAACGGCTGAAGCGGTTGATGCGCCGAAGCTTTCTCCGGCTGTCCGTAAGATGATTAATGATAATAATCTGGATGCGTCTAAAATTCCGGCAAGTGGAAAAGATGGCCGTCTGAGCAAGGAAGATGTTCAGAATTATCTGGCAAAGGGCGCTGCCGGTGCGAAATCTGCTCCGACGCCACAAACTTCTCCTGCTATGGCTGCTGCGCCGGCGAAGCCACGGGAGATTGGTCCTCGTGAAGAGCGCGTGAAGATGACCAAGCTGCGGCAGGTGATCGCGCGCCGCTTGAAAGAGGCTCAGAACACGGCTGCGATGCTGACGACCTTTAATGAGGTTGATATGGGTCCGGTGATGGCGCTGCGCAATGAATACAAGGATGTGTTCGAGAAGAAACACGGGATCAAGCTTGGTTTTATGTCCTTCTTTGTGAAGGCGGTTATTCAGGCGCTTAAAGATTTCCCGGCTTTGAATGCGGAGATTTCCGGCGATGATATCATTTACAAAAATTACTATGATATCGGCGTTGCGGTTTCTACGCCGCAAGGTCTGGTGGTTCCGGTTTTGCGTGATGCGGACCAGATGAGCATGGCCGAGATTGAGGCGAAGATTGTTGATCTGGGTGCACGCGCGCGTGATGGCAAGCTGTCGATGGATGAGATGGTTGGCGGGACTTACACGATCACCAATGGCGGTGTGTTCGGTTCGTTGATGTCGACGCCGATTTTGAATACACCGCAATCCGGTATTCTCGGGATGCATTCGATCCAGAAGCGCCCGGTCGTTGACAAGAGCGGCGCGATTGTCGTGAAGCCGATGATGTATCTGGCGCAATCCTATGACCACCGTATTGTTGATGGCCGTGAAGCTGTGAGCTCACTGGTTCGGGTGAAGCAGGCGATCGAAGACCCTCAGCGTTTGCTTCTGGATGTCTAATAAAAAAGCCTCTGAGAAGAGGCTTTTTCTTTATGTGCTATTTGATTTTAGCGGCGATATTCATGGCGGTTTGCCCCGTCAAATTTTCCTGATTTGAGGCAGCATTTCTTGAAATAATTTTCCTGAATTGCAGGGGCACAGATCGTTTCGGCCAAGTTTTTCGAAGAGCTCTTTGTTTCCGTGGACGATCCGGTCTCCTTTCTTTACGTGTGTTTCAGAAGGGTAGCCTTTACGTCTTTTGCTCATCCGCTCAAAAGCTAAACTGGTTTTGGTCTCGTTTTGTCATGATACACCTCCATTTTTTGATCAATCAGAGATGGACGTTTTTATCATACTCTATTTTGTGGTGCAGCCTATTTTTTTACGGTGTATGTTCGTTTTCCGGCAAGGTGTGGCCGTTCAGGATTTTCTGGAATCCTTGATAGAGCGGTAAGCTCTCGTAATGGATAGCGTTGTGCTTGGAAAGCGTTTGCATGGCGTGGCGGACGTCTTGGGATTCCGGCACGTGGTTCTCGGTATAATATAATTCCTCAATTCCGACATAGGCCAGATCAAGCTGGCGTCCGGAAGAGGGGATGAAGTTGGCGAGGATTTTGCCGTTTTCCAGCTTCATTCCGTGTTGCGCGGCGACCATGGCGATGTGAATGACCGGGTCGAGTGTGAAGTGGTAATGGGCGTCTTTGAATTTTTCCGTCATGCGCGTCCCTTCGATTTCATCAAATCCCGGCGGGTAGCTGTCTTGTGCGTGGAGATAGAAATACTCTCCGGTTTCGACGGAGCGGGCGCGGGCGATGACGCGGCGCACGTTGTTTTCCTTGTCGAGAAAATGCTTGGGATCTTGTTGGTAGGCTTGCAGTTCTGCAGGGGTCAGGATTTCAACAGGATGCTGCGGTTTTGGTCTTTGGTCCGGCGGTAGCCCGGTGACGAGAATGCTGACCTTTTTCTTTTCCGGGTCAACAACATAGATGGGGATTTGCGCTGCGCGAGCCAAGGGCAGGCAGAGATCGTTCCAGAGATCGGCGCGTTCTTGTGTCCACGGATTGACTTCGTCGTTTTCGTCTTTGGCGCCCGGCATACTGTCGGCGTCCAGGAAAATTGCCTCGACGCCGCGCATGATTGCAGATTTCATGCAGTTCCCGCATAACGGGGTATTACATCCAAGTAAAACATTACCGGGCATGCGGTAGAGGGCGCGGAATTCTCCGTGTACGGTCGGGTTTCCGTCTCCTACTGTATCGTGGGAGGTGTAGCCGGCGCGGCGCAAGTTTTTCAGTATTTTGTTTGCCAGAGAGAGGTAAGTTTTATGTTCTTCATTTTGGGTGTAAGTGGTTGCGCCGACCAGATATTTGTGATGATGGCTGTTGGCGGATTTTTTACGGCTTCTTAAAATGAGTTTACAGGCGATATCGATGAATTCATCGCGAGAAAGCTGGCTGAGGATTGTTTGCGTTGTCAAACCGGAGGGCTCCGTGGTTGTCGATGGAAAGGGCAGAAGCATCACTGTCGATCAATCATAATTTACGCAAGTCTCATTTTTCTAATATTAAACAGCATAAAAATAAAGAAATCTTTTATGCGGGCCTTGTTATTGCGGTAGGGCGGGATTAAGAATAGGGACGAAATTTAACTGAAAAGACAAGGTGTAAGCGAAAATGTCCGAGAAATTTGATGTGATTGTGATTGGTGCCGGTCCTGGCGGCTATGTGGCGGCGATCCGCGCGGCACAGCTTGGTATGAAGACGGCTTGTATCGAGAAGCGCAAGACGCTCGGCGGGACGTGTCTCAATATCGGGTGTATTCCCTCGAAGGCTTTGCTTTGTGCTTCGGAGAAGTATGAGGATGCGGCGCATCATATGGGCGATATGGGGATCAAGGTTTCGCCGAAGCTGGATTTGAAGGCGATGATGAAGCACAAGGACTCTGTGGTTGACTCCAATACCAAGGGGATCGAGTTTCTGTTCAAGAAGAACAAGATTACGCGCATTGAAGGGGCTGCGGAGATTGTCGAGGCCGGTAAGGTTAAGGTTGGTAAGGACACTTACGCGGCGGACAATATTATTATTGCGACGGGGTCGGATGTGATTTCTCTGCCCGGGATCAAGATTGATGAGAAGCAGATTGTCTCTTCGACGGGTGCGCTGGAGCTTTCTTCTGTGCCGAAGGAGATGGTCGTGATCGGCGGCGGCGTGATCGGGCTGGAGCTTGGGACGGTTTGGCGCCGGTTGGGTGCGAAGGTTACGGTGATTGAATTTATGGACAATATCCTGCCCGGCATGGATGGGGAGGTTCGTAAAGAGTCACTCAAGATCTTCAAGAAGCAGGGGATTGAATTTATGCTCTCCAGCAAGGTGACGGGGGCGAAAACATCTGCGAAAGGTGTTGAGCTTACGGTTGAGCCTGCGGCGGGTGGCAAGGCCGAGACGGTCAAGGCTGACGTTGTTTTGATGGCGATCGGGCGGAAGGCTTATACGGACGGTCTGGGGCTGGATAAGGTTGGTGTTCAGCTTGATGAGCGCGGGCGGATTGTTACGGATGAATTCTTTGAAACTTCGGTTGAGGGGATTTTTGCGATTGGAGATGCGATCAAGGGGCCTATGCTGGCACACAAGGCGGAAGACGAAGGGGTTATTCTGGCTGAGTTGCTGGCGGGCGAGTCCGGGCATATTGATTATGATATGGTTCCGGGTGTTGTTTATACGTGGCCGGAGATTGCGACCGTGGGTAAGACTGAAGAGCAGCTTAAGGATGCCGGGATAGCTTACAATGTCGGGAAGTTTCCGTTTATGGCGAATGGCCGTGCGCGCGCGATGAATGCGGTTGACGGGTTTGTCAAAATTCTGGCTTGCGCGAAGACGGACCGGGTTTTGGGCGCTCATATGGTGGGGCCGAATGTCGGTGAGTTGATTTCCGAGGTTGTTACGGTCATGGAGTTTGATGGCTGTGCCGAGGATATCGCGCGGACCTGTCATGCGCACCCGACTTTGAGCGAAGTTGTGAAGGAAGCGGCGCTTGCGGTGCATAAGCGGCCAATTCATATTTAGGTCTTAAGCCCTTGGGTGCGCATTTTTGTAGATGCGCATCAATTCTTCCGCGTTGATTTCGGTGTAGCGCTGGGTTGTGCTTAGGGAGGCATGGCCGAGGAGTTCTTGTATCTGGCGCAGGTTTGCGCCGTTTTGCAGGAGGTGCGTGGCGAAGCTGTGGCGCAGGGCGTGGGGGGTTGCCGTTTCCGGCAGGCCTAGCGTTGCTCTGAGGTCGCGCATGGCTTTTTGGGCGACGCCTTGATTGAGCCGTTGGCCGCGGGCACCGATGAAAACGGGTCGTGTTGAGTCTTGCGGGAATGGATTTACGTTCAGATAGTTATTCAGAGTCTGTTCGATGATGGGAAGGACCGGGACCTGGCGCTCTTTGTTGCCCTTGCCGCAGACGCGCAGGAATTCGTTACGGGGCAGGTCTTCGATGTTGAGAGACAGGGCTTCGTCGATCCGCAGGCCGCAGCCGTAGAGGAGCAGGAAGAGGGCCGTGTTGCGCGCGGCGATCCAGTCCTGTTTTTCCTGAAGGCCGGCGTTTTCAATGAGTTCGAAGGCTTGGGATTCCGGGAGTGGCTTGGGGAGTTTGTGCGGCAGTTTTGGGCTGCGGATGGCCGAGATGGCGGCGTTGTGGGCGATGCCCTGTTTATCCAACCAGTGGAGGAAGTTTTTCAGGCCTGAGAGCGAGCGGGCGCGGCTGGCGTTTCCTGCGCCGTCCATGGCTTTGCGAGATAGCCAACTGCGGAAGTCGCGGATGTTGGCGTTGGCTATTGTTTTTATGGATGGCGGGAGGCCGGTGTGGTCGTTTGTGAACTGGATGTATTGGCTGAGGTCTGAGGTGTAGGCGCGGAGGGTGTGGCGCGATACGTTTTTCTCGTGTTGCAGGTAGTCCTGCCAGTCTTGCAGGCTTTTTTGAAGGTCCGGGGCGCAGAGGGTGAGGATGTGGCGTTTTATTGTCATATAAAAAACTTGTCTCAAGTTCTTTGATATTATACTTTTTTGTCTTTGATTTACAATTGCTAAGCGGGGTGTTTCTTATGACTGATGACGAGCGTATGGAGCGTGATTTAAGGGCGGGCATACATAGTATTTGTTCTCGGTTCAGGTCGCTTGGTTTGAATTATGCTAAAACGAGAGACTTGACTGAGGGAAGTGGAATCTTGGGGGCTACATCTTCCGGGCAAGCTGTTCATGTTGTTCGCATCGTTGATTTAGGCGGGCAATTAGGTGTTAAGCCAAAGGTTAGATCAGCGTTTTTTCGTTCTGTTACCAGCGATAGTGGTGTTCGTTATGAATTCTTAATGGCTGAGGATGGTGTCGCGCCGAGCGTGGATTCATTCCGCGCTGCATATTCTGCGTTAACAGTTGAGGATGCTCTTAGTTTTTGTTGTCGTAATTTTTAGGTATTGGATTTTTTAGCGCGGTAGGTTCAGCCACATGCGGAAGATGCGTTCGATGACGCGGGCGAGGTAGAGGATCTGGTCGGTGGCCTGGCCGTCGTGGAAGGTGGCCGGGTCTCGGCTTCCGAAGGCGAGAATGGCGGGCGGTGTGTTTTTTGCGATGTCGACCCGCAATAAAATCTGGGAGCGGACGAGGGTGGCGCCACCGCCGTAAATGGCTTCGATGCCTGAGATGTCGTCTTGCAGCATAGCGGCTTTATCACCCATCCATTTATCAATGGTGCCGGGGGGCAGGACGCGGATGCCGCTTTGGTGGATGTGCGGGATGTCTCGGCCGTTTGACTCGACGACGAGAACCGCAATGTCGACGTCCAGAATGGCGGCGAGGTCCATGGTGATGGTGTGGATGAAGTCGTCGAAGCTTTGGGCCTCAAGCAGGCGTAGGGTGGCCTTTTGGATGCGCTGCTGGTTGTTCATGTTCGAGCGCGCGTTTTCGATGATTTCCTTTGCGCTTTTGACGACGCTTTCCTTGTCGGTTTTGAGGCGCTGGATCATGAAGGACTGGAAGTCTTTGACCTTGCGGCCATCGCCTTGAGCTGGTGGGACCAGCAGATCGCAGGCTTCGGGGTTTTCTTCAAGAAATTGCGGATGTTCGCGCAGGTAGGCGATAACGTCGTTTTCGGTCATTGTCGGTTGCGGGTTTATTATCAGGGCTTGTGAATCAGTCATGGGCTTCATTCTAGCACAAAATGTGCGTGCGTCTTGGTGGAAAACGATTTTGATTTATAAGAGTTTCCTTCTCTTGTTATGTATATTTCTTGACGCTATAAAACAGGTTTTATATAGTGATTTCCTGTCATTAAAAATTAGAAGATTCTCAGGGGTTTGATATGAGTTACGATCAAAAAGCAGGCGTTTTTAATATTTATGGGGTTCAGATTGCGGAGGCAGAGGTCTGTAGGAAGATTAATGAATATAAAAAGATCAAAATTAAGGATGCTCTCCCTGAAAATGTTAAGGATGAGTGGGATCGGATCACGGGGCGCGAAACATTAATGGCTGCTGCGTCTGCAGAACTTGGAGGCAGTTTATCTCCGGATATGATTCGTGAAATTGTTGAGAACAAGGCCCCTGCGCGTGCGGCGGTTGATGTTGCGCTTCTTTCGATTCTGGTTGAGAAAAAGGGTAACCCTTATATTGAATCTCGGGTGTTTGCGGCCGTTAGGGAAGATGCCGGTGCGTATTACCAGCATAAGATATCTCTTTTTGATGTTGGTGTTGGGGATGATGAAGTTTATTATAATCCAGAGCTTGCTGTTGCGTAAGCGTTTGTTATCTTAGACTTAATAAAATAACGGACGGCGTGAGCCGTCCGATTTGTATTATTCTCTATTGGTTTCTTGTTACAAAATGCTCTGGCCGGTTTTTTTCCAGTCTTCGACGAAGGCGGCGAGGCCTTTGTCGGTGAGCGGGTGGTTGTAGAGTTGGCGGATGACGGACGCCGGGCAGGTTGCTACGTGTGCCCCCATTTTTGCGCTTTCGATGATGTGCAGCGGGTTGCGGACCGAGGCAACCAGAACTTCGGTGTCGAAGTAGGCGTAGTTGTCGTAGATGGTGCAAATGTCGGCGATCAGCTCGAGGCCGTTGAAGGAAATGTCGTCGAGGCGCCCTACGAAGGGGGAGATGAAGGCGGCGCCGGCTTTGGCCGCGAGGAGGGCCTGGGCGGCGGAGAAACACAGTGTCACATTGACCATGGTGCCCTCGTCGGAGAGTTCTTTACAGACTTTGAGGCCTGCCGGGGTCAGCGGGACTTTGACGGCGACGTTGTCGGCGATGTTACGGAGGACATCGGCTTCCTTGCGCATGGTTTCGTAGTCGGTGGCGGCGACTTCGGCGCTGACCGGGCCGGGGACGATGTCGCAGATTTCCTTGATCAGGGGGATGAATTGTTTTCCGGATTTGGCGATGAGGGACGGGTTGGTTGTCACTCCATCCAGCAGGCCGGTGTCGGCGAGGTCTTTGATGTCATCCAGATCGGCTGTGTCTACGAAGAATTTCATTTTGCGCATCCCCTTGGTTTTGTGCGTTTTGTTCTGCGCTTATTGGTAAGGGGATTGGCCCGGGTTTTCAAGGGGTGTTTTGTGTTAAATCGAGTCTTCGGGGGCTGGTTTTTGCGGGTGGACTTCTGTTAGCCCGTGCTGGACGAAGAGGGCAAATAGGGCGAGTTGATCGTGTTGCTTTTGTAAAGCGGCTTGTTCTTTAGACGGGATTTCGTCGATAAAGATGCTTTCTGTCTCAAGGGAAAGGGTTTTTTCGCCTTGCTGCTCTATTGGCAGGCCTCTTTTTTTATCGAGAATTGTGTTTTTGGCTTCGTAGATTAACGCGCAGTTGTTTCTTAGTGTTTGGATATCGTTTCTTTGAAAGGAGATAAATCTGTCGAAATCGTTGCTGGCTTCGATGCGGGCAGCAATGTTTTCTATGGCTTCGATGATTGCCTGTTGTTCTTGCGAGAAGGGGGTTTCAAAAGTGCTTTTCAGAATGGTTGCGATGTTATTCCATTCGAGGACAATCGGAGCGTTTGCTTTTTTCTTTTCTTCGGCGTTATCGAAGACGCATCGTGTTATACTCTGGCGCGAGATGAATATCTCGGTTGATGGTGATTCTATGGGGTGCGCTTTGGGAGGTTCAGTGGATCTGAGCCATTGAGGCAATAAGTTACGCCAATTGAGTGCCATTACCATTTCAACTTTTCAAAATTATCAGCGTTGGTCGCTATCTTTATTTTCCTGCATTATTTTATAATTCGGGGGTAAAAAACAACTTAAGTTTGTTATTTTTCTAAATCCCAAGATCAGTGCCGGAATTTTCCATGCCGTAAGGATCTTCTTTGGTGGTGGGGTAGGTGGGCGCCGTGATCACCTCCGGCGTATCTGGTGTTGTATTCTACCAGGCGGTGTGGAAATTATCCGGCACGCGTGTTGTGTACGCATCTAGTCGATCTAAAAGATAATTATCTGGCATGTTCGATTACTCTTGTTCTTTTGAGGGCGCATCCTATCGGTTATAGTGAGGCTATGTCAAAAGATTCTGCGCAGACTTCGTTTTTGGACGATCCTGCCGCTGTTGAAAATACAGCGCAGCGGGTTGGTGTGTTGGTGCCGTATCCGGTGGACAAGGCGTATGATTATGCTGTGCCGGAGGGGGAGGATTTCGGGCCGGGGGATTATGTTTGTGTTCCTTTGGGAAATCGAGAGATACCGGGTGTGGTCTGGGGGGAGGCTGCGGGGGATGTGGCGTCCAGTAAGGTAAAGAGCGCGGTGTTTCAGTATGATTTGCCGCCGATGCCCAAGGTCCAGCGGGATTTTATCGACTGGTTGGCGGGGTATACTTTGGGTGCGCGCGGGGCGGTTTTGAAGATGGCTTTGAGTGTGCCGGGGGCGCTGGAGGAGGGGAAGGCGCAGACGGGTTATCGTTTTTGCGGTGCGCCGCGGTTGATTAAGCTGAGCGAGGCGCAGCGGAAGGTGGCGGACCTGATGCAGGACGGGCAGGTGCGGCGGGCGGCGGAAATTGCGCAAGATGCCGCAGTGTCTGCGGCGGTGGTCAAGGGGCTGGTGCGGAAAGGTATTCTGGAGACGGTTGAACTTCGGACCAGTGCGCCTTGCCGGTTTCCGGATTTTAAGCGGGACGGGGCTGTCCTTTCGCCGGAGCAGCGCGGGGTTGCCGATATTCTATGTGAAGATGTGCGGAGCGGTGCGTTTCGGGCGAGCTTGCTGGACGGGGTGACGGGGGCCGGGAAGACGGAAGTTTATTTTGAAGGTGTGGCGGAGGCTTTGGCTGCGGGGCGGCAGGTGCTTTTGCTTTTGCCGGAGATTGCGCTGTCGAATGCTTTTCTGGCGCGGTTTCAGGCGCGGTTTGGGTGTGCGCCGGCTTTGTGGCATTCGAATTTAACTCCGGCGCAGCGGCGTAGTACCTGGCGCGGGGTAGCGACCGGGGAGACACGGGTGGTGGTCGGGGCGCGCTCGGCGTTGTTGCTGCCTTATGCGGATCTGGGGTTGATCATCGTCGATGAGGAGCATGATCCTGCCTACAAGCAGGAAGACGGGGTGATTTATCACGCGCGGGATATGGCGGTGGTGCGGGCATCGCTGGGGAAGATTCCTGTGGTTCTGGTTTCGGCGACGCCTTCGCTGGAGACGATGCAGAATGTGTGGGAGGGGCGGTATCGGCATTTGCATCTTCCTGACCGTTACGGCGGGGCGCGGTTGCCGGATGTTGAATTGGTGGATATGCGCCTCGATAAGCCGGAGCGTGGGAATTTTCTGGCGCGGGCGGTTTTGGAGGGGGTGCATGAGGCTCTGGAGGGGGGCGGGCAGGCGCTGCTCTTTTTGAACCGGCGGGGGTATGCGCCGCTGACGCTGTGCCGGGCTTGCGGGCACCGGTTTGAATGTCCGCGCTGTACGGCGTGGCTGGTGGAGCACCGGAAGACGGGGCGGCTGCATTGTCATCATTGCGGGTTTCACGAGGTTGTGCCGAAGGCTTGTCCGTCTTGCGGCGAGGCGGATACGCTGACGGCTTGCGGGCCGGGGGTGGAGCGGGTGTTTGAAGAGATCAGCGCTGCGTTTCCGCAGGCGCGGACGGTTATTCTGGCCAGCGATATGGCGGAGAATAATGCGCAGCTTAAGGACATGCTGGAGAAGATTGCGGCGCATGAGGTCGATATTATTGTTGGCACGCAGATTATTGCCAAGGGGCACCATTTTCCGGATTTGACGTTTGTCGGGGTGGTGGATGCTGATCTGGGTTTGCAGGGCGGCGATTTGCGGGCGGCGGAGCGGACGTATCAGTTGTTGCATCAGGTTTCGGGGCGCGCCGGGCGGGCGGAGAAAGCCGGGCGGGTGATGATCCAGAGCTGGATGCCGGATCATCCAGTGATGCAGGCTTTGGCTGGAGCTGCGGGGCGTGACGATTTTTTGAATGTTGAAGCGTCGGAGCGGGAAGCGGCCGGGATGCCGCCGTTTAGCCGTTTATGCGCGGTGATTGTTTCGGGGCGCGAGGAGACTGTTGTGCAGGAGGTGGCCAAGGCGCTCGGGCGGTGCTCGCCGCAGGGGGCGAATGACAAGGGGCACCGGATCCAGACTTTGGGGCCTGCGCCGGCGCCACTGGCGCGGCTGCGGGGGAAATATAGGTATCGGTTGCTGGTGCGGGCGGATAAGAGGATCCATTTGCAAAAGGTTGTGGCCGGATGGATTGCCGGGGTGAAGGTGCCTTCGACCGTACGGGTGGCGGTGGATATCGACCCGCAAAGCTTTTTGTAGAGCTTTCATCGTTTCACTCGGGATGGTGCTGTTTGCTCTATTTATCTTTCCACAAAAGGTTTTGGGCCGGGGCGGTGATTTCTTTGATCTGGGCGCGGATGTCTTCGGGGAAGTCGGGTTTGTAGTAGGTGGGGGCCGATATGTCTTTTGCCCAGTTTTGAATCCAGTCTTCGCTTTTTGGGGTAAGGGCGCAGAAGGTCGTGATGTCTTCGATGGTTTTGGCCGGGGTATTGCAGAAATCGTCGTAGCGTACGAGTTTGACGCTGCCTTGCAGTTCGGGGTCTTTTAGAATGTCGGCGATGTAGAGGTGCAGGGCGTTCCAGTAGTGAGCGTAGGCGAGGGTGTATTCTTCCTTTTCCCAGAGGGACTGGATGGTGGCGATTTCTTCGGGGTTTCCGGTGTTGAGGGGGCGGAAGTCGTAGCCGAATTCGTAGTGTTCGAGGCGCTTTGTATAGCGTTTGCTGCGCTCGTCATCTTTTTGGGCGTCGCGGAAGAGTTTGTTTTGTTTGACCAGCGAGGCGATGTGTTCTTCGGGGAGGCGCACGGGTATGATGAACCGGGCGTCCGGGAAGAGTTTTTTCAGGTATTTGATGCGGGTCAGGTTGTAGTTATTTTTGCAGGCGAAGCGCTTTCGTTTGCGTAAGTAAAGGTTTTTGCGGATGTTGTCTTTGTAGAAATTCTCGAAATCCTTGTTTTGGGTGTTTTCGCTCAGGACTGCGTTTTGCTCCGGGGTGTGCAGGTCTTTGAAGAAGGAGGTCCAGAGCATTTCTTCGAGGGCTTCGGGGCTTCCGGCGTTGATCATCAGGCGGTCTTTGTGGGCGCGTTCGACTTTTTTGTCTGTTGAGGGGACGAACATGCGGACGATGTTCCAGAAGTAATGTACATGGAGGTACGGGTAGTCGCGGTACTGGTGCGAGCTGACGTCTGGATGCGAGGCGAGGATTTCGACGAGGATGGTGCTGCCGGAGCGGGCGAGGCCAGAGATGAAGACGGGTTTTTCGATTTTGATGTCTTCGATGTCGTAGGTCAGGAGTTTGCTTTCAAGGTTGCCGAAGCGGATCAGGAAATCTTTGTGTTTATCCAGAGGGGCGGCCAGTAGATCAAGGTAGAGGGGGACTTGGCTCATGGGCGAATATTTCCTTTCTCTGGCCTTTAAAATGTGTTTCACTTTCGTGCGCCGCTTATCTTGGCAGGTTTGGTTTTTTTATAAAAGGGCAATTTCGGGGCTGGTATGAAGGATCGGGAAATTAAGGTTGCTATTTGCGTTCTGGGCGGGTGTTTGCTTGTCTTCTACGGAGCGATTTCTTATGCACTTGAGATTTTTCCATACCGGATTGTGATGCCGCCGGTTGTCGCAGCGAAGGCGGTAGGAGAGCTTTTAAGTATAGAAGAGTATAGCAATGACTCGCGGTGGGTCGCGGATGTGCCGGAAAAGACCGGGATGTTTTTGAAGAAGCCGGGGGAATATGAAAGTCGTTATACGCTTTATGTGAGTACGAATGATACGACGGCGCGGTTGCTGAACGAGGATGGGGAAACGCTTCATCAGTGGTCGTTGAGTTTTAACAAAATCTGGCCGGATGCGGCGCAGGTTAACTCTTTGTTTCCGCTGGATGATTCTTATTTTTATCTGCGGGATTTTCATCTTTATCCGAATGGCGATCTTTTGTTGATGGTGTCTGCCGGAGGGGTTACGCCCTGGGGGATGGGGCTTGTGAAGCTGGATAAGGATTCTCAGGTTTTGTGGAAGTATACAGGTTATGTGAATAATGATTTTGACGTGGCACCGGATGGCTCGATTTATGTGATCGAGCATGAAATCCGAGAGGATAAGCCGGAAAAGGTCGATGAGATTTTCTTACCGTTTCTGGAGGATAACATTGTTCATCTGGATCCCGATGGGCAGGAGATTGACCGGTTTTCTCTTCTGGATGCTCTGGGGCAGTCGGATTATGCAGCTTTGCTGAAGCGGATTGTCGATGATGGGAAGGGTGATCCGACGCATACAAATTCGGTTCGGTATATCCTTGACGATCATCCAGAGGTGTCTTGGTTGAAGAAAGGGTATCTTTTGCTGTCGATACGGAATATTGATGCGTTTGCTGTGGTTGATCCGGCGGAAAAGAAAGTGGTTTATGCGGCCGGGATGCCGACACGTCATCAGCATGATATTGAGCTGCGGGCGGACGGGAATTTTATGGTGTTTGATAATCGCGGGGATGTTCACGGAGACGATTATACGCGCGTTCTTGCGTTCAAGCCTGATACGCAAGAGGCTGTCTGGCAGCATGATCTGGACGCGCAAGGCGGGCAGATGCATTCGAAATTCTGGGGTCAGGATCAGCAACTGTCTAACGGGAATGTCTTTATTGTGTATGCCGAAAAGGGGCAGATGTTTGAGGTGAATGAGCGGGGGGAGACTGTCTGGGCTTATAATACACCGCTTTACAAGTTGATTGACGGGACGAAGCGGGTGGCGACCATTACGAGCGCCGCGCGCATTCCGATGGATTATATTGCGTTTGATTTGAAGTGAGGGGATTTGAGATGAATTTTAGGCCTGTCGTTTTGTTTTTATTGGCCGGTGTTTTTGTGTTTATGGCTGCGCCGGCGCAGGCGTATATAGGTCCGGGGCTTGGGGTTGCGTTGATCTGGACGTTGCTTGGCCCCGTGGCGGGGGTGATTTCGCTGGTGTTGCTGGTGGCCTATTTTCCGGCGCGGTATTATTACAAGAAATGGAAAAAGAAGCGTCAGGGCGATCAAGGTTCTACGGCGGATGATGCTTCATCAGAGGTAGAAAAGGCGTCTGAGGAGACGCCTTCTTAGGTCTTTGTTTCGGATTTTTGTTTCTTAGGCTGCCGCAGCAATCGCGTCGAGGCGCATTTGCGTGTCGAGGATTTTGGCGTTGATGCGCTTTTTGTCAGCGGCTTCTTCAGCGATCCCGAGATCTTCGTTGAGATCTTTCAGGGTTTGCTCCAGTGTTTTTTTGCTCAGATCTTTGACGTTGACCGCTTCTTCGGCAAGGATGGTGCAGTGGTCGGTGCCGATGTCGGCGAAGCCGCCGGTGATGAAGATGGATTTCGGCTTTTTGCCTTCGTCCGTGTAGAGCTTTACAACGCCGGTTTTCAGCGAGGCAACAAGTGATGCATGGCCGGCCATGACGCCGAACTCACCCTCGTCGCCGGGAATGACCGCCATGGAAACGCGCTCGGAGACGAGACGAGCTTCGGGGGAGACCAGATCAAATGCGAATTTTTTGCTCATTGCTATGCTTCCAGTGTCTGTTCATGACTAATCATCGGGAACGGTCCGGATGGCAGAGATTCCACAAATTTTTGATTTGCCGATACAACTGCAACCGGGCCTTCTTTCGTTGGAACGATTTTATACCCTACGCCTTCTTCACGTATCAATTCACCAGCTGTCGATTCCTCGAATGCTATTAAAATTTCTGCGTCGGTCAGGCGTTTGTTCATTTATGCCGCTTCCTGTGCCATTTTGTTGGCTTTTTCGACGGCTTGCTGGATGGTGCCGGTCATGTAGAAGGCAGCCTCTGGCAGGTGGTCGTATTCGCCGTCGACGATTGCTTTGAAGCCTGCGATGGTGTCTTCAAGCTGGACGAAAATACCCGGGGTGCCGGTGAAGACTTCCGCAACGTGGAACGGTTGTGACAGGAAGCGCTGAATTTTCCGTGCACGGGAAACGACCAGCTTGTCATCTTCGGACAGTTCGTCCATCCCGAGGATGGCAATGATGTCTTGAAGGTTTTTGTAGCTCTGGAGCGTTTGTTGTACGCGGTTAGCAACGTCGTAGTGTTCCTGACCGATGACGCGTGGGTCAAGAATACGTGATGTTGAGTCCAGCGGGTCAACGGCAGGGTAAATCCCTTGTTCCGCGATCTGACGGGACAGAACGGTTGTTGCGTCAAGGTGCGCAAAGGTGGTTGCCGGCGCAGGGTCGGTCAAGTCGTCGGCAGGGACGTAAACGGCCTGAACGGAGGTGATGGACCCTTTGTTGGTTGAGGTGATGCGTTCTTGCATCGCGCCCATTTCAGTGGCCAGTGTTGGTTGGTAACCCACAGCAGACGGGATACGGCCCAGAAGCGCGGACACTTCGGAACCGGCCTGTGTGAAACGGAAGATGTTGTCGAGGAAGAACAGAACGTCCTGGCCTTCTTCGTCGCGGAAATATTCCGCCATGGTCAGTGCGGACAGCGCAACACGGGCACGTGCTCCCGGTGGCTCGTTCATCTGACCGTAGACGAGAGCCACTTTTGAATTTTTGGAGTCATGTTCTTTGATGACGCCGGATTCCATCATTTCGTGGTAGAGGTCGTTCCCTTCGCGGGTCCGCTCGCCAACGCCGCCGAAGACGGACACGCCGCCGTGACCTTTTGCGATGTTGTTGATCAGTTCCTGAATTGTCACGGTTTTGCCCACGCCGGCGCCACCGAAGAGGCCGATTTTTCCGCCTTTTGCGTAAGGGCAGAGAAGGTCGATGACTTTGATCCCGGTGACAAGCTGCTCGGTTTCAGTTGCCTGATCGGCGAAGCTTGGTGCCGGGCGGTGGATCGGCCAGGTTTGTTTGGTTTTAACAGCCGGGCCCTCGTCAATAACATTTCCGACGACGTCAAGGATGCGCCCTAAGACTTCCGGTCCAACCGGGACTTTGATCGGGTTTCCAGTGTCTGCTACTTCTGCGCCGCGGACGAGGCCGTCGGTCATGTCCATGGCGATTGTGCGCACGGCGTTTTCGCCAAGGTGCTGGGCGACTTCGAGGACCAGAAGCTGGCCGTTGTTTTCGGTGTGCAGCGCATTCAGGATCGGGGGAACATTGCCTTCCTCGAACTGGACGTCAACGACCGCGCCCATGACCTGAAGGATCTTACCTTTTGCGCCTGTGTCTTTTGCTTTTGCCATGTTTTTACTTCCTCTTTCTTTTCAAGAAACTTTTTAAAATCAATTTTATACTTCGGGTTCCGGGGCCGGGGTACCGCCATCGACGCCATCCATGTTGGATGCGAATTTGCCTGGTGGCATTTTTACCCAGCCTGTTCCCGGTTTTGTGTTAGCCGGTGTGCCGGATGCCTGCTTGTTGAAGTCGTATCCGCCGTCATCATCAGGTGTAAATTTTTCTTTGTTAGACATTTCTTATTCCTTTTATAGTGCTTCGGCCCCGGAGATGATCTCGATCAGCTCCTTGGTGATGTAGGCTTGACGGGCGCGGTTGTATTGCAGGGTCAGGCCGGAAATCATGTCGCCGGCGTTGCGGGTGGCGTTGTCCATGGCTGTCATCCGGGCGGCCTGTTCACCGGCGGCGCTGTCGAGCAGGGCGCGGTAGATCTGGACGCCGAGATTGTGCGGCAGGATTTTGCTCAGGATTTCTTCTTCGCCGGGCTCGAAGTCGTACGGAGACGGCGCTTTGTTTTTTGATTTTTCTTCAGCTTCCGGTTTTTGCTCGGTGGCGTGTACTTCCGGGAGTTTGAACGGGATCAACTGGCTTGCAATTGGCTTTTGGACCAGGACAGATTTGAATTCGTTGTAGATCAGGCTGCAAATGTCGAATTCGCCGTTTTCATAGGCTTCGAGGATGTAGTGGGTGATCTTGTCGGCATGAGAATATTCTACGCGGTTGCGGCCAGTCATTTCACGGAAATGTTTTACGATCAGCGGGCGGTATTCACGAACGAGAGCGTCATAGCCTTTACGACCAACGCAGACAATGCTGACCTCCTTGCCTTGGGCCTGGAGTGCCTTGATCTGGTTTCTGGTTTCTTTGGCGATGTAGGCGTTGAAGCCTCCGCAAAGGCCGCGATCGGCGGTGACAACGACCAGAAGGTGTTTTTTGTCAGAGCCTGTACCCGTCAGGAGTTTTGGGCTGCCTGCATTGATGATGACGTTTTTCGCGACGCGTTCCAGCATCTCGGCCATGACTTGAGCGTAGGGCTGGCTGGCTTCGGCCTGCTCCTGCGCGCGGCGGAGTTTGCTTGCCGCCACCATTTTCATGGCGGAGGTGATCTTTCTTGTCGATTTGACCGATTTGATCCGGTCGCGGTAGTCTCTCAAACTTGGCATTTTATTCCTGTCAGTTTGCGTTGGGAGTGACGGGGGTATGCGTCACTCTGCCTTGTTATCACGCGGCTGCTTTGGTTCCTGCGAAACCTTTGACGAAATCTGCGAGCAGACTTCTCAGGGCTTCTTCGGTTTCTTCGGTGATTTTCTTTTCTTCGCGAATATTACCGAGGATTTTATCGCCTGAGCCGCGGAGGTGTTCGAGCAGGCGTTGCTCGAATTCTTCAACGTCGTCGAGGGCGATGGTGTCGAGGTAGCCACGTGTTCCTGCGAAGATCACGGCGACCTGCTCTTCGACAGCCAGTGGAGAATATTGCGGCTGTTTCAGGAGGCGGGTTAGACGTGCGCCGCGTGCCAGAAGTTTCTGGGTTGAGGCGTCGAGGTCGGAGGCGAACTGTGCGAACGCTTCCATTTCACGGTACTGCGCGAGCTCAAGCTTGATCGAGCCTGCAACCTGTTTCATTGCCTTGATCTGTGCGGCGGAGCCAACGCGGGACACGGAGGCACCGACGTCAATCGCCGGACGGATCCCTTTGAAGAACAGGCCTGTTTCAAGGAAGATCTGGCCGTCGGTGATCGANNTCGAGATCACGTTGGTCGGGATGTATGCGGAAATATCGCCGGCCTGCGTTTCGATGATTGGCAGCGCGGTCAGTGAGCCGCCGCCATTTTCATCGGACATCTTTGCCGCGCGCTCGAGCAGGCGGGAGTGGATGTAGAAAACGTCCCCAGGATAAGCTTCGCGACCTGGTGGACGGCGGAGCAGGAGGGACATCTGGCGATACGCAACGGCCTGTTTAGACAAGTCGTCGTAAATTGCGAGGGCGTGCAGGCCGTTGTCACGGAACCATTCCCCCATAGCCGCGCCACAGTAAGGTGCGAGGAACTGGAGCGGTGCCGGGTCGGACGCGGTTGCCGCGACGACGATGGAGTATTCCATGGCGCCTTGTTCTTCGAGTTCTTTTACGAGCTGGGCAACGGTTGAGCGTTTCTGGCCGATGGAAACGTAGATACAGTAAAGGTGATCTTTGTCGTTTTCAGAAGCGTTTACGCTTTTTTGGTTAATGATTGCATCAACGGCAACGGCGGTCTTACCGGTTTGACGGTCGCCGATGATCAACTCACGCTG
>JAGRHC010000030.1 GCA_020445145.1 Alphaproteobacteria bacterium
CCTGCAAACAATGGTTTTCTGCGCTTCCGGTACTCAAATACTTTGGTGTATATTCCGTTCCGGTTCTCGAAAACCATTGTTTTCGCTGACTTTATAAAAGCTGTGAGTATGAACCCTAGAGCAGAGCTTCCATCGTTTCATTGTGGCGGCGTCAGACTTCTGCTCGCGTACTTTTGTACGCTTCGCCTCGTCTTTCTGGCCACACTAAAACGCTGTTTGCTCTGGAGCTTCTATCGTTTCAAACTGGCGGCGTTGCGGTTTCGTTTGTGTAATTATGTACGCTTTTTCCGCTTAACATTTTGTTTTATATTTTTTTTCTTATTCTTTTATGCGTTTTTGTTTGAAGAAGTCTTTTAGGATCTGGCTGGCGTCTTCGGCGCGGGGGCCGGGGAGGATTTGTGCGCGGTGGTGGCAGGTGGGTTGTTCGAAGAATTTGGGGCCGTGGAGGATGGCACCGCCTTTGGGGTCGCAGGCGGCGAAGATGACACGGCGGATTCTGGCGAAGCTGATGGCTGCGGCGCACATGGCGCAGGGTTCGAGGGTGACGTACAGGTCGTAGCCGGGGATGCGCTGGGCGGATTGTTGTTCGCAGACTTCACGGATCACGAGGATTTCGGCGTGAGCGGTCGGGTCATGGCGGGCGATGGTTTCATTTCCTGCGCGGGCGGCTATTTTGCCTGTGGCCGGATCGACCAGAACGGCGCCGATGGGGACTTCGTCACGGGCGTACGCGCGTTTTGCCTCTTCCATCGCGGCGGCCATGAAGGTAAGGTCTGCAGGAGTGAAAGGGGTGTTTTCCATGGCATCAGAAGAGCATAAAGGTGAGCGTATTGCAAAGGTTCTTGCGCGGGCGGGCGTTTGTTCGCGCCGGGAGGCGGAGAAATTGATTTTGGCCGGGCGTGTTCGGGTGAATGGGAAGGCTATCGATTCTCCGGCTTTGAATGTTTTGTCTTCGGATAAAGTGCAGGTGGACGGGAAAATTGTGGCTCAGGCGGAAGGTACGCGTTTGTTTCTGTATCACAAGCCGCCGGGGCTGGTGACGACGCACAAGGATGAGCGGGGGCGTGAGACGGTGTTTGATGCTTTGCCCAAGGAATTGCCGCGTGTGGTGAGTGTGGGGCGTCTGGATTTGAATACGGAAGGGTTGTTGCTTTTGACGAACGACGGGGGTTTGGCACGTTATCTGGAGCTGCCGGCGACGGGATGGAGGCGGCGTTACAGGGTTCGTGTTCATGGGCGGGTTGATTCGGGGCGGCTTGAGTCCTTGAAGAAGGGAATTACGATTGAAGGGGTTCGGTATAAGTCGATTGAGGCGACTTTGGAGGCACGTACGGAGGATTCCGGGGCAAATAGCTGGATCAGTTTGACTTTGCGGGAAGGGAAAAACCGAGAGGTACGGCGAGTGATGGAGGCTTTGGGCTTGCAGGTGACGCGCCTTATTCGTACGGATTACGGGCCTTTTTCTTTGGGGAAGTTGCCACGCGGCGGGGCCAAGGAAATTGAAGAGAAAGTGATGCGTGCGCAGGTGGAAGGGTATTTTCGCCAGAAGGATGCCGGGGCATGAGGATTGTTGCCGGGGTCTATGGCGGGCGCAGACTGGAAGCTCCGAAGGGCCGGGATATCAGGCCGACGAGCGATAAGGTGCGCGGGGCGATGTTTAATGCGCTGCGAAGCCGGGGGGCGGTTGAGGGTGCGCAGGTGCTGGATGCGTTCTGCGGGAGCGGGGCGCTGGGGCTGGAGGCTTTGTCGCAGGGGGCTGCTGAGTGTACGTTTGTAGACAAGGCGCGGGAATCTCTTGATCTGTGCCAGAGGAATGCCGAGACTCTCGGTGCTGATTGGTCTGCGCGATTTTTGCTTAAGGATACGGCGAAGATTGGGGCACGGTCTTCGGATATTATGCCTGCTGATCTGGTGTTTCTAGATCCGCCGTATGCGAAGGGGCTTGTCGGGGCCGGGTTGAAGGCTCTGGATGCCGGCGGGTGGCTGGTGGACGGGGCCTGGGTGGTTTGTGAGGTTGAGAAAGGTTTTTCCGGTGCTTTGCCAGAGGCTTATGTTGTTGAAAATGAAAAAGCGTACGGTGAAACGCGGGTTATTTTTACAAGGTATCAGGCGAGAACGCCACTATAGATTATGCCAAACAGGGCAATACCAAGCGCTACACGGTAGATGGCGAAGACTTTAAACGTACATTTTTCAAGGAATTTCATCATGACGGCGATGGACGCCAGGCTGGTGATGAAGGATAATGCTATTCCGATCAGCGCATCTTGCGTTAAAAGGGCATCTTCGCTTTTGATCAGGTCAAGGCTCGTTAAAGCGCCGGCACCGCTGATGGCGACCATGGCGAGGAGCAGGGAATAGTGCGCGCTTTCGGTGCGGCTGAAGCCGAGGAAGCGACCTGCTGTCATCGTGATGCCGGAACGGCTGGTGCCGGGGATGAGAGCAAGAATTTGTGCAAGGCCAATCCAGAGTACGTCTTTCCATTTCATATCTTCGAGGGACCGGGTTTCCGGGCCTTTGGCATCTGCCCACCACAGGATAATTCCAAAAAAGATTGTCGCTGTGGCCATGACGTACAGGGAGCGGAGCCAGTCGGGTTCGAGGATGCTTAGGATCAGGCCTGCGATGATGACCGGGATAGAGCCTCCGACGACGAAGAGGCCTAGTTTTGCGCCTTTGGTTTGCAGGTTTCCTGTTGCAAGGTCTTTCAGGCCAAAGATCATCGAAAAAACGTCTTTGCGGAAGTACAGGAGAACGGCGAGAAGCGTTCCAATGTGTACGGCGACGTCCATGACGAGGTTTTGTTCGTTCCATATGCCTTTCAGGCCGCTATCTTCGGTGAAGGCGTGGACGAGGACGAGATGGCCGCTGGAGCTGACGGGAAGAAATTCCGTTAATCCCTGTATGACGGCTAAAAGAATGATATGGTAGAGGGTCATTTGAGCGCTCCGTATGGAGAGGACATACGCTAATCAGGAGGCAAAGGCAATGGTCTATGTTGCGGGTGGATTCGGTTTGATCGCAGGGTTTGTTTTCGGTCAGATGCTACTGTTTTTTCTGCTTCGGAATGTGCCGAAGAAGGATTTGCTTGAGGATCCGTATATCAAGTGGAAGTACGGGCTTTTGAACTGGGTGATCGCCGGGTCGACGGCTTACGGGGCGGCTTCACTTTATCAACAGTTTTTTCCTTAAGCTGTTCAGGCTTTGTCGCTTGCTTGTCGTCATTTTTTGAAACTTTTGTTGATTGTCAAGCGAAGGGAAGGGGAATACTCTATCGTACAACCCTTGTTCTGAGCAGGAGAGATCATCATGAAAAAGTTTTTGTTGGCGACCAGCGTCCTTTTGACCGGAGCCTTTGCGCAGCCCGCGTGGGCGGAGGTTGAGCATTATACCTTCGATAACCCGCATACACAGATTTTGTTTTTTGTCAGTCACCTTGGTTTTTCGATGTCTCAAGGGAAGTTTACCGATTATCAGGGCGGCTTTACTTTTGATACAACCGATCCTTCCAAGTCCAGTGTTGAAATTACAATCCCGACGGATAGTCTTCAGATGGATAGCGAGAAGTGGAATGAGCATTTGAAGAGTGCCGATTTCTTTGATGTTGAGAAATATCCGGACATGACCTTTAAAAGTACAGAGGTTAAGGTCACCGGCGATGATACGGCCGATATTACAGGCGATCTTACGCTGCTTGGTGTGACGAAGCCTGTTACGTTGCATGTGAAGCATAACAAGTCCGGCAAGCACCCGTTCGGTGACAAATATGTCAGCGGTTTTTCAGCTACGGCGACACTTAAACGCTCTGATTTCGGGATGAATTACGGTTTGCCGATGATCGGGGATGACGTCAATCTTATGATTGGTGTTGAAGGTATTCGTGATGAACCGGCTGCAGCGGATGCGGCGGGTAATAACCAGTAATCAGAAAGGCGGGCAACCGAAATGGAAATTCTCAATAATAAAGATCATTATGGTTTGGTTGCCCGTTCTTTTCACTGGATTATGGCACTTCTGGTGATATCGCTTCTGGCGATGGGGTATTTTATGTCCGGGATGGAGCCCAGTCCTACGAAAATTCAGATTGTTTTGCTTCATAAGTCTTTTGGGACTGTGGTTCTGGGGCTTGTTGTTTTGCGTGTGTTGTGGCGTTTGTATTCACCGGCGCCCAAATCGTTGGCTACCCATAAGCCTTGGGAAAAGGGTTTGGCTCATGCGGCGCATGCGTTTTTGTATCTTGCGCTTTTCGCTATGCCCTTTTCGGGTTGGATCATGTCGTCTGCCGGGGATTTTCCTTACAGTTTCTTTGGTCTGTTTGATATGCCGCATATTGTCGCGAAGAATAGAGATTTGCTCCATACCAGCATGTTCATTCACGGGGCTGTGGCGATGGGTTTGCTTGGTGTTGTTGCCTTGCATTTGGCCGGGGCGGCGAAGCATCATGTGATCGATCGTGATATTACGCTTGAGCGTATGAGCGGGACGCGCGGTCTTGTTGGTGGTTTGCTGGTTGTTGCTGTGTTTGGGGCTCTGTGGCTGGTGGCTGCCGGGGGGTATGCCTGGCATGAGCTGAATGAGGATGAGGAACATGATGGGCCGCCTCCTGTGGCTGCGCAGGTTGATCATGCTGCCGCGGTTACGCCAACATCTGATCATGATGATTTTGCGCCTTCGGATGTTTCACGGTGGGTTGTCGTGCCTCAGGCTAGTACTCTTGAGTTTACGGCGATACAATCCGGGCAGGGTTTTAACGGGGCTTTTAACAGATTTTCAGCGCAGATCGCTTTTGATCCCGAGAAACTTGAACAGAGCAGAGTTCTTGTTACTGTTGATATTGTGTCCCTTATGACGGGGAGCGAGGAGCGTGATGTTCAGGCAAAATCTTCTGAGTGGTTTGATGTTGCTCAGTATCCTTCTGCCGTTTTTGAGACTAGCTCTTTTGAAAAAATGGCCGATGACCAATATGTTGCTCATGGCAATTTGACGATTCGGGATACTACCGTCCCTCTTGATTTACCTTTTACGCTTTCATTTGAGGATGGCGGAAATGTCGTTAATATGGCCGGTAGCGCTACTATTGATCGTTTGGCCTTTGGTGTTGGTATGGGTGAGTGGGCAGATGGCAAGACGGTTGCGCCGATGGTTGATTTGAGGATCAATCTTCGGGCGCATAAGCTCTGATCTTTCTATAAATTTTAGCTTTTCAGGAATTTTATTTCTCATTTTACGCTTTGGGCGTTGAATATTTTGCGCCTTGCTTTAGAGTGTTACCTTATGAGAAATTTGTACCATTTCTGGCTTCAGCCTTTTTCACGTAAAGTCCGGATTGTTCTGGCTGAAAAGGATCTTGCTTTTCAGCTTACTTTGGAAAAAATATGGGAGCGGCGGACGGATTTCCTTGCGATGAACCCGGCGGGCGATGTGCCGGTTCTGGTTGAGGAGGATGGTGTTATTCTCTCTAACTCCCAAGTGATTTGCGAATATCTGGATGAGGTTTATACGGATGTTCCGTTGATCGGTCATGATCCTGCCCAGCGCGCGGAGACGCGGCGTCTGGTTAACTGGTTTGATCGGAAGTTTAATAAGGAAGTGACCGATAATCTTGTGCAAGAGCGCTTGATGAAGGTTTTCCTGAAACTTGGTGAGCCTCATGGGCCGAGTATACGGGCCGGGCGTGCGAATATTCATTATCATCTTGATTATATTGGTTTTTTAACCGAGCGGCGTCCATGGCTTGCGGGTGAGGCGTTTTCACTTGCGGATATTACAGCGGCTGCGCATTTGTCGGCTGTTGATTATGTGGGCGATGTGCCCTGGGAGCAGCATGAGGCTGCATGGCGCTGGTATGAGATGGTCAAAAGCAGACCATCTTTTGAGCCTCTTTTGTCTGAACGTGTGCCGGGTTTTGAGCCTGCGGTAAGAATGGAGCGGACCGGGACACAAGGATAGGCAAGGCATAGTACAGGGGTGTACGTGCCTTTTTTTCATTTTGATCAACGATAAGGGTAAGCGGGTTGGAACAGCCGGATCAGAAACATCTTTTTTGCTTTGGGCATGGGTATAGCTGCGATTATTTGACGCATGCTCTTATGGAAGAAGGTGGCTGGCGTATTTCCGGTACCACGCGTGATTCTGATAAGAAAAAGGCCCTGCGCGCGCGAGGGGTTCAGTCTTATATTTTTGATGAAGAATGTCCATTGCCGGATCCGCTTTATATTTTGCGGAATGTTACCCATTTGTTGATTTCTACGCCGCCTGACGATAACGGGGATTTACCATTTACTATTCATGGTGAAGATATTCTGAAGCTCAAGAATTTGCAGTGGGTCGGGTATTTGTCAACGACCGGGGCTTATGGGGATCGTGGAGGCGGTTGGGTTGATGAGAGCGCAGAGGTCAGACCGACGACAAAGCGGGGCTCTCGGCGTGCCAAGGCTGAGGAGCAATGGCTTACATTACAGAAACTTTATGGCTTGCCGGTCCATGTTTTTCGTTTGGCCGGGATTTATGGGCCGGGGCGGAGTGCGCTTGATTTCGTGCGGGCCGGGGTGGCGCGGCGGATTGATAAGCCCGGGCATGCGTTCAGCCGGGTGCATGTTGAAGATATTGTGCAGGTGTTGCGGGCGTCGATTGCGCAGCCTAATCCGGGCGCGGTTTATAATGTTTGTGACGATGAGTCTGCGCCCAGTCATGAGGTGATTGCGTATGCTTGTGAGTTGCTTGGGATTGAGCCGCCGCCGCTTATTCCTTTTGAGAAGGCCGATCTGGCGCCAATTACGCTTAGTTTTTATGCGGATAACAAGCGTTTGCGTAATGACCGGATTAAGACGGAGCTTGGTGTACGTCTTAAGTATCCGGATTTCAGAAAGGGGCTTGAGGCTTGTCTTGCAGCCGAGGAACATGCGGTTAATCTGTTTGCTGGGTTAGGCGAACAGGTTTAATTTTTTATCATGTCCTAACGTTTCTTTGGTTTTTTCGATGTGTCTAAGGGAAGCCATATTGTAACCCTTGTTCCTTTATCTTCCTGAGAGGACAGGGTGAGGCTTCCATGGTGCAGTTCGACCAATTCCTTGGTGATGGACAGGCCGAGGCCGCTTCCTTCGTGGCTGCGGGTTTCATGCGGAGAGACTTGCTCGAAGGGGCGCAGGACGCTTTCCAGCTTATTGCGTGGGATGCCGATGCCGGTGTCGCTGATTGTCAGGGAAACACTGTCTTTTTCCTCGCTAAATTCCAGGTGTACGTTTCCGCCTTCCGGTGTGAATTTTACGGCGTTTGACAGGAGGTTGAGGATGATCTGTACGATTGCTCTGCGGTCGGCGACGATTTTGAGGGATTTTTCTATTTTCCCAAGAATGTCGAGGGTGACGCCTGCGCTTTCGGCGCGGCTGCGGATCATGGCTTCTGCGCGCTCAATTGCGTTTTCGAGGGAGAATTCTTCGTAGTCGAGTTCGTATTTTCCGGCTTCGATTTTGGACATATCAAGGATGTCCCCAATCAGGGATAGAAGATGGCTGCCGCTTTCACGGATTCCTTGGGCGTACTCGTGGTATTTATCGTTGCCGAGTGGACCCATTATTTGTTTTTCCATGATTTCGGAGAAACCGATGATGGCGTTGAGCGGGGTGCGTAGCTCGTGGCTCATATTTGCGAGGAAGCGTGATTTTGCGGCGTAGGCTTGTTGGGCGGCGTCGCGGGCGGTGCGCAGTTCCTGTTCGTAGAGAAGGCGCTCGGTCATGTCCTGCATGATCCCGTAGAGGGCGGTTACATCTCCTTCTGCGTCCTTTTCACAGCGGCCTTCGCAGAGAATGTGGCGGGTTTGGCCGTCCGGGCGCTCGATTCGCAGTTCGATGTCGTAGTCTTTTTTCTCGATGGTGGCGCGCTGGAAAATTTGCAGGAGGCGCTCGGCATCTTCCGGGGAGAGTAATTCGGAGAGATTCTCTATTGTTGGCGTGAAGGTTTCGGGCAGGACGCCGAAGATATTGTAGAGTTCTTCGGACCATGCGATGTCCAGAGCGCCGATCGGCCAGCGCCAGTGGCCCATGTGGGCGATGGCTTCGGCTTCTGATAGCTGTTTTTCACGGATGAGCAAGTTGTCGTGTTTCATCCGGATGTCGGTAATGTCTCTGCCTGCGGCGTAGATCAGGCCGCCGATATATTTTTGGCGCCACTCGACCCAGCGGGACAGGCCGTTTTTGGTGATAATCTGGGATTCGAAGTCTACAATGCGGGGGAAGGCGTTTTCGTTTTGCTTTGATTCCTTAATCAGGGTTTGCATTGTTGAGCGTACGTGCGCGCGCTGGCTTTCCGGGAAGAGGCTCTGGAATGTCAGGGATGGGAGGTCTTGGGGCAGGAAGCCGAAATTTTTGTAAAAGGTGTCGTTTGCGCGCTGTATTTTCCCCTGGATGTCGGTGACGATCATAATGTCATGGGAAATGCCAGAGAACTCCGTGAGGTCCTGAAGATCGGAAATTAACCATGGGCGGGATTTTTCCTTCTTTTTGGCTTTTTCTACTGTTTTGATGAAGTTTTCCGGGATTTTTTGGGACGGGGCGCTGCTTTCTTCTTTCAGGGCGGAGGCGACGAGGTAGTGCGACTGGTTTGGGCCTTTGAGCCAGTCGAAACGGAATGAGGCCGTTATCTTGCCGTTTTGAAGGTAGATTTGATGGATGCCCGCCGGGATATTTTCGAGTGATTTTAGTGAAATCAGGCGTTCGTCGGCGAACTGTAATATTTCAAAGATACTTGTTTCTGATGTTTTATTTTCTTTTATGCCGGTCAGCTCATAAAACGCGTCATTGGCATAAACGATTTGTCCATCCGGCGTTATTGCGCAGCGGGCGGTGTCTTCCTGAGGGGAAGAGAAAGCGGAAAGTCCGGTTTTTGCTTTTGTATTTTTTCGAATGGCCATTTGCGGATCATAGAACAATGACGGTTACATAATAAATGAAAATCGTGGTTAAAGACAGATTTTTGTATGAAGCGGTTTGATGAGGCAAGAAAAAGGCCGTTTTCAGAGATGAAACGGCCTTTTTAAAGAAGAACTAGTATTTTACGCCGCAGCCGTAGGGTGTTGTTACCGGTGTGGCAACTTCATGGCCTTCGGAGAGATCGTTTACGGCCGCCAGAACGTAGTTGGTGGCTGTTTTTACGGTTTCAGGGTCTGGTGATGGCTGGTCATCGATGGCACCTGCGTAGGCCAGTTTGCCTTCAGGGTCGATCACGAACATGTGCGGTGTTGTTTTTGCGCCGTACATGTGACCAATTTCACCACTTTCGTCGAGAATGCGGGCGGTGTCATGCGCGCCGACTTCTTTTTCGATTTCGATGGCTTGTTCGGGCGTTACGTTTCCTTGTTTGCCGGGAGCAGAAGAAACGATGGAAACCCATACGACGCCTTTATCTGTGGCTTGTTTCTGGGTGGCCTGCATGTTGCCGCTTCCGTAGTGTTTTTTTACAAACGGGCATTCGTTGTTTGTCCATTCCAGAACAACGGTTTTGCCTTTTTGCTCAGAGAGTTTGAATTCATGGCCGTGGATATCAGTGGCCTTGAAATCCGGAGCAGGTTTTCCGACTTCAGCGGATGCCAGGACGGGCAAGGCTGCCATTCCCAGTACGATGGGTGCAAAGACCAAGGCCAATGCGAGGTATGCTAGTTTTTTAGACATTGGTAGTTCTCCTTAAATTTGAACACAAAGGGACTTTCGTTCGCGACTCGAGGTCACGGGGTGAGGGACTTTCTTGTATCATGTTTTTCCCTCTATGACATCCTTTACGATTGAGGGTGTCAAAACCTGCGGTAAAATTTTTGGTGGCGGGCGGGCGCCTGTGGATAAATCTGGCGGGGCGTAGTAAATATAGAGCGGAACACCGCTGCGGTCGTGCTTTTCCAGATATTCCGTGATGTCTTTGTTCTGGTTCGTCCAGTCTCCGACCAGATAGGTTATGTTGTTTTTATGGAACAGGTCCCGTGTTGCCTTGGTGTCGATGGCGATCGCGTGATTGACCTTGCAGGTGATGCACCATGCCGCAGTCATTTCTGTGAAGACCGGTTTGTTTGTTTTTAATTCTGTTTCGAGGCGGGATTGTGAGAAATCTTCTCCGAAATCGTAGGTTTTTATGGAGCAGGCAACGTCGTCCGCCTTGGTTTTCAGGTATACGAGTGTGGTGAAGGGGATGATGATACACAAGATCATCAGCGCTCGCGTTATGATTTTGAACAATGTTTTTTTCGGTTTCAGGTGGCTTAGCCAGACGGCGAGGGCGAAGCTTAACATTCCGAGCAACACGACGAGGATGCCTTCTGCGCCTGCTTGCTGGCTGATGACCCATACAAGCCAGATGGCTGAGGCGAACATCGGGAAGGCGAGGAATTGTTTGAAGCGCAGCATCCATGGGCCCGGTTTGGGGAGGATGTGTCTGAGCGCGGGGACGTAGGAGAGCAAAAGATATGGTAGCGCCAGACCTGCGCCGAGTGCGGCGAATATGCTCATGGCTGCAGGGGCGGGCTGGACGATGGCAAAGCCGAGCGCTGCGCCCATGAAGGGGGCAGTGCAGGGCGCGGCTACGATTGTCGCTAGAATGCCTGTGAAGAACGCACCTACCGGGCTTTCTTTTGACGCGAGTTTTCCGCCGATATTGCCGAAGCTTGATGTGATTTCGAAAAAGCTCATCAGGTTAAGCCCTATTGCGAAGAGGAGATAGGCGAGCAGGCCGACGATTACCGGGTTTTGGAGTTGGAAGCCCCAGCCTATGGCGGAGCCTGCTTGCTTGAGAATCAGAAGAGTTGCGCCGATCAGGAGGAAACTCAGGATGACGCCTGCGGTGTAGGCCAAGCCACTACGTTTTGCGGTTTTAGGGTGTTTGTCGGCCATTTTGACGAGGCTAAGGGCCTTGATCGAAAGAACCGGGAAGACGCAGGGCATGAGGTTCAGGATCAGGCCGCCGATCAAGGCTGCTGTGATTGCCGCGATCAGTGTCATGTTGGTCGCGGGGCTTATATCTTTCGTTTGGGCTTCCTGCTTTGCGACCTGCGCGGATGAGGGGGAACTTATGCCTGACGGTGTGGCTTCGATCTGGATGGCTTGATATTTTCCATCGGCGCCGGTGTATGTCAGCAGGCCTTTCAGCGTTGTAATTTCAGAGAAATCGCGGTCTTCGCTGGTTTCGTGATGCAGGATTAAGACGCCATCTTCTATTTTGACATCCGGGTGTGCAGGGTAGTTTACGATGCCCCATTCCTGCGGGAAGAATTCGGCTGATTCTGGGGTGATTTTGTTTAATGTGCCGAGATCTTCCGGCTCAAAGTGCAGGTTAAAGGTGGCTGTTCCATTTCCGTTGCTGGTGCGGTGGAATGTGGTTTTTGCCGGAATAGCTTTGGCCGGGAGGAACTGTTTTGCTGTTGCAAGTGCTTCTGTATTGTCTACGTTTTGGCTCGCGGGATCGTTCAGGTGCAGTGTTAGTGTGCCTTTTTCCGGGACGCAAATCTCGTTGCATACCAAAAGCTTTACTTCGACGTTTAGATCAATCGGTCCTTCGGGAAGGTTTTCCGGGATTTTCAGGGTTTGGAGAAAAGTAGCTTTGTCGAAGTAGCCGTAATTTGCCAGAGGGCCTTCGTATATTTTTTGTGGGACGGGCCAGCTGATGTCACTGATTTCAAAGCCTTCCGGCAGGGTCCAGACATTTTCGACCGGAAGCCCGGAATCACCGGGATTGCGCCAGTATATATGCCAGTGCGGGACAATATCGTTTTGTATGCCGATCAGGAGTTCTTCGCCGGGCGATACTTGTGTACGCTCCGGGATGAGTTTGTAGCTGACGTGGGGGCCATCGTTGGTGGTTTGGGCTTGAGCCGGAGCGGCTGAAATCAGGATTGTGCAGAGCGCTAAAAGAGCCAGAAAGGTTTTGTTCAATTGCTTCATTCTTCTGTTGTCTCCGCATTTCTCTGTATGAGTTTATGTTTATTCCTTCGCTGCGTCTTGACTTCGCGTTACAAGGCATTGGAAAATGGCAGTCCTTTTTGCGCCATTTTAGGCTTTTTTTTGAAAAGAGATAGAAAAGATGACTGATACACCGCTTTGGTCCCCATCAAAAGAACAGGTTGAATCGACTGTTTTATTCGGTTTTATGCAGGCACTTGGGGCGAAGGCCGGGGTGGTTTTTGACGATTATCAGAGTTTGTGGCGCTGGTCTGTTGAACATTCGGAAGCGTTTTGGGATTTTGCGTGGGATTTTTGCGGTATTATTGGCGATAGGGGGCAAACAATACTGGAAAAGGGCCCTGAAGGGATGTTCGGGGCGCGATTCTTTCCGGATTCGCGGGTTAATTATGCGGAGAATTTGTTACAAGGCGCGGATGACAGCCTTGCGATTGTTTTTCGGGATGAGACGGGGCGAGAGTGCACTTTGTCTCGTCAGGATTTGTATGACGCGGTTAGCCGGTGGCAGCAGGCTCTGGTTGCCGCTGGGGTAGGTGAGGGCGACCGGGTGGCGGCTTATATGCCGAATATGCCGGAGACAATTATTGCGGCGTTGGCGGCGAGTTCTTTGGGGGCGGTCTGGGCTTCGGCTTCACCGGATTTCGGGGCTCAGGGGTTGATAGACCGGTTCGGGCAGATTGAGCCGACGGTTTTGATTGCAGTCGACGGTTATTATTACAACGGGAAAATTGTCGATTGTCTTGATAAGGTTCGGGACGTACAGCCTGCTTTGAAGGGTCTCAAGAAGACGGTGATCGTCCCGTTTGCCGGGTCCGTCTCCGGGATTAAGGTGCTTGAGAATGCTGTTTGGGCAGAGGATTTTATCGGGGCGTACACGGCGCAGGAGATCACGTACAACCGGGTTGCATTTCATCATCCTCTCTTCATTATGTTTTCTTCGGGGACGACAGGGGTACCGAAATGTATTGTGCACGGACATGGCGGGACGCTGATCCAGCATTTGAAGGAGCATCAGCTTCAGTGTGATATCAAGCCGGGGGACAAGGTTTTTTATTTTACCACGTGCGGCTGGATGATGTGGAACTGGCTGGTTAGTGCTTTGGCGAGCCGGGCGACGCTTTTGCTTTTTGACGGTTCGCCGTTTTATCCGAATGGGTCGGTTTTGTGGGATTATACCAGTCGTCACGGGTGCAGTCTGTTTGGGACATCGGCAAAGTATATTGATGCGCTGAAAACGCATGGTATTGCGCCGGGGAAAGCTTATGATCTGAGCGCTTTGCGGACGGTGACGTCGACAGGATCGCCGTTGGTGCATGAGAGTTTTGATTACGTTTACCGTGATATCAAGGCGGATGTCCATCTGGCTTCGATTTCCGGGGGGACGGATATTGTTTCGTGTTTTATGCTGGGGAACCCGGTTTCTCCAGTCTGGCGCGGTGAGATTCAGGGGGCTGGTTTGGGAATGTCACTTGATGTGCTTGATGATGACGGGAAGAGTATTCCTCAGGGTTCTGGTGAACTGGTTTGTACGCGTCCTTTTCCCTGTATGCCGGTGATGTTTTGGAACGATCCGGATGGTGCGCGGTATCATGGGGCTTATTTTGAGAAGTTCGACGGGATCTGGTGTCACGGGGACTGGGTTGAAAAGACGGCGCATGGCGGGTTTATCATTTACGGGCGCAGCGATGCGACGCTGAATCCGGGAGGCGTTCGTATCGGGACAGCGGAGATTTACCGGCAGGTCGAGCAGGTTGAGGCTGTGCAGGAATCGATTGCAGTCGGGCAGGACTGGGACGGCGATGTTCGTGTGATCTTGTTTGTTATTTTGAAGAAGGGCTGGGAGCTGGATGATAATTTGATCAAGGAGATCAAGACCAAGATCAGGAACGGGGCTTCGCCGCGTCATGTGCCTGCGAAGATTATTCAGATCAGCGATATTCCGCGGACGAAGAGCGGAAAAATTACCGAGCTTGCGGTGCGGGATGTGATCCACGGGCGCAAAATCAAGAATGTTGAGGCGCTTGCGAATCCGGAATGTCTGGAATTGTATCGGGATTTGCAGGAATTGAAGGCTGGGTAGAGCGTTTATCGTTCTTCGTCGAACAAAATGCTGTTTGTTCTTGTGTCATTATAAAAACCGCTTGCGTGGGGGCGGGGTTTTGTGGTTTTCTTTTTTTATGACGATTTTGAGCCGTATGATTGAGACAAAGGTTGACGCTGCAGGAGTTGCGGCGGCGATTGCATTGGCTGCAGCGGCGGCGGGTTCCGCCCGCTAGATTTTTCGCATAGCGCAGACCGCGCGTTTGAACTTCCCAAAAACTTAAAATAAGGCCCAAGGCAGGATTTTATCTTGTTCACAGGGGCGCAAGAGCATTAAAACGATGGAACCTATATTGAAAGAAGAACTGCAGATCATGAATAAACACGAACAACCTGATTCCGGTGAGCGCGTTGACGAAGGCGGAAAGCAACTTAAATTCCGCCCGGTTTTGCACGCGCTGACGGCTAATCCTGGCGCTGAGATGATGCGTTATGCGAGAGGGAAGCATAATATTATTACGCTTGGGCAGGGTGAGGGCGATGCCCCGACGCCTGATTTTATCTGTGAGGCGACGATGCAGGCGCTTCGTGATGGACGCACGTTTTACGGGCCGGTTTTGGGGCGCGAAGAGTTGCGAGCGGCTTTGTCTGAGTATTATGAGCGCATTTATGGGCTTGATGTTCCTTCGGAGCGGATTTTTGTGACGTCTTCGGGTTCTACGGCGATGCATTTGTCTCTGGCGGCGCTTGTCGATAAGGGGGATGAGGTCGTTGCGATTACGCCGATCTGGAAGAACCTGATCGGGGCGATTGAGCTGACGCAGGCGACGACCAAGCAAGTGGCCCTGGATTATGTGGATAACAAGTGGACACTTGATGTTGATAAACTGTTTTCTGCGGTGAATGAGCGAACAAAAGTTATCCTCATTGTGACGCCTTCGAACCCGACCGGGTGGACGGCGAGCCGTGAAGAGATGAAGCAGATTCTTGATTTTGCGCGGGAGCGCGGGATCTGGGTTCTGGCGGATGAGGTTTACGGTCGATTGGTTTATGAGGGCGTTCGGGCGCCGAGTTTTCTCGATGTGGCGCGGGAAGACGATTTGCTGCTGGTTGTGAACAGTTTTTCCAAGAGTTGGGCGATGACGGGCTGGCGTCTGGGATGGATTGTCGGGCCTCTTGAGGCGGAGCCGAAGATCCGCGATGTCGCGTTGTACAACAAACTTTGTCCACCGACTTTTACACAGTATGGGGCGATTGCGGCTTTGGAGCAGGGAGAAGATTTTCTCAAACAGCAGCTTGATCTCTGGCGGTCGAACCGGGACTATGTGGTTGAGCGGTTTTCGAAGATGGGGAATATTCATCTTTCGTATCCAGAGGCTACATTCTATGCGTTCTTTAAGGTTGACGGGGAGCCGGACTGTATTGCGCTGACCAAGCGTTTGATTGATGAGGCCGGGGTTTTGCTTTCTCCGGGCTCGGCGTTCGGGCAGGTTTCGAAAGGTTATATCAGGCTTTGTTTTGCTGTGTCGCGGCCCCGGTTGGCGGAAGCGCTGGACAGGATCGAAGCGGTTTTAAAAAAGTAAGAAGGGAAGGTGGATGCGCGGTTATTTCGGCGTTGGTGTTGAAGGGATCAGCAAAGAACAGAATGTCGGGACGATTGTCAGGAGTGCTCATTCTTTCGGGGCTGAGTTTTTCTTTGCGATAAGTCCTGATGTTGATATTGAGGCGCTTAAGGTTTCTGATACGTCTGATGCTTTTGACCATATGCCCTATTATCAATATGACAGCGCGCAGGCACTGGTTTTACCGGAGCGCTGTCAGTTGGTCGGGGTCGAGTTTACCGAGGATGCCGTGCCTTTGCCGAGTTTTCGCCATCCTATTCGGGCGGCTTATATTTTTGGTCCCGAGATGGGGAGTTTGTCGGCGCCGGTGATAGAGCGCTGCGCTCATGTTGTTAAAATCCCGATGAAATTTTGTGTGAATGTGGGCGTGGCGGCGGCGCTGGTGATGTATGACCGGATGATTTGTCTGGGGCGACATGCGGAAAGGCCGGTTACGCCGGGGCGACCCTTGTTGGATTATACGCCGCCTGCGCAGGTACACCGGAGGAAGCTCCGGCGTAAAAAGGGCGTTAGACGTTAAAGCCGAAAATTGTGGTGTTGCGATCAAGGTCAGGCGATGTTTTGTAATCGATTACGCGCCAGTCTTTGAAAACTTCGGCATGGAGGGGTTTGTTGTATATCACGATTGCACGCCGGCATGTTTTTTCGAGGTTTTCGCGAACTTTGTCGATGACAACGAGATCGGCGGGGTTGTACATGTAGATGATGCTGTCGGGCGCGAAGTCATCGAATTTGGTCATGTCTGCTTCAACTAGGGAAACCCCTGTTTGTTTCAGGTTTTTGAGGTTTTGCTCGGCGGTTTTCAGGAAGACGGGGTAGTAGTCGATGCCTGTGATGTGGCTAAAGAGGCCCGTTTTGGCGGCCAAACAGAGGACTTTTCCTTTGCCGCAGCCCATATCGAAGAAGGAGGCTTGGGGCATTAGTCCTGCGATTTTTTGAAAAGCCTGCAGGACCTCGCTGGTCAGGCTGGCGCGGTAGCGGACGCCATGGTCAAACATGGGGGGGTGGGATGTGAAGTCGCCTTTTTCCAGCCACATCGACGTTTCAATGCCGTTTTTTAGGTCGAAGGCGATGTTTTCAGAGACGTATTCGTATAGTTTTCTGATGCCGCCTTGTTGGAACAGGAAGCCAATATGTTCTATTTCGCGTTTTAGTGCGCTCATGATAACACCTTTGCGTTGGGCCAAATGAGGTTGAAGAAGTAACGCATGCCATCGGCGATGCTTTTATCGTCGTGTATTGTGATTTCTACATCGTCCGGGGCAAATTTTATGACGGCCATTTTGTTGCCATAGACGTAAAATGACTGATCAGAGAAGTCTTTTTCGGGGACGCCACGGTAATCGCCTATTTCGGACGCAATGAAAAAGTTGTCTGTTTCACGGATTAAAATTTTAAAATTGAAGTTGGCGAGTTTTGACATACGGGCGGCGTGGGCATCGTAGAGGTTTTGCCCCATCCATTTTATCCAGTGTCTTTCATCGACGTTGGCGACGCATATTTCGCCGCCTGTAATTTTGACGGTGTTGTACACATCGTCCATGAAAAGGCGGAAGCCGTCGCTTTCGCGAAGAATTCTGATTTTTTCTTCGGGGACGACAACGCCGGATTTTCCGTGGAACTGTGCGCCGCGGTTTTCGAAGAAAAGGCGCAGGGTTTCTTTGGTTTTTGTACCGATTCCAGCGTTTTCGCGCTCAAATTTGTAGTAGTTCTGTTTTGATATTTCGAGGAAGCCTACGACTTCTTCGACGGGGATATTGCCCAACAAACAGCGTGCGGCTCCGGCTTGAAATCCAGTAATCGCCATTATTTAATCCTTTTTATACTTTTTTGTTGCACTATGCGTGCTCTCAAAAAACTTTCTTACGCAGAATGAAGAAAAGAGTTGACAGAAACTTGTCATAAGATTAAAAGGTATCCCAATAAGGTTACTGGATAATCTTGTGGATTAATATATAATCTTATTGGATGAAGTCAACCCCCCTTATGCAAGGTTGGGGTGAATTTTGAAAATAAAGAAAACTTTGAGCGGGTTCATTTCCCCCACACACACATGAATGCCGCTATCTCGCTCCGTCTGTTCTTCCTCCCCCACACACATTGAACAGACTGGAGCGGGGTATTCTTTTAAGCTGATTTGGTGCGCATGGTGACGAATTCTTCGGCGGCTGTCGGGTGGATGCCGATCGTGTTGTCGAAGTCGGTTTTTGTGGCACCTGCGATGAGGGCGGTTGAGAAGCCTTGAACGATTTCGCCTGCTTCTGTGCCGACCATATGGAGCCCCAAGACTTTATCCGTATCACGGTGGACGATCAGTTTCATGAATGTCCGTTCGTCGCGTCCGGCCAGTGTCATTTGCATGGCACGGAAGTTGCTGGTGTAGATGTCTACTGCATCTCCATATTGGGCGCGTGCGTGCGCCTCAGTCAAGCCAACTTGCGCGACGTTCGGGTCTGAAAAAACGGCGCTTGGGACGTTGTCGTAGGAAATGTAGCGCTTTTTCTGACCGTAGAGCCGATCGACCAGAGCGTGCCCTTCTGCGAGTGCGACGGGCGTCAGGGCGATGCGGTCGGTGACATCGCCGACGGCATATATGGATTCGATGTTCGTCTGGTCGTCGCGGTCTACTTCGATGGCGCCGTTTTTATTTATTTTTATGCCAAGGTTTTCGAGGCCGATATCAGCGCTGTTTGGCTTTCTTCCGGTCGCAAAAAGGGCTTGTTGGGTGTGAATGGATTTGCCGCCGGATAGTTTTACATTCAGGCCGTGTTCCGCTTTTTCAATTTGTTCAATATTGGTTTTGGGGTGGAAATGAATGCCTTTTTTGCTCATTTCGTTGTGGAGGAAGGGTCTGACATCTTCGTCGAAGCCTTCGTTGAGGATTTCGTCGCGGCGGTATATGACGTGGACGTCCGAGCCAAGCTGGCGGAAGATGCCCGCAAATTCGAGGGCGATATAGCCTGCGCCATTGATGACGATGATTTCCGGTCTTTGGGGGAGGTAAAAGACGTCGTCTGATGTGATGCCGTATTCTTTTGCACCCGGTATATCCGGGATAAAGGGTTTTCCGCCCGTTGCGATCAGGATTTTTTCTGTCGTGATTGTCTGGTCGTTTATTTCAATGGTGTGCGGGTCGGTGATGTACGCTTTGCCCCAATGTATCTGTACGCCTGATTTTTTCAGGAGATCCTGATAGATACCGTTGAGGCGCTCTATTTCACGGTTTTTGTTGGCAATGAATATTGACCAGTCATGCGTACGCTCGCCAACATTCCAGCCGTATCCGGCGGCGTCTTCCATGTGGGCTGCATACCGCCCGGCGTAGGTCATCAGTTTTTTGGGGACGCAGCCGACATTCACGCATGTACCGCCATAGAATTGTTTTTCGGCGATTGCGACTCGTGCGCCATGTCCAGCCGCTATTCTGGCTGCGCGAACGCCCCCTGATCCGGCTCCGATAACAAAGAGGTCTAGGTCGTACGTGGTCATGGCTGGTTCCTTTTTTGGATATGATATTCAAGATGGTGCTTTGTGCAAAGTCTTTGTGCGATGCACAGCAAAATTCAGCTAATATTTCCTGAAAGACTCTAGACCCTGAAAATATTTCAAACTAGAATGCGCGCGTTACATAAAACAACAAATAGCGGTGCTTTTTCCTATGTCCAGAACTCAAAAAGAAATTGATGATCTCCTTAACGTGGCTCATAAGGCTTTGCCGCCGAAGTGTCCGGCCGGGATGAAGCGGATGCTTGATGTTTTGTGCAAGAAGATTTCAGAGGATGATCTCGAGTTTTTTGACTCTAACGTTTTATCCGATATGGCCCAGTCTCATTGGGAGATGGCACGAATTCGTGAGCAGGGTAAGCCGAAGCTGCGGATTTACTGTCCGAATATTGAGGATGGGATATGTCGTAAAACGGTTATTGATATCGTTAGCGACGATATGGCTTTTCTTGTTGATTCTGTTGCGGCAGAAATTAACAACAGGAATCTTCTGATCGGGATTTTGATCCATCCGGTTATTTATTCACATTATGACAAAAAAAGTGCTTTGGGTGATATTTCTGATACTCAGAAAGAGAATCATCTGCGCCAATCCCATATTCATATCCAGATTAACGAGACTTTGTCTGTTCAAGCGATGGAAGAGCTAGAGGCCGGTCTTTATACGGTTTTGGAAGATGTGTTTATTGCAAATTCTCAATGGACCCAGATGTTGTCCAAACTTAAGGGGGCTTCGGAGGATCTGGCACAGGCTCATACGGGGCAATCTGCGGCGGAAGTCCATGAGTTTTGCGCGTTTTTGGATTATCTGCATGATAATAATTTTACCTTGCTGGGGTATCGTGAGTATCAATTTGTTGAGGGTAAAAGCGGACTTGAAAGTCGTACTGTTAAAGGATCTAGTCTTGGGTTGCTCAAGGACGACGTTATGCCTGCCTATATCAGCGAGAGCGAGGAAGGTTTGCCTCGTAATCTGCAAGAGCTTCGCCGTCAGTTGCCTCCGGTTTCTATTTCCAAGACGAACAGGCTTTCGACCGTTCACCGCCGGGTGCCAATGGATTGTATTGCCGTTAAAGTTTATGACGAACACGGGCATGTGGTTGGCGAACGGCTCTTTATCGGGCTTTTCACGTCTGTGACCTATTCGCGCAGTGTTAGTGATGTTCCGTATTTGCGTAATAAGGTTGAAGAGGTTATGGGGATGTCCGGATTTATTCCCGGCAGTCATAATCGTAAGGCGTTGCGCCATATTCTTGAGAAATATCCGCGTGATGAGCTGTTTCAGATTGATTCTGCCGAGCTCTTGAAGATTTGTAAGAATATTATCCGGTTGCAGGAGCGTCAGCGTATTGCTCTGTTTATGCGGAAAGATCCGTTTGGGCGTTATATTTCCTGTCTTGTGTATGTGCCGCGGGATCGTTTCGGGACGAAGCTGCGTAAGCAGATGGAAGCGATTTTGGAGCGCGAGACGAACGGGAAGTGCACGAATTTTTATACGACGCTGGACGATTCTGTTTTTGCACGTGTGATGTTCATCATCAATATCAGCCAGAAAAACCCACCGCGAATCAAGGCTTCGGAGATTGAGGAGTTGCTCCGTGAATGCGGCCAGACATGGGGCGAGCGTTTGTCTCAGGCATTGGCCGAGGCGTATAACGGGGATGATAAGGTTACGACACTTACGCTCAAATATAGCGATGCGTTTCCTGTGGCCTACACCACGAATTATCGGGCGCGGCAGGCTGTTTTTGATATCGAGAAGGTTGAGACGGTTATAGAGACAGGGCGGATTGTTCTTGATCTTTACAGGCCGAACGATGTTGTGGATACGAAGCTACGGCTTAAGGTTTACCACAAAGGGTCTCCGATTACGTTGTCGGACGTTCTTCCTATCTTGGAGAATATGGGGCTTTGGGCGATTGCGGAATTGCCGTTTGAGATCAAGCCGAAGGATGAAGCTGAGTCTGTCTGGATTCATGACTTTTTGCTGGAGACTGCCGAGATTAAAGATCCGGTTGCGGTGCCTGAAGTTAAACTGGCCTTTGAGAAGGCGTTTAGCAAAATCTGGTATAACGAAGTTGAGAATGACAGTTTGAATCGTCTGGTGCTGAGCGCGGGGACGAACTGGCATGAGATTACAATTTTGCGGGCGTATGTGCGTTATATCAAGCAGGTCCGTTCGCCGTTCAGTCAGAATTATATCGAGCGCGCTTTGACGGACAATCCGAAGATCAGCCGTTTGATCGTGGATTTGTTTAAGGCTTATCACGATCCAGACCTTGGCGCTGATTCTGCAAAGAAAGTTGAGAAGTGCAGTGCAGATATCGATAAGATGCTCGAGGCTGTGACGTCGATTGATTTTGACAGGATTTTGCGGTTGATGGTTTCGCTTGTTCAGGCGACGCTTCGGACCAACTATTTCTTGCGTCTGGATGATGGGAGCGCGAAGCCTTATCTGTCTATGAAATTTGACAGCAAGAAGATTTCCGAGATGCCTGATCCCAAGCCTTTCCGGGAGATTTTTGTTTATTCTCCGCGGGTTGAGGCTGTGCATTTGCGGGGCGATATGATTGCCCGTGGTGGTTTGCGCTGGTCGGATCGTCATGAAGACTTCCGCACTGAAGTTCTGGGGCTGATGAAGGCTCAGATGGTCAAGAATGCAGTGATCGTGCCGATGGGGTCCAAAGGTGGATTTGTGGTTAAAACGCCGATTGCGGACCGGGCTGCTTTCCGGGAAGAGGGGATTGCCTGCTATAAGACCTTTATTCGCGGTTTGCTGGATATTACTGACAACAGGTCGGGGACGAAGGTTATTCCGCCCAAGGGCGTTGTGCGCCGGGACGGGGATGACCCGTATCTGGTTGTGGCGGCGGATAAGGGGACGGCGACGTTCTCGGATATTGCGAACGGGCTTTCTGCGGAGTATGGGTTCTGGCTTGGGGATGCCTTCGCTTCGGGCGGGTCTGCCGGGTATGACCACAAGAAAATGGGTATTACTGCGCGCGGGGCCTGGGAGTCTGTGAAGGCGCATTTCCGTCAGTTTAATCACGATACGCAAACGCAGGTTTTTGATGTGGTTGGCGTTGGTGATATGGGTGGGGACGTTTTCGGGAACGGGATGTTGCTCTCTGAAAAGATCCAGTTGGTCGGGGCGTTTAACCACTTGCATATTTTCTGTGATCCTAATCCTGATCCGGTTTCCAGCTTCAAGGAGCGTCAGCGTTTGTTTGATATTGTCGGCGGGTGGGATCAGTATAACGAGAAGCTTTTATCTAAAGGTGGGCGCATTTATAGCCGTAATGACAAGATGCTGACGTTGACGCCGGAGATTCAAAAGCGGTTTGATATTTCCAAGGAGAAGGTTTCTCCGAACGATCTTATGCGTGCCCTTTTGAAATCTCGCACGGATTTGCTGTGGTTTGGCGGTATTGGGACTTATATCAAGTCCTCCCGCGAAGCGCATGTTGATGTGGGCGACAAGGCGAATGACTATATTCGTCTGAGTTCTTCGGAAGTTCGGGCGAAGGTTATTGGCGAGGGGGCTAACCTCGGGGTTACGCAGCGCGGGCGGATTGAGCTTGCGGAGCGTGGGGTGCGTGTGAATACGGACTTCCTTGATAACTCTGGCGGCGTTGATTCTTCTGACCATGAGGTCAATATCAAGATTTTGATGACCGATATTATGAGCAATGGCGCTCATGATATGGATATCAAGGCGCGGAACAAGCTTCTTGAAAAGATGACCGACGAAGTGGCGGATCATGTTTTGCGGCATAATTACCAGCAGGCGCAGGCGATTAGTCTGGCGGAGTTGCAGGCGCATGAAAATCTTCAGATTCATGAGGAATTTATTGAGGATATGGAGCGTGAGCAAGGGCTGGACCGGAATATTGAAGGGTTACCGGATCAGGAGACTGTGGAGCTGCGTTTGCGCATCGGGAAAGGTTTAACAAGGCCGGAGCTTTGTGTGCTGCTTTCTTATGCGAAGATTGCGTTGACGCATGATTTGCTGGAGTCGAGCATTCCTGATAATCCGGAGATGGAGAATTGGGTTATGACCTATTTCCCTGTGCCTTTGCGGGTGAAATATAAGACGGAGATCCTGCGTCACCGGTTGAAGCGCGAGATTATTGCGACGATGATGGCGAACTCTCTGGTAAACCGTATGGGGCCGACTTTTGTGAAGTCTCGTATGAAGAAGACCGGGGCGACGGCTGATCAGATTGCGCGTGCTTATATCGTTGTTCGGGATGCGTTTAATTTGCGCAAAATCTGGGACGAGATCGAGGCGATGGACGGGCGGGTTCCTGCGGAGGTTCAGCTTAAGGCTATGCGTGAAATCGCTCACTTGTCACAGCATGCGATTACGTGGTTCCTGACAAGGTTGGGCCGTGAGGTGGATATTAAGGGCGATACAATCGGTTTCGGGCAGGGTGTTGAGGCTTTGAGCAAAAACCTTGATGAGCTTGTTACAGACGAGTTGAAGGCTTCTATTCAGCAGCGCATTGATGTCGGTTTGCGAGACGGGATGCCGGAAGATCTGGCGCGTCAGATTGCGCTGATGCCTGTTCTGTCGTCTGCTTGTGATATTATCCGGATTTCGTTGGAGCAGAATACGGATCTGATGAACACGGCGCGTACCTATTTTGAGCTGGGCGAGCGTTTCCATCTGGATTGGCTGCGTCAGCAGGCGCGGTTCCTGCCGCATGAGGATCACTGGCAGACTGAGGCTGCGGGCGGATTGATGGAGCATCTGTTTGCTTGTCAGGCCGGGCTTACGGTCAAAATCCTGAAGGACCTGAACGGGGCTTTGGGGAAAGTGCCGAAAGGTAAGTCTTTTGTTGATCCTTGGCTGGAGAAGCATGAGCATCAGATCAAGCAGCTTGATCCTGTGTTTGCTGACCTGCGCCGGGCCGGGACTGTTGACCTGACGATGCTGACGGTTGCGGAGCAGCGTTTGCGGCACCTGTATGGTGGCTAGTTCCTGTTTTTAAATTTGAAGCCCGCCACGGTTGATGCCTTGGCGGGTTTTTTGTTTCTAGATGAGGCAAAATGCCAACAGTGCGAGAAGCGCAAAGTCACGGTTGGATTTGAAGGTTTTCAGGGAGCTTTCCGGGTTGTCCGGGGTCCATGTTTTGAGTTGCCAGATCAGGTGGGCGGCTGCCGGAATGAGGAAGAGACCGGATTTTAGAGAGGACTCACTATTAAGTAACATTGTTGCTATTAGCATTGTTATCAGGCTGAAGGCATAGAAGTGGGCGACCCAGTATTTGCTGTTGGCGCCGAATTTCAGGGCGGTGGATTTGATCCCGGCTAATGCGTCGTCTTCTTTGTCCTGGTGGGCGTAGATTGTGTCGTAGCCGATGGTCCAGAATATTCCAGATATATAGAGGAACAGAGCGGGGAGGGTGATGCTGCCGTTGATGGCACTCCAGCCCATGAGGGCGCCGAAGTTGAAGGTCAGGCCGAGAAACGCTTGTGGCCACCATGTGAATCGCTTCATGAGCGGGTAGGTGGCGATCAGAGGGAGGGTTGCTATGCCCAGAATGATTGTTGTTTTGTTGAATTGCAGAAGGATAACCAAGGATATTAGCAACAATGTTGCTAAAAATACGGATGCTTGTTTCAGGGAAAGGGTTCCGGCGGCGAGCGGGCGTGAGCGGGTGCGTTCGACTTGTCGGTCGAGATCGCGATCCCAGATGTCGTTAATGACGCAACCTGCAGCGCGCATCAGGATTGCGCCTATGCCGAATAAGGCGAGTACGGTCCATTCCCATAGTTTCATGTTTGCAATGCCGCCGCTGGCGAGGGTTATGCTCCACCAGCCGGGAAGCAGGAGGAGCCAGATGCCGACGGGGCGATCGAGGCGGGCCAGAGCAACATAGGGGAGGAGGCTTTTGGGTAAAATGCGCTCGATCCAAATGATTCGCTTGATATCCGTATGGGGTTTCGTCACTTTAGGGGCACCATGCATGAAGATGAACTCTATAAGGATATATATAAGGACCCGCGCCTTTTTCTCAATGCGGGGTTTGAAAAAAATGTCGCGCTGGAGCTTTCGGCGGGGCAAGCTCATTACTTGAGGAATGTTCTGCGGCGCGAGGCGGGGAGTTTTGTGCGCGTGTTTAATGGCGTTGATGGTGAGTGGGCCGGGCGGCTTGAGGTTTTGGGTAAGCGTGGCGGTGTTGTCAGGCTGGAAAAACTGTTGAAGTCTCAGGGGGATGCGAAAGTCCGGGTTCATTTATTGTTTGCGCCGATCAAAAAGCAGCGCATGGATTTTCTGATTGAGAAGGCCGTTGAGCTTGGCGTCACGGATTTGCATCCGGTTTTGACGGCGCGGACTGAAAACAGGAAACTCAATATGGAGCGGTTTGAGGCGCAGGTGATTGAGGCTTCAGAGCAGTGCGAGCGTCTGGATGTTCCTGTTGTCCATGATTCTGTTTCTCTTGCCCAGGTCATTCGCGGGTGGAACGATGGGGATGTTTTGGCTGCTATAGAGCGGGTTCATGCTCCGGTTTTGCGTGAGGTTGTTGATGGAAAGGCGCCCGCTTATGCCTTTTTGATCGGGCCTGAGGGCGGGTTTGATGATTCGGAGAAAGTTTTTCTGGAAGAGGCGCCAAATGTGCAGGCGATCTCTCTTGGGGAGGCGGTCTTGAGGGCGGAGACAGCCTCAATAGCCTGTCTTGCCTATGTGGGTTTGGTGCAGGGCGGCGGATAGTTTTGAAAATACGCAGGTACACCTATTCACATTTCAAATTCCGGTGATATATTCGTACCTTGGGCGTCCAGATTGAGATGCCGGGGCAGTCATTAACAAATATTATAAAAGTATAGATGATGAACAAAAATTTCTTTTTTGCCTTATTCGCGGTGACGGCAGCCGCCTTTCTGTTCGGTGGTGCCGATGTTGCACTGGCGGACGGGGTTCCGCAGGATTATGCGATCGGGATGCAGGATGCTGCGTCGACATCGGCTGACCGGATCCATCAGTTTCATGATTTGCTTCTTTATATTATTTCCGGGATTGTGGCTTTTGTCTTTGTTTTGCTTCTGATTGTGATGCTGTGGTTTAACGCGAAAGCTAATCCGACGCCCTCCAAGGTTACGCATAATGTGCTTCTGGAAGTGGTCTGGACGGTTATTCCGGTTGTGATCCTGATTGTGATTGCTGTTCCTTCTTTCAAGTTGCTTTATGCGAATGACAAGCTGGCTGATCCTGAGATGACGATCAAGGCGACGGGGCATCAGTGGTACTGGGACTATGAGTATCCAGATCAAGAGGGGATTGCTTTTACATCTTTGATGGTGCCGGAAGGTGAGTTGAAGCCGGGGCAAGAGCGTTTGCTTTCGACGGATAATCCTGTTGTTTTGCCGGTTGACACAAATATTGCCATTTTGACCGCTTCGGCGGATGTGATCCATTCCTGGGCTATTCCGGCTTTTGGGGTGAAGATTGATGCGGTGCCGGGGCGGACGAACGAAACATGGTTCCGAATCACTGAGCCGGGCGTTTATTACGGTCAGTGTTCTGAGATTTGCGGGAAGAATCACGCTTATATGCCGATTGAAATCCATGCTGTGAGCAAAGAAGAATTTGCTGCCTGGGTACAAGAGGCCAAGGTCAAGTTTGCTTCCGGGGAGCGTTCGATTGATAAGGCTCTGCGGTTTGCTGGTCAGGATGATAGTGCTGCTGCTGTGAAAACGGCTTCTAGCTTTGCACCTGCTGCGGAATAATTTTTTAGAAGAAGAGAGATAAGACAGATGAGTTCTCACGATCACAAGCCAGGTTTCTTTGCCCGTTGGTTTATGTCCACCAACCATAAGGATATTGGTACGCTCTATATTATTTTTTCGATTTGCGCCGGGCTTATCGGCGGGGCGTTTTCCATGGTGATGCGGATGGAGTTGCAGGAGCCGGGGGTTCAGTTTTTGACGGATGCCAGTGGGGCACCGGACGGGCAACTGTGGAATGTGATTATTACCGCTCACGGTTTGATTATGGTGTTCTTTGTGGTTATGCCGGGTTTGATCGGGGGGTTTGGGAACTGGTTCGTGCCTTTGATGATCGGGGCGCCGGATATGGCATTTCCACGGCTTAACAATATTTCCTTCTGGCTTATCGTTCCTGCGTTTTTGCTTTTGCTGGCGTCTGCGTTTATTGGTAGCGGGGCCGGGACAGGCTGGACGATTTATCCGCCACTCTCTTCTGCTTTAGGGCATCCGGGAATGTCGGTTGATATGGCGATTTTTGCGCTCCACCTTGCTGGGGCAAGCTCTATTTTGGGTGCGGCGAACTTTATTACGACGATCTTTAACATGCGCGCGCCGGGGATGACCTTACACAAGATGCCGTTGTTCGTCTGGTCGATGTTGGTGACCTCTTTCTTGCTGGTCTTGGCTGTGCCTGTTCTTGGGGGTGCGATTACGATGCTGCTGACGGACCGCAATTTTGGGACGACGTTCTTTAATCCTGAGGGCGGCGGCGATCCGCTGTTGTTCCAGCATTTGTTCTGGTTCTTCGGGCATCCGGAAGTCTATATTATGATTTTGCCGGCTTTCGGGATTGTCAGCCATATCGTTTCTACGTTCTCCAAGCGTCCGATTTTCGGGTATCTGGGGATGGCTTATGCGATGGTTTCGATCGGTGTCGTTGGTTTTGTCGTTTGGGCGCACCATATGTATACGACGGGCTTAAGTGTTGATACGCGGGCTTACTTTACTGCTGCGACTTTGATTATTGCGGTGCCGACGGGTATCAAGATTTTCTCCTGGATTGCGACGATGTGGGGTGGTTCGATTGAATTTAAAACCCCGATGCTTTGGGCTATCGGATTTATTTTCCTGTTTACGGTTGGCGGCGTGACTGGTGTGGTTCTGGCGAATGCCGGGATGGATACGACTTTGCATGATACATATTATGTCGTTGCGCACTTCCACTATGTTTTGTCTCTCGGGGCTGTTTTTGCTCTGTTTGCCGGGTTTTATTACTGGATCGGCAAGATGTCCGGGCGCCTTTATCCTGAGTGGATGGGGCAGGTGCATTTCTGGGTGACGTTTGTTGGTGTGAACCTTATTTTCTTCCCGCAGCACTTCCTGGGTCTACAGGGCATGCCGCGTCGTTATATTGATTATCCTGATGGTTATGCTCACTGGAACGAGATTTCTTCATACGGGGCGTACATCGCCGGAGCCGGGACCTTGTGGTTCGTTGTGGTCGTGTTCTACACGATGTTCTTCGGGCGCAAGGCGACGGATAACTACTGGGATGTACAGCCGCAGAGCTTTACGCTGGAGTGGTCTTTGTCTTCTCCTCCGCCGTTCCACCAGTTCGATATTCAGCCGTCGGTACGGTAGGTCATGTCTGAGGTTATGCGCGATATGTTTTATGCCGGGGCTCCTGTTTTTGAGTCCCGGGTGAGTGATTATATTGCGCTGCTTAAGCCTCGTGTGATGAGCCTTGTCGTTTTTACCGGTTTTGCCGGCATGTGGGCGGCGCCTGGTTCGGATCACCTGCATCCTGCTCTCATGGTTATCGCGATGTTTTGTCTGGCGGTGAATGCCGGTGCGGCTGGCGCGATCAATATGTGGTATGACCGGGATATTGATGCGGTTATGAAGCGCACTCAAAATCGTCCTTTGCCAATGGGGCGCATTGATCCGGCGGAGGCTCTGGCTTTTGGTCTTGTTCTATCTGTTTTTTCAGTGATGGTTATGGGGCTTGCGCTCAACTGGATGGCGGCAGGGCTTCTGGCGTTTGCAAATTTCTTTTATGTGGTGGTCTATACGATGGGGCTTAAACGTCGTACGCCACAGAATATTGTTATTGGCGGCGCTGCTGGCGCTTTTCCACCCTTGATTGGCTGGGCTGCGGTGACGGGGGATGTTAGCGCTGCGAGTTTGATTCTGTTTGCGATTATTTTTTTCTGGACGCCGCCGCATTTTTGGGCGCTTTCGCTTTTTGCAAATAGTGATTACCGCCGGGCCGGTATTCCGATGCTTCCTGTGGTGGCCGGAGAGGCCGCAACAAAGCGGCAGATGCTTGCTTATACGCTTGTGTTGTTGCCCATTACCCTGTTGCCTTGGTTGATGGGGTTCTCGGGGGTGCTTTATGGCGGTTTTGCTTTGGTTTTGAGCGGTTTTTTTGTGGTGAGTGCCCTTAAGGTTTTGCGTTCTGATGATCTGAAGTCGGCTCGATTGATGTTCGGGTACTCGGTGTTTTATCTTTTTGCATTGTTTCTGGCGGTGATTGTCGATGCCGCACGGTGATCTTCACAAGACAAAACTTAAGAAGAATCTGGCGGTTCTCGCGGCTATTTTCGGGTTGTGTGTGCTGATTTGGGGAATCACAATCCTTAAGATGAGCGGTTCCTGATCTTCCGTTTTTGGCCTTTTAACAGAACGTTTTGATTTCGTTCTTAAAATGCTGTAATCTGAACGCGTTGTATTTTTTGCTGGAGTTTTTCCGATGACTTTTCCTGTTCGTGTAGTTTTTGCGGTTTTGCTTGGTTTTGGGGTGGCTGCCGGGTCGGTTGGTGCTTATGCCCAGAGTGCTAATTCCGGTTTTTGCGGTGATGCAACGGGCGGTACCGTCACTCCTGAGGAAAGGGGGTATTGTGATATTTACCAGCGCCAGATTTCTTTCCGCAGTAAGACAAAGGCGTTTCGCGATTCTTTGGATAAGCGCCGTGTGGCTTATGAGGAGGAGCATTTTAAGGCTATTGAGAAATATAGATCGGATTTAGAAAAAATCTATCAGGATGAGCGTGATGCCTATCAGGATGAGGTCAATAATGTTGATGCCGATGCTGATGTTGAGATCGATGTTGCGGCTCAGCAAGAGGCGGCTGCTAAAAACGCGGCGGCTGTTGCCGGTGAACCTCAGGGTGATGAGGCTGTTTCGACCGATGATGCCGATAGTGAGGGTGCCGAAGGGGAGGCTGAAGAGGGTGATCAGCAAGTTTTGAAAGAGAAGCTTGTTCCGTCAGATCCTGATGCCGCGGACGGTGTTCCTACGAAAATTATTATGCCTGAGGATGCCCCTCCGTTTTAATGGTGGGGTTTCGGCTCTTTGCCATTTGAAGGAAATGAGGACTTCGCCGGTATTCTATCTGTACGAAGTCTTTTGATTCCTTTATAAAATTAGTTTTGGATTTATTTATTACATCGGGAAATCATTATTTATCATGGCCGGACATATAGAATACAGCACCACTGGAAAACCTCACCCTTACCATCTTGTGCGCCCGAGTATCTGGCCGTTGGCCGGTTCTTTGGCGGGCGGTTTGCTGGCCGTTGGTGCCTTGATGTATTTGCATGATGTTTCTTTGTTTGCTGATCCCGAGAAAGGTGTTGCCGGTTATAAAGTTGGTTTGAACGGTGTTTATCTTGGACTTTTGGCTGTATTACTGGTCATGTTTGGCTGGTGGAAAGATGTGATATATGAGTCCGTTAAAGAGCGTGCTCATACACCGATTGCGGCGATTGGTCTGCGTTACGGGATGTCGCTTTTTATCGCTTCGGAAGTTATGTTTTTTGTGGCTTTCTTCTGGGCGTTTTTTAATGCGGCTTTTTTCCCGGGTGAGCAGATCGGTTATGTCTGGCCACCTGCGAATATTCATACGGTGGACCCGTTTGATTTGCCTTTTTTGATGACCATGATTCTTTTGCTTTCCGGTTGTACGGTAACATGGGCTCACCATGCGATTCTGTCGGGGAACAATAAGGATGCTGTCACGGCTCTCGGGGTTACGGTTTTTCTTGGTGTGGTCTTCCTGTGCTTTCAGGTTTATGAGTATGCTCATGCGCATTTTGGGTTTACAGAGGGGATTTATCCTTCAGCGTTCTATATGGCGACAGGGTTCCACGGGTTCCATGTGTTTGTCGGAACGATTTTCCTCTTTGTTTGCTGGATCCGTGCAATGAAGGGGCATTTTACGCCGGAGCGCCATTTCGGTTTTGAAGCGGCTGCGTGGTACTGGCATTTTGTTGACGTGGTCTGGCTGTTCCTTTTTGTCGCCATTTACTGGTGGGGGAATATGGTCGGCATGGATTTGAGTGCGCTGCATAAGCCTTAATCCTGGCTTTTTCCGGCAGCAGGGCTCTTTATTTTTGCTCTTGTTGTTGGAGTAGCCTAATGTCTGAAAACTTGAACGTCTTTAATATTCTGGCTGCCGGTAGCGGTTTGGTGTGTTTGGCCGGTACTGGAAGTTTACTTGTTTCTCCTACGCTTACCGGTTTGCTGGTTACGGCGGCTTCTCTGGTTACTTATTGTGGGTCGAGGCAAATCGGTATTTATTATCAAGGCTCTTCTTTTGATGATCACAGTCTTTAATGTAGAATATGATTTTGGATAGCGATACACTGGTTAAGGCCATGCGATGTAAGTGTCCGCGTTGCGGGGAGGGGGATTTGTATGTTCCCGGGGTGAGCATGACTTTGCGTGAAAAATGCTCTTCTTGCGGTCTGGATTTTTCAAAGAATGACAGTGCTGACGGGCCAGCGGTTTTCCTAATTTTTATTTTGGGTTTTTTGCTTGTTCCGTTGGCACTGGTGGTTGATTCGGTTTTTTCGCCGCCGCTTTGGGTTCATGCTGTGCTTTGGAGTGTTGTGGCTTTGGGCATGACGCTCGGTGCGCTTCGGCCTCTTAAATCCTATATTATTGCTCTTCAGTACAAGCATCGTCCCGGGGATTGGGAATGACAGGTTTGCGGCGTCCGCCTTTTTGGGCCAGTGTGTTTGCGCTAATGAGTGTTTTGATTCTCTGTGGGCTCGGGACGTGGCAACTTTATCGCCTTTCTTGGAAAACGGGGCTTTTGGCGCAAATCGAACAGGCTTATGACGTTGATGCGCGTATTATCCCTCTTCATGTAAAAGACTTTTCCTCTGACCTTTTATTGAAGCGCGGATATCTTGATGGGCGGTTTGTCTATGATAAGACGATTCGAATCGGACCCAGAACCCGGGATGGGGCAGTCGGTGTCCATCTGCTGACGCCATTTTATGTTCCGGGGGAGGATGTCTATATCCTCGTTAATCGAGGCTGGGTTGCTTTGGATGCCAAAGATGAAGATATACGTGCGGATGAGATTCAGGGGGCAGTGAGGCTTGTGGGGGCGCTGCGTCAGCCGCTTCATGAGAATGCGTTTGTTCCTGATAATGTTCCTGCAAAGGGGCAGTGGTACAGGATGGATCTTGCTCAAATGTCAAATTATGCAGGGTTGCCGTTTGCACAGAATGCAGTTTTTTATGTTGAGGGGTGTGACGGTTGCCACGGGGGGCAGTTTGTACATGCCGTGTCTTCAAAACTGGAGTTGCCGAACAATCATTTGCAGTACGCGATCTTCTGGTTTTCTATGGCTGGCGTTCTTGTCGGCGTTTTTGCGGTGCGTTTCCTTCGTAACGTGTGATCGCATTTCAAGTGTGGATTGATTAAGTCTTACGAGTTTTTTGGGTTTCAGTGCCGGATTGTCTTCGCTAGTATCATCTCATGGAATTTTAGATTAGGAAAAGGACTATGGCGGATAAGAGTTTTTCCCTACGTTGTCTTTTGGGTGCGGTTTTCGCTCTGTTTGCATTTGTGCCGTCTTACGCGCATGCGGATGCTCCGAAAAAGATTGGTCAATACGGTGATTGGGCCGGCTACGTCTTGTTTGAAGACGGTAAGCAGGTTTGTTATATGGTGAGCCAGCCTGTGAAGGCAGAGGGCAAGTATAGCAGCCGGGGCGATGTGTTTATTCTGGTTACACATAGGCCGGCAGAAAACACACGTGACGTTTTTAGCTACATCGCAGGATATAGTTACAAGCCTGGCAGTGATGCCAGTGTGACGATTGACGGGCGTGAGTATGTTTTGTTTACGCAGGGCGATACGGCGTGGGCGCCTGATGCTGCTGCGGATCACAAGCTTTCTCAGGCAATTATGAATGGTTCCAAGATGGTTGTTAAGGGGACCTCTACGCGAGGGACATTGACAACGGATACATATAGTCTAAAAGGGTCTACCGCAGCTCATAAGGCAATTTCAAAGGAATGCGGTATACGCTGAGTTTTTTGAGTAGGGCAGTAATAAATTTATATGGTCAGGCAGTAACGAATAATTAATCATTTGAATTTTAAACTTGTTAGACGGCATCCCTTTTCTTTGGATTGCTCTGTTCATTCCTAGGACTAGCCGTTTTCTTGCTCGTGTTTTTCTGTCATTTTCGTGACGTTCTATGGAGAAAGAAGCTTTTGTACAGGATTTTACCATTGCGGCATCGGTATATCTGGACCCGTTCCAATAAATTGAGGGTTCGGTATCTTGCTGGTTTGACAACGGTTCTTGCTGTTTCTTTGTCTGGCCTTTCGGGGCCAACCGGTTCTTTTTCTACTTATTCTACAGAGCAGATCGCTAGCTTATTTCAAAAAGATGAGGTGCCTCCCGTTGTCCGTATGGCTAGTTTTGCGCCGGACAGTGAGGATTATGGGCTTGTGGATGCTGCGGAGGTGTCGCCGGATGATGTTTCTGCGGAGAATGTGTTTGGGCCTTCTGTTGAGGACTATGAGCGCGCTTCTGAAAATATTCGAATGGCTAAGGCTGTTTTGTCTATGCCTGGATCGGAAGACGAGCAGACTCAGGATGCTGGTGTTCTGGAGCCACGGGATGAGGTTATTGACATCGGTGCCGGGCAGACTGTTGCTGGCGTCCTTCAAAAGGCCGGTGTTAGCGGGCCGGATGCTTATAATGCGGTGAAGGCGCTTAGCACTTATTTTGATCCTCGTGAAGTTAAGGCCGGGCAGGCTATCGAGATTCATCTTGAGCCGACAGATGACGGGCTTGAGTTTGCGGCCCTCAATATGAAGATCGATCCGATTAAAGAGGTTGTCGTCAGTAAAAAAGGGGATGACAATTTTACCTCTAAACTGAAAGAGAAAAAGGTTGTTTTGCAGACGAATGCCGGGAAGGCAAAGATCGAAACATCCTTGTATGGGTCTGCGGCGCGTGCCGGTATTCCTGCTTCTGTGATTGCTCGCATGATTCGTGTTTATTCTTACGGGATCGACTTCCAGCGGGATATTCGTCAGGGTGATAAGGTCGAGATTCTTTATGAGACGTATCGAACAGAGGATGGCGATTTTGCTCATTATGGCGATGTTCTGTTTGCGAATCTGGTCGTCGGCGGTAAGGGGCATCCGGTTTATCGTTTTGAAGATAAGGACGGGAATGCCGATTATTATTCGCCAGATGGTAAGAGCGTGCGGAAGAGCTTGATGCGGACGCCTGTCGATGGTGCGCGTGTTTCTTCCGGTTTCGGGATGCGGTTCCACCCCGTTCTTGGTTATAACAAGATGCATAAGGGGATGGACTTCGCTGCGCCTTTGGGAACGCCAATTTATGCTGCCGGCGACGGGACTGTTGAAATAGCAGGGCGTCGTGGTGCTTACGGGAATTATGTTCGTATCCGTCACAATGGTTCTCTTAAGACGGCTTATGGTCACATGCATAAATTTGCCAAGGGGATTAAGCCTGGCGTGCGCGTTAAGCAAGGCGAAGTTATCGGTTATATCGGTGCTACAGGCCGCGCTACGGGCCCACACCTGCATTATGAAGTCCTGCGCGGGGACACTCAGGTTAATCCGAAAAGTATCACTGAGCAGTCTGGTAAGCAGCTTGCCGGCGCTGATCTGGACAGATTTAAAGAGGCGGTATCGGCTTTGAACCAGCAGTATGCTTCGATGACACAGGGGGTTAAATTTGCGCAGGCTGATGTTGCTGCTCAGCAGTAATCCTGTTGATTATTGAGTTTGTAAGCCCTGTTTTGCAGGGCTTTTTTTATGGTTGAGTGTTCTTAAAACGAAAACCCCCGCTTTTGGCGGGGGTTTTGTGTTCTTTGGGGTGGGTTATTCTACCAAGCGGTTCCACCAGCCTCTTTTTTTCTCTTTTGGCGGTTCGTTTACAGTTTCGTGCTCACTGGCGATCTTTTGTGGTTTTGTCGCTTTGGGCGTAGCTGTAATCGGGGTTACGTCTGCTAATTTTTCTTCCGCAGGCTCTGCCTTTTTTGCTTTTGAGGTGCGTGCAGCCTTTGTTGGTTTTTCTTCTTCAGGCTGCGCGTTTTCATTTGCAGATTCTTCAGCCGCTTTTACTGGTATTTTACGACGGCTTGACGATTTCTTTTCCTCAGGTTTTTTGCTGCTTTCTTGCGGCACTTCAGCAACTTCGTCGTTTACGGCTTCCGATGCTTCTGTTTTTGGGGCATCCGAGTCTGGTTTGCGACGACGGTTTCTGCCGCGTGAGGGCTTTTCATCGGCTGATGTTTCTTCCGGCGTTTCTTGCTCTGGAGCATCTTCAGTGCTGGATTCTTCGAATTCTGCCGTTTCCTGGGCTTCCTGATCCAGATCTGCTCCTTCGCTGCGACGGTTGCGACCACGGCCTCCGCGTCTACCGCGGCGGCGTGATTCTCCGTTACGACGGCTTGATTGACCTGCTTCTTCGTCCTGATCTCCACTTCTGACAACTCCGTCTTCCTGATCGTCGTCTTCGGGAGTTTCATCATCGGCCGGGCGAGAGACTTCCAAACGGTAATCAGAGGCCGGAATTTCGTCGTCTACGCGCAGGAGGATTTCAAGGCCATAGCGCTCCTCAATATCCGCAAGATTTTTGCGTTTGTTGTTAAGGATGTAGAGTGCGACTTCGTTCGAGACGTGGACGACCAGTTGTGCGGCACGGCCACGGATGCCTTCCTCCTCGATGGCGCGAAGAACCATGATCGACATTGCGTCTGCGGTGCGGACGAGGCCGACGCCTTTGCAATTCGGGCAGGTTTTAAACTGGGCTTCTGTCAGGCTCGGTGAGAGGCGCTGGCGTGAGAGTTCCATTAGGCCGAAGGAGGAGATACGACCAACCTGAACGCGTGCGCGGTCGGTTGAAAGGGCCTCTTTCATCCGGCGCTCTACTTTGGCGTTGTTGCGACGGTCCTCCATGTCGATAAAGTCGATGACGACCAGACCACCCAGATCGCGTAGGCGGAGCTGACGCGCTACTTCGTCGGCAGCTTCGAGGTTGGTTTTCAGGGCTGTTTCCTCAATGTGACGCTCGCGGGTTGCTTTTCCGGAGTTTACGTCGATTGATACCAGAGCTTCGGTCGGGTTGATCACGAGGTAGCCGCCGGAGCGCAGACGCACTTCGGGCATACCGATCTCGTTGATCTGGCTTTCGATCTGATAGCGGTTGAAGAGGGGGAGTTGTGGGTCTTCATAGAGCTGGACTTTTTTCACATGGGAAGGGATCAGCATTTTCATGAAGTTTTTGGCTGTTTTGAAGCCTTCTTCGCCTGATACAAGGATTTCCTCGATGTCTCTGGTGTAGAGGTCGCGAACGGACCGTTTGATCAGGTCCGCTTCTTCGTAGACCAAAGCCGGGGCCGATGATTGCAGGGTCAGGTCCCGGATGTTGTCCCACAGGCGCATCAGATAGTCGAGGTCCCGTTTGATTTCGGTTTTTGTCCGGGCGACCCCTGCGGTGCGCACGATTACGGACATGCCCTTCGGAACTTCGAGTTCTTTGACGATTTCGCGCATGCGGGCGCGGTCTTTGTAGTTTGCGATCTTACGGCTGACACCGCCGCCACGCGGGCTATTTGGCATCAGGACGCAATAGCGGCCCGGCAGTGACAGGTATGTGCCAACGGCGGCACCTTTGTTGCCGCGTTCTTCTTTGTTGGCTTGTACCAACATGATCTGACCGCGTTTGATGACTTCCTGAATTTTGTATTTTCTGCGGAGGTTAAAGCGGAAACGCTGGTCTTCCTCGACTTCTTCGCCGCCGACGACTTCCGGGCGACGGTTGCGGAATTGTGAGCGACGGCCACGGCCCCCACGGTAACGGCGGCCTCCACGGCGATTGCCCCGGCGGTCGTCACCATTTTCGCTGTCACCTTCGCCTTCCTGCGCGTCCTCTTCTGATTCTTCTTTTTCTTCAGAAGATTCGTCTGTTTCTGTTTCGAGATTTTCGGCTGGTGTTTCCGGCTGGTCTTTTTTCTCTTTGCTTTCCTCGGTCTTGGAGGCTTTTGCCGCTTCTTCTTCCGAAGCGTCATCTTCCGGTATTTCGGCTGCGATTCCGCCTATTTCTTCGATGTAATCTTCTTCTTCGTGCGTTTCTTCAAGGATTTCACCTTCTTCTTCGAGTGCTTCTTGTGCATCCTCGAGGGCTTCCTCATGCTCGCGCGCTTCCTGTTCAGCCAGCATGGCCTCTTGTTCGGCGATCAGGGCCTCGCGGTCTGCGATCGGTATCCGGAAGTAGTCCGGGTGAATTTCAGAAAAAGGCAGGAAGCCGTGGCGGTTTCCGCCAAAATTTACGAAAGCGGCCTGTAGTGAGGGCTCGACCCTTGTTACTTTGGCCAGATAGATGTTCCCTTTTAAAGGTTTTCTTGCACTGCTTTCGTAGTCGTACTCTTCAAGTTTGTTGCCATCGGTTACGGCAACCCTCGTTTCTTCATCGTGGGTTGCATCAATAAGCATTCTTTTTGTCATATATATCTCCATTCGCGCACAGCATCGCGCCCCTGCTCGCCAGAACAGCGATACGGGAAGAGCGCGTCATTTGGCGCTTAAAATTAACACAATTTGATGCTTGCAGCTCGACGGAACCTTTTTGACTTCATCTAAAACGTAAAGCCGCATGCATAAAAACCGAGGGTACTTTACACAGTTAGATGTGAATGCTCAATCCCAAAACGTATTTTGGGCAAGAATTTTTCTTGTCGCTCCTTGTGTCCGTCGAGACCTGCTCTTTTATAGCGATTTTTTTTGACCGTGCTCTTAAACATGCTTATAAAAATGGGTATTGATCATATATTTTTGAAATTTAAGGAGAATGCAATGGCTACACATCCGAAGTTTGAAATTAAAAAAGCGAAGAACGGTGATTTTTATTTTACACTGAGTGCCAAGAATGGTCAGGTGATTGCATCATCGGAAATGTATTCTTCCAAGGCGGCTGCTCAAAATGGCATTGCTTCGATTAAGGAGAATGCGCCTAAGGCCGAGATTGAAGATAATTCAGAAGCTGCCTAGGCTGATCTCATACGTTTTGTTTAAAAAGCCTCTTTTTTCGGGAGGCTTTTTTATTTGTAGCAGCTTTTCTAGCGTGCGATCAAAACCTGGTAGAAATGGTAGGTGCCTGAGGCCGGGATGCCGCCTCCTTCAAAGCAGCCGCTTTCTTTTCCGTTTAGTGCGTCTGTGCCGGATGTGTCTTTGATATGATCTCCGGCAGAGAATGTGCCTGTGTATTTCGGGGTCAGGCCGGATGTGGTGACGTTTGTTGGCGGGGCGCCGGAGGGATTTGTGACGCCGACGAGATCGTTTACCGCGGCGCATAATGTGCTACTGATGTACGGGAGTATTACAATCAGGTCTTTGTTGGAGGGGGTGGCGTCGCCTGATGTATCGGTTCCTGTGCCGACGCCGACAACGTAGTTATTTGCTGTGAACACCCATTCTCCGTAGTTGCTTTGCGCGGATTTGCTGGTGTCCAGCCAGCCGGTTTTCGGCGTTTGGTATGTTAGTCCTGTTCCATTGGTTTCGAAAACGCTGCAACTGCCGTCGGATGGGCTTCCTGCGTTTGTGTATCCGGAGACTGTTGTATTCTCGAAGCTGATATCATTTTCGGAACAGCCGCGTGACTGGAGTTCTTGAACGGCGTTTTCAATACTTTTTGCAGTGTTGAGGATTTTGGAGGCGCTGATGCGGGTTTGTTCGAAGTCGCCTGCCTGATCGACCGTGCTGCTGTTGCGGGTCAGGGTGGCTGTGAGCAGGCCCAGCAAGGCTACTGCGATCAGGATAAAAAACAGGGCATTCCCGCGTTCATTTTTCATGTGTTTATGATTGCCATTTTTTCAGGCGGGTGCAAGCCTCAATGATGTTTTCGGTACTATCGGCGTAACAAATGCGGATTGCCTGATGGCCGCGCTCGACATCAAAATCGACGCCGGGCGTTGTAGATACGAGCGCTTCGTCCAGCATGCGGCGGCAATAGTCCTCGCTGTTATTGGTCAGGTGGTGGACGTCCGCGTAGACGTAAAAGGCGCCACTGGCGTTGGTGAAGTTTTTGAATCCGGCCTTGGGGAGCTCGGTCATCAGGATGTCACGGTTTTTGTGGTAATAGGCAACATAGGAGTCGAGGACATCCATGTGATCGAAGATTTTGTATGCGAGGTTCTGTGAAATTGTCGGGGGCGATACAAACAGGCTTTCGGCCAGTTTTTTCATGCGGTCTTGCAGGTCGGCGGGGACGCTTACCCAGCCTAGGCGCCAGCCTGTCATGGCGAAGTATTTTGAAAATGTATTCAAAACGATAACATTGTCACTGTATTTCAGGGCTGTTTGCGCTTTTTTGCCATAGGTAATCCCGTGATAGGCTTCGTCCGAGATCAAGCGGATGCCTTTTTCGTCGCACCAGTTGCAAATTTTTTCGAGCTCGTTATCGCTGAGCATTGTTCCGGCTGGATTGGAGGGGCTGTTAATAATGAGACCGTCAAATTCCTGTCCGCAGTTTTCCAAGAGTTCTACGGTTGGCTGGTAGTTGTCTTTGGCTAAGGTTTCGATTTCAACGACCTGCAGGTTCATGGTTTGCAGGATGTTTCTGTAGGCGGGGTAGGTCGGTGTCGTTATTGCGATTTTGTCGCCGGCATCGAACGCGGCGAGGAAGACAAGCAGGAAGCCGCCGGATGAGCCTACGGAAATGACCATGTTTGCTGGGTTGGCTTTTGCGCCGTAGTATTCTTCATAGTGCTGCGCGATGCGTTCTCGCAGGGATAGCATGCCTACGGCCTCTGTATAGCCCTGACGGGGGTCCGAGGTGATTGTGGCGCGGGCGTAATCCAGGGCTTCTTCCGGGGCGCCGAAGCAGGGCTGACCTGCGCCCATGCGCATTATATTTTCGCCGGCGGCCGCGCGTTCGTTGACTTCGCGCATCATATCCAAAGCGCGGAACATGGCGATGTCCGAGCGGTTTGAGCATTTAAATTTTTTTGGCGCGTTATTCATTTTTGTCATTCTTCATTTTCGTATTTGTCAGGGCGTTCAACAAAGCCATAAAAACTTTATGCTGACAAGTGGAAAGCGTGTTTGCTTGATACTCGTCCCAGGCAAAGTAAATAAATTTTATTTAAAATTTTATATAAATTTTATACTTATTTTATTAAAAATTTATTTTCAGAAAAACAGTAATAAATTTATTTCTAATTTTATTTACTTTGTATTTACTTATTTTGTGTTATGTTAAATTATGAGGTTGCAGGGAGAGCACCTAGGAATTTAAGGCTCCCGATTTCGCGGAATTGATGGACCAGCGCGAAAGAGGGAACGCAAGTCGGGAGCCGAATTTTGTTTATGAGAGTGGAGTTGCGGGTTTTTCGTTTTTGATTTGTTTATTTCCTTTTGTCATGTGCCGGGCT
>JAGRHC010000031.1 GCA_020445145.1 Alphaproteobacteria bacterium
CAGCCGCAAACCGCCAAAGATAAGATCATCGCTCTCCTGCAAAGCCCGAATGGTGCCACCACAGCAGAAATGATTAAAGCCTCAGGCTGGCAAGCGCATTCTGTGCGGGGATTTTTATCGCGGTTGCGCCAAAAACATATTATTGTTAGTCACTCTTCCGGAAAGTTAAAATATTATAGTATAGAAACATCGAAAAAGTAGGGTAATCACAGCAATCTCGAAGACATTAATCATAGAGTTAGTTATAATCGATAGAGAACTTTTTACACGAAACTATATAAATCACCATGCGCTATAAACGACAAATAACCCTGCCTGAAATTGGCCTTGACGGACAAGAGAACATCGCCCGTGCCCGTGTCCTATGCGTCGGCGCTGGTGGGCTAGGATCTCCGGCGCTTTTATATCTGGCAGCAGCGGGTGTGGGGCATATTGGGATCATTGATTTTGACAGGGTTGATGAAAGCAACTTGCAGCGGCAGGTTTTATTTACAACGGATGGCGTTGGCCAGCCCAAAGCCGTTCAGGCCAAGGAGCGATTGCATGCTCTCAATCCTGACATAGAGATCACAGTCTATGACGATGAATTAAACGCGGAAAACACGCCGGATTTATTTCAGGCTTACGATATTATCCTTGATGGCACCGATAATTTTGAGACAAAATTCCTGATTAACGATGCGGCGGTGAAATACAAAAAGCCTTGGGTTTACGGGGCAATTCAGGGGTTCGATGGTCAGGCCAGCGTGTTTGATGCACAAACAGGCCCTTGCTACCGATGTCTTTATCCGGAAAAACCCAAGGCACGTATCGCCAATTGTGCGGAAGGCGGCGTGATTGGCGCTGTCGCTGGCCTTATTGGCGTAACGCAGGCTTTGCAGGTTATTCAACTCGTCACAGGGCATGAAAGTTTTGAGCCTTTGATCGGCAAGCTCTGGACGCTGGATACCAAAACGATGCAAACACGCATTTTGAACATTCCCAAAAACCCTGACTGCCCGGCCTGCAGTAAAAAACGAGATGATGTTGTCCTTGCCTACAGTTCGCCCGTTTGCGGGTTTGTGCCGGAATTAACGCCGCTGCAGGCCTGCGGCAGAAGTAATTCCTGCCTGATCGATGTGCGTGAAAAGGAAGAATGGGATCAAGGGCATATTGATGGGGCCCAGCTCTGGCCGCTTTCAAAAATTATGGCGGGTGATCTGCCTGATTTGCCGCAAGAGACGGAAATTATCCTGCATTGTCAAAAAGGCATGCGCAGCCTGCAAGCCGCACAAATTCTTAAGGTGCAAGGATATTTAGACGTTTACAGCATGTCCGGTGGCTATGAAGCGTGGGTTAGCTGTTTTGGGGACGCGTCAGAATAAATAGAGAAACAATGCTGAGTACTGTCATCTGAATTAAAATTACTACTAACGGCACTTCTAAAATGACGCTCAACAAGAAGGTTATTAATATTGTCACTATAGCGTAAGTCTTATTCCGTTTACTGATACTCCCGTTCTCTCTCCAGTCTATTATAGCCGGACCAAAAGAAGGGTGGCACAAAAGCCACGCGTGCAGTTTTTCAGAAGACCTTGCAAAACAAAATGCGCTTAATAGTAAAAAAGGTGTTGTTGGCAATAAGGGCAATACAATTCCTATGATCCCCAAGGCCAAGAAGATAAAACCTAAAATTTTCAATATCGTCTGCATATAACTCTTTAAGCAATTTTCTTCAGCTCCGTCATAAACGCGCCCATTTTATCGAGCAGCAGATGCACACGTTTCACGGCCTTCCCCGAAAGTTCACCTGTTGCCTGCATGACATCATTGGCAGCGATTCCGACCTGTGCCATACTTTGATTGATATCGCGGACATTTCCGGCAACGCCGTGCGTTCCAGTGGAGGCATGCTCTGCACTATTTGCAATTTCCTTGGAGGCCGCGCTTTGCTCTTCAATTGCGGCGGCAACAGCCGTAGCAGCTTCGTTGACCTCCGATATAACGGAACCAATTGACGTAAAGGTTTTCACAACATTATCAACCGATCCCCGTATGCTGGTTACAAGGCCGGCAATTTCTTCGGTGGCCTTGCTGGTTTGTCCAGCGAGTTCCTTGACCTCGCTGGCCACAACGGCAAAACCTTTTCCGGCTTCGCCCGCACGCGCGGCTTCAATCGTTGCATTGAGCGCCAGAAGATTTGTTTGTCCGGCGATCTCTTCGATCATACCAACCACTTCACCAATTTTATCGGCCATTTGCGAAAGCTCAGCAATGGTTTGTGTGGCAGCAGCAGATTCCTCAACAGCCATTTTAGAAATAGATGATGTTTTGCTCATCTGCTGGGTGATTTCAGCAATACAGCTCGACATTTCTTCTGCAGCAGCAGAAATGGTCTGCACGCTCATCGAGGCACTATCGGAACTTTTCATTGCGGCATCCGCCCCTTGTGAAGTGACAGAGACAGAATTTTGCATCGTTCCCGCGCTGCTTTCCAGAGTTTTTGCCGTCGCATTAATCTGCTGAACAACTTCAGTCAAGGACGCGTCGAGATCGGTGGCAACATTCACAAACCCGTTCATTTTATCTTCAACATTCTGTGCGGCGTTGTTGATAATGCGCGCACCATTGAGCAGATTTCCGTGCATTCCAGCTTCCAGAATGCGGCGGAAATACTGGTTACGGCTCACATGCTCCATGGCGGCAGTAGCCTCACGGATGAAAGAATCCACAGCATCCACCATCTCATTCAGCACCCATTGAAATTCGCCAAATTGCCCTTTTTCCGTGATGTTGGTCAGGCGGGATTCAAAATCGCCCTTAGCAAGAGAGCTGACGGTTTCGGTCATTCGTTCAATTTCAGATTCCGACTTTCGGATCTGAAGAAAAGCGGCAATCTGGCAAGCAGCAATCACCGCAATACCAGCAAGCCCCACCCAGGATCCGTTTATCAGTAAAACGCCGCCTGTGATGACGCACACACCAAGCGCAGAGACGTTAAGCAGCCTTGCGCTGGAGAGCGAAGATAAGTTCATCATAATTCATACCTTTCTGCTTGACGGCGTCGAGCAACATTTCAAACCCTTTATTCATGCCCTCCTTGGCGTTTTTATGCCGCTTTTCTTCATCCAGAACGGCCTTGTAGAGTGGAATAATGGTAGAATTCAGAACATCACGGTCGGGTACGCGGCGGTTGGAATGATAGCCGACAATCTGACCATTTTTATCAAAGGACGGGGTGACATGCGCCAGTACCCAATAATGATCGCCGTTCTTGCTCATATTGTTAACATAGGCAAAAATCTCACGGCCTGCGCCAATCGTATCCCAGAGGAGCTTAAACACACTACGCGGCATTTCCGGATTGCGGATAAGACTGTGTGGCTCACCCAAAAGCTCCGGTTCTTGATACCCCGAAATATTGATAAAAACGCGATTGACGTATGTCAGCCGACCTTTAAGGTCCGTCTTGCTGACAATTACTTCGTCCTCACGGAAGAACCGCTCAACGCCGGTTGGTAAAATCTTCTTTTTTACGTTTTCAGTCATAACTTCTTATACAAGCTCCTATCGTCCATTATGAACGAAAAAAAAGAATTGATGTTGATTCAGATCAAGGCGAAAAAAATAGATTATTGGCCTAGAGCATATTAATAAATTTCATAATGAGCCGGATTGAGACGTACAGGATCAGCAGTGCGGTCATCTTCTTGACCATGGACATGTTGATTTGCACGGCACCCAGCCATGACCCAATCTGCCCGCCAACCAGAACCGCAGGCAGCAAAATCCAGTAAGGGGAAAGTGCAGAGAATACATCAGTATTCTCAATTTTTAGGGCCTGGCCGGTAAGGCCTGCCAGTGAATTGACCAGAATAAAAAACGCGCATGCTCCGGCAATCTGCTTAGCATTCCCCCAGCGTATAAAATGGAGAACGGGTGCAAGAAAAATGCCGCCGCCTATACCCGTTATCCCGGCCAGCAAGCCCAGCAATGTGCCGAAAATGGCAGGCATAAACCTGTGCTGTGGTGCTTTTGGGTTTGGAAATGAAGGGTCTTCTCTCTCAGGCCATAAAAGCCTGACACCCGAGAGCAAAAGTGCAAATCCCAAAACTCCGGTGAAAATAACCTCCGGCACCGGGATTAACCCACCAGCAAAGGAGGCCGGAACTGAAAAAACAATCCACGGCGCAATGCGAGGAAGCCGGATATGCCCTTCCTTAGAGAAATGCCATACACCCCCTGAAACTACCACGATATTACAAATGAGTGAAATAATAGGGATCAGCTGATAATCCGTATCTCCCAGCACTAAAAGCGCGTTATAGGTCGATCCGCCGCCAAATCCGATACAGGCGTAAAGCAGGGCAGTCATAAAAAACAGAAAAGCCAGAACCATATATTATGCTTTCTGGCGTGGCCTGCTATCCGCCCTGAGGTCAACTTGAAGAAAGACATCAAGACCGTTCACACGCGCACAAAGTCCTTCTTTGCTGCGTCCCATATCAATGAGATTTTGTATCTGATCCTTACTTGTACAGAGCATCAGACAGGATTCATCCTTATCTAAAATGAGTTTGAGCGGGGCTTCTTTAAAATCTTCAAAATACTCTGCCGGATCGGGATCAATGACCATCGCAAAATCATTCCCGCCAATGGGCACAGATTTTTCTATCGGCTGACCTGTGCTCAGAATATTTAACTCTTCTTCTGTGATTTTGAATGTCACGGATTTTTCGGTGATTTTTACATTCATGGATTTACAACCTCCTCCCAATCCTGCGGCGTGTTGGCATTTTTCATGGAAGAGGAAAAATGCTCCGGCAACGCTACAGGATAGATGCCGTAATCATCTAATAAACCTTGAACTGATGTTTTCTCGCTCTGCTGATAAGGCGGAGTCATGAAGGCTGGCAAAGGCCAGTCAATAAAATACCCTCCCTCTTTTTGCTGCAAAAGAAGATGCAGCATATCCGGCTTTAACAAGGGCATATCAACGGGCACGAACAAAAACCCGGCGTAACCGGAAAGACGTTTTATGACTGATTTGATTGCTTCAGCCGGCCCTGTAAATGGCTCTTGATCGGAAAGACAGTCATAACCATCAACATCGCCGCTGATAAATATTTCCTTGATCCCGGTTGTTTTAAGTATCTCCATCATATGCTCGGATAAGTGGCTCCCCTTGGTAATCCAGCAAAGCCTTATTATGCCCCATGCGGCTTGAGCGCCCTCCTGCCAAAACGACTCCGGCGATAGTGCTAAACTCATACATGCGCATCCTCCTGACAATGACCGCAACAGGTCATGGAGTGCTCTGCTTCCTCTGACAGTGAATGTCCCGGTAGCCAGTCGCTCATACCGTCCACATAATGTTCTTTCTTCCAGACGGGCGCGCGCTTCTTAATCTCTTCGATAACATAGCGGCAGGCTTCAAAACTCTCGGCGCGGTGCGGGGAGCTCACGGCAATGATAATGCTGATCCCGCTGACATCCAGAACGCCCTGATAATGCGAGGCGTAATAGCGCGTATCCGGCCATAATCCCTGTGCTTCCTCACAAATTTCATAAAAGGCTTTTTTTGCCAAGGCTTCATGCACATCATATGTGATGCCTGTTACGCTTTTAC
>JAGRHC010000032.1 GCA_020445145.1 Alphaproteobacteria bacterium
CCTTAATCACCGCCATCATCTCCATCCGGTTGTTGGTCGTCTCCGCCTCGCCGCCGCAAAGCTCCTTCTCATGCGCCCCATAGCGCATCACAGCCCCCCAGCCACCCGGCCCGGGATTCCCGCTACAAGCCCCATCCGTATAGATTTCAACAACGCCGCTCATGCCGCAGCCCGCGAAAGCGCTCCGGCCACCCGGCCAATAAAATCGCTCTCATCCGTCACCCCATGCAAAGACGCGCTCTCCAGCGTCACCCCATACCGGTCCGCGAGCCACTGATATTTCGGCAACCGCGCCGCAAACAGCTTCGGAAAAACCCAGCGCGAATAATCGTCCGGGTCCATTTCGTCCGGCGAAGAAAGCCCCTTCAAGCCCAAATACTCCGCCACCCACTCATCCAGCTTGCCAGGAGGGAAAAACAACGGCTTGGGGTGTAACTTCGCCCGCTCCAGAACCAACGCCTCCTCGGCCGGCGAAGCCTTCAGATAAACAAACAACGTCGCCGCCCCGATCTCCTCCAGCACAGCCTCATCCATAATCTCGCAAAGGCTTCCCGTCGAATCATGCACATAATGCCGGTCCATCTGCAAAGCCGACGCCGCCGCGCCCCTCACGGCAGCACACTCCGCCTCGTAATAAAGCCTCTGCCGCCGCTTGTACTCCTCAAACGGCAAAGCCCCGCGCCCCGGCTTCCCGATAAAATCCGACAAAACGCCAATATCATCGGCGCTCTCCATTGGCCGCGGCAAATGCTGCGCCAGATAATGCCGACCAATCTCAAAATCACAGGAAACCCGCGCCCATCCCCACTGCTCCAGCAACCCCGAAAGATAGGTCTTCCCCACCCCGGACATTCCCATAAAGGTCACCGCCTTGTGCGGCAAATCAAGAAAATCACGCGCGCTCGTCATCATAATAAAACCGTTTATAACAGAAAAACCCCAAAGAAAAAGGAGAAACCCTCCAAAGCCCGTCCCTCGCCCCTCCACGCCGCAAGGCGCAACAAAAACAACAAAGAACGCCCCATATCGAAAAAAGCACAATACCTTCGTGCCCTTCGCGCGCTTCGTGGTTAAAAAAAACCAACGCGCCGCAAGGCGCAACAAAACACCTTCTCTCCCCACCCCCGCAAAAAGAACAAAAAAAAGCACAATATCTTCGTGCCCTTCGTGTTCTTCGTGGTAAAAAATTTCTTCTCTAGGCGCTCAAAACCTTCGGCACTTTAAAATTCACATTCTCCTGCGTAATCGCCACCTCACGCACCCGCACAGTAAAATGCTTCCGCGCCGCGTCAATCACCTCATGCACCAGAAGCTCCGGCGCACTCGCCCCGGCACTAAGCCCCAGCGTTTCAACACCCTCAAGCCAGCCCCAGTCAATCTCATCCGCCCGCTGCACCAACAAAGCCTTACCACATCCGTTCAGCCGCGCCACCTCCACCAGACGATTAGAGTTCGACGAATTCGGCGCCCCGATCACCATCACCGCATCGCTCATCGGCGCGATCTGCTTCACCGCCGCCTGCCGGTTGGTCGTCGCATAACAAATATCTTCCTTGTGCGGCCCCTTGATCTGCGGGAACCGGGCCTGAAGCGCTGCAACAATCTCCGCCGTATCATCCACCGAAAGCGTCGTCTGCGTGCAATAAGCAAGGCGCGCCGGGTCCTCAATCAACAAATCCTCAACATCCAAAGCCGTTTCCACCAGAACAACCGCCCCAGGCGGCAACTGCCCCATCGTCCCGATCACTTCCGGATGCCCCGCATGCCCAATCAAAACAATCTGATCCCCAGCCGCAAAATGCCGCTCGGCCTCCCGGTGCACTTTGCTCACCAACGGACAGGTTGCATCGATAAAAAACATCTTCCGCGCACTGGCCGCATTCGGCACAGACTTAGGCACCCCATGCGCCGAAAAAATCACAGGCTGCCCGTCATCCGGAATCTCGTCCAGCTCTTCAACAAAAACCGCGCCCTGACTTTTCAGCGAATCCACAACAAACTTGTTATGCACAATCTCATGGCGCACATACACCGGCGCCCCGTATTTCTCCAGCGCCAGCTCAACAATCTGGATCGCCCGGTCCACCCCTGCGCAAAACCCGCGCGGCGCCGCCAGCAAAATCGTCAATGAAGGTTTCTCGTCCATAGCCACCCTATATAAAGCCTTCATCTGAAATAATCCATACTCTTGCGCAATCGCCAACCCTCCCGTAAAGTAAAGCGAAGAATTCTTCTAATACAGGACACGGAATGAAAACCCTCCACTACAGCTTTCTGGCTCTGCTGACCCTGTGCATAAGCGGCTGCGACCAGACGCTCGACGGTTTTATGGACGACTGGAACAATCTCGGCGTAGCGGGCGTATCCGTTGATTCGGTCGGCCCCCAGCGAACAGACATGCTCCTCGCCAGCCCATGCCCGCAAGTCGAAATCGTCGATGACCTCAGCTCACTGAGCGACTTTCCCGAAGGCAAATCCGGCAGCGACGCTAACCTCGTCTCCAAGATCGATATTCAGAACGCCGAAAGTACCTGCAAACTCGGCAGCAACACCGCCACCGTCGATCTAAAAGTCGTCTTCAAAGGCACACTAGGCCCGCGCGCCAAAGTCCGCGCAACCGACAAACCGTTCTTCACCTATCCCTATTTCGTCGCCGTCACCACACCCAGCGGAAAAATCATGGCCAAAGAAATCTTCGCCGCGTCCATGACCTACAACGGCAAGGAAAAAACTCACACCTACTACGAAAACCTCCGCCAGATCATCCCGATCCTGAACAAGGATGTCGCCCGTCAATACAGGATACTCGTCGGCTTCCAGCTCTCGCCCGACCAGCTCGCCTACAACCGCGAGCACATGATCCCGTCCGACAAGGCCGAAAAAATCTCAACCGGCGCCGGACTGTCACGGACCAAGGAATAAGATACCGCGTCATGACTGCTTTCAATCTCGACTCTTTCTGGCTCGCCGAAAAACAAGACCACATCGACGCCGTAGAAAAAACCTTCGAAGCCTTAAAACCGGCCTTCGAACAACTCGCCGATGCCTGCACCAAGGCCGTACGCCAAGGCAACAAAATCCTGTTCTTCGGCAACGGAGGCAGCGCCGCCGACGCCCAGCACCTCGCGACCGAACTCACTGTACGCTTCATCAATGACCGCAAACCGATCCCGGCCATTGCGCTTACAACCGACACCTCGGCCCTGACCGCCATCGGCAACGACTACGGCTTCGACCATCTCTTCGCCCGTCAGGTCGAAGCGCTGGGCAACAAAGGCGACATCGCACTGGGCATCAGCACCTCCGGCCACAGCCCCAACGTCCTCACCGCCCTCGAAATGGCGCGCAGCAAAGGCCTGACCACCATCGGCCTTACAGGCAGAAACGGCGGAAAAATGCCGGACCTCTGCGACATCTGCCTGACCGTCCCCGCACAGGCCACCGCCCGCATCCAGGAAATGCACATCACCCTCGGCCACATGCTCTGCGCCGCGCTAGAGCAAAAACTGGAGCTGGCATAAATGCTCTTGAGGAATCGCCCCATCTGGCATAAACTCTTCCACGTTTTGCCGTAAAACAATAAATCAGGGATAAACAATGGGACAAGCAAACCCGGTCGAAAACCTAAGCTTTGAAACAGCCCTCGAGGAACTCGAAACCATCGTCCGCAGCCTCGAAAGCGGACAGGCCCCACTCGAAGACTCCATCAAAGCCTACGAACGCGGCACCCTGCTGAAAGATCACTGCGCGAAAAAACTCCGCGAGGCGCAAGCCAAAATCGAAAAAATCGCCGTCGCCAAGGACGGCAGCATAACAACCCAACCCCTTGACCCGGAAGAATAAATCCCATGGCGCCATCCCCCAGAGAAGCAGCCCCCCGGCTGCAGCAGGAAATGAACGCAGTTGTCGAATCCGTCAACAAGACCATCGACCGCCTCCTCCCTGAAACCGACCTTGCCGAAAACAAGCTCTACCAGGCCATGCGCCACGGCACCCTGAACGGTGGAAAACGTCTGCGCCCGTTCCTCGTGATGCACTCCGCGTCCCTGTTCAACGTCGACCCGCTGCGCGCCCGCCGCGTCGCCGCCGCTCTGGAATTCGTACATTGTTACTCACTGGTCCACGATGACCTCCCGGCCATGGACAACGCAGCTCTGCGCCGCGGCAAACCGACCGTCCACCGCCAGTACGACGAAGCCACCGCCATCCTCGCCGGTGACGCGCTTCTAACCCTCGCCTTCCAGGTCTTAAGCGAACCCGACACCCACGAAGACCCCCGCGTCCGCTGCGAACTCATCAGCGCCCTCGCCAAAGCCTCCGGCGGCCACGGCATGGTCGGCGGCCAGATGCTCGACCTCATCGGCGAAGAAAAAGAATTTGATCTGGGCACCATCTCCCGCCTGCAACGCATGAAAACCGGCAAACTCATGGCCTTCGCCTGCGAAGCCGGCGCCATCATGGGCAAAGGCAACGAGCCCCACCGCAAGGCCCTGTGCAACTACGCCTACGACCTCGGCCTCGCCTTCCAGGTCACCGACGACATCCTCGACGTCGAAGCCGACCCGCAGGACACCGGCAAGGACACCCAAAAGGACGAACAGGCCGGCAAAGCCACCTTCGTCTCCGCCATGGGCAAGGAACAAGCCAAAGAGCGCGCTGAAATGCTGGTCAAACAAGCCATCGCGCACCTGAAAATCTTCGACGGCCGCGCCGAAATGCTCAAGGAACTCGCACAATACGTCCTCGAACGCCGCGCTTGATTTGCGCCGGCCATAGAATAAAAATAGTTGTGCTTTAGCGCATCTTTATGATTTAAAGGCGGTTATGACCCACGCTCATGAACAACAGGAACAATACCCCCTGCCCGCACCGAACGCCGATAATCACGACGAGAAATCCGCGCCGATCCTCGCGCGCATCGACAGCCCGGCAGACCTGAAGGACCTCGCCTCCCAGGACCTCAAAACCCTGAGCACCGAACTCCGCGACTTCATGATCGCGCAAGTGTCTAAAACCGGCGGCCACCTCGGCGCAGGCCTCGGCGTTGTCGAGCTCACCGTCGCCCTCCACGCCGTTTTCGACACCCCCGAAGACCGCATCATCTGGGACGTCGGCCACCAATCCTACCCCCACAAAATTCTGACCGGCCGCAAAGAGCGCATGCACACGCTCCGCCAGGGCGGCGGCCTGTCCGGCTTCACCAAACGCGATGAAAGCCCCTACGACCCCTTCGGCGCCGCCCACAGCTCCACCTCCATCTCCGCCGGCCTCGGCATGGCCGCCGCCAGAGACCTGAACAACCTGAACAACGAGCTGGACGAGCGCCACGTCATCTGCGTCATCGGCGACGGCGCCATGTCCGCCGGCATGGCCTACGAAGCCATGAACAACGCCGGCGCCCACACCATAGGCGGCAAGCGCAGCAAACTGATCGTCATCCTCAACGATAACGAAATGTCCATCGCCCCGCCCGTCGGCGCCATGAGCCGCCACTTGACCCGCATCGTCTCCTCCCGCCCGTACTTGAGCGCACGGGAAATCGGCAAAAAAGTCACCGGCCTCCTGCCCTCACCGTTACGCCACGCCGCCAAACGCGCCGAAGAAGGCGCCCGCCATGCCATCGGCGGCGGCTCCCTCTTCGAAGAACTCGGCTTCTACTACATCGGCCCCGTCGACGGCCACAACCTCGACCACCTGCTCCCGATCCTCAAAAACGCGAAAGCCGGCCAATACGAAGGCCCGATCCTGATCCACGCCATCACCCAGAAGGGCAAAGGCTACCTCCCTGCCGAAAACGCGAAAGATAAAATGCACGGCGTCCGCAAATTCGACGTCGTGACCGGCGCGCAGGTCAAAGCCAAAATCGGCGCCCCGACCTACACCAAAGTCTTCGCAGACGCCCTCATAGAACAAGCCCGCAAAGACCCCAAAATCGTCGCCATCACCGCCGCCATGCCCTCCGGCACAGGCTTGGATTCCTTCGGCCACCAATTCCCCGAAAGAACCTTCGATGTCGGCATCGCCGAACAGCACGCCGTCACCTTCGCCGCAGGCCTCGCCACGGAAGGCTATAAACCCTTCGTCGCCATATACTCAACCTTCCTGCAACGCGCCTACGACCAACTCGTCCACGACGTCGCCATCCAGAATTTGCCCGTACGCTTCGCCATAGACCGCGCCGGCCTGGTCGGCGCCGACGGGTGTACGCATGCCGGAGCCTTCGACCTGGCCTATCTCTGCTGCCTGCCGAATATGACAGTCATGGCCCCGTCCGACGAAGCCGAACTTGTCAACATGGTCGCCACCGCCGCAGCCTATAATGACGGCCCCATCGCCTTCCGCTACCCCAGAGGCGAAGGCACAGGCGCAACAATCCCTGAATCTCCGGAAATTCTAGAAATCGGCAAAGGCCGCATCGTCCGCGAAGGCAAAGACATCGCCATCCTCTCCCTCGGCCCCCGCCTCGAAGACGCCCTCAAAGCCGCCGATGAGCTCGAACAACAAGGCATCGCTGCCACCGTCGCCGACGCAAGATTCGCAAAACCGCTGGACGAAGACCTGATCAAAACCCTCGTCCAAAACCACACCGCCCTCATCACCATCGAAGAAGGCGCCAGCGGCGGCTTTGGAGCCCACGTTCTGACATTCCTCACCCAAAACGGCCTCCTCGACAACGGCCAGTGCAAAATTCGCACGCTGACCCTCCCTGACATCTTCCAGGACCAGGACACCCCCGAAAAGCAATACGAACAAGCAGGCCTGACCGCGAACGCCATCCTCAAAACCGCACAAGCACTTCTATAGTCATTTCAACTTATTTTCAGAACCTCCGCCCCCATCGCCACCCCGCGCCGCAAGGCGCAACAAAACACCTCTCTCCCCGCCCCCACAAAAAGAACATAAAAAAGCACAATATCTTCGTGCCCTTCGTGCGCTTCGTGGTTAAAAAAACCGCCTCCCCGAATGGGCCGTCTTTTCAATTTATGTGCATGCAAACCACTGCATCAGAATTTCCTTGACATAAAAGGAATATACTCCTATATTCTGATCATGGAAAAAGAAAACACACCCCCCACCACAGACCGCATCCCCGTCCCGTTCGAGCTGCCCCCGCCGCCGACCATCTCGGAAATGACCGAAAACCTGAGATTTGCAGTGCAATACGAAGGTCTTTTTAACGATCAAACCCTGCTTCAACGTCAGGCAGAAATCCTCAACACCCTCTTCACAACCATCCTTGACAAAAAAATCTGCGCCGACAGCAAGGATTTTGGATATTACACCGACACCACTCAGGGCTGGATCGAGGTTGCCCTGCGTATCCAGAAACAATGTGCCGACACCCTAAAGGCCCGCGCCGCCATCGTCTACATGAACACCATCGCACCGCCAAAACGCTAGCCCCCCCCGGAAAAAAGTCAGAACAAAAAGAAGGATCACAGCATTTGAAAAGAAAAACAAAGGGTTGGAGCGAAGAACGAAGACGCAAGCAATCCGAAAATATCCGCAAAACCAAACCATGGACAAAAACCACCGGCCCTCGCACCCCTGAGGGCAAGGAAGCCGTCTCCCAAAACGCCCTGAAACACGGCCTACACAGCGCCGACATACAAGAACTCCGCCGCCTTCTGCGCCATCAAAAAGCGTGTGTAAAATCCGTTCTCGCTCGACAGAATACCCAAAAAACATTAGGGTGAAACCATGTCTTTACAGCGTCCCACCATAGTTCTGTTCGATATGGACGGCACAGCCGTGCGGCACATAAACCCGCGCCTGCTCCATGTTCTCGAAGTCCTCGACACCATATCCTACCGCTGCGCCAAGCTGTTTAGCTGGATTTTCAAACGCGGCGGCAAAGGCCCGATTATTCCGCGCTGGCACAAACGCCGTAAACAACCGCGCCTCCTCGTCCACCGCGCAATCCACAAATTCCGCCGCAAGCCCGTCGAGCAAATCGTCGAACCATGCCCCGGCCTCTACGACCTCCTCGAATATCTCGAGGAAAAAAACATCCCGACAGCCCTCGTCAGCAACGGCCTCGGCAAAGGCTACGGCTATGACATCCTGAAAAAATTCGACTTGGAAAAGCACTTCAAAGCCACCGTTTTCCGCGAAGACATCCCGAGCGCCAAACCCTCACCGGATTCGCTCCTCTTAGCTCTGGAGCAAATGAATGTAACCATCACCAAAGACGACATCATCTGGTATATCGGCGACCGCCGCAAAGACGTGATCGCCGCGCTCGCAGCCACAAAACAAATCGCCGGCAAAGTCGTCCCCATCGCCTTCGGCGTCAACGCCGCCATCGCCGTGATCGAGAAAAATATTGGCCCGGACAACATCATCATGTCCTTCCACGACATGTACGACCAGATCCGCCAGATGTTCGAAGAAACGGCACAGGAAATCCCCCTGCCCGCCAAAAAAGAGCCAGAAACCGAAAAAATCCGCAGCCTTCTCTAGAGCGAAAAATCAGGCTCTATCGAACCTCAATTTTGTTATAAACCGCAAAATCCTGCGGTCTCGTCATCACCTGATACTGCGTGTAAATCGGCTTAAACGCCTCAATCATCGCACTCTGAGCACCAGCAAATTTTCCAGCCATAACCTGTCCTCCCAAAAGCTTCACCAGCTTCTCAAGCGGACTCAGCGGTTCAGGCATAATCCGAACATCTGCACCATGACGATCCTTCGCTCCAGCTTGCACAGCTGCATAATCCAGCGCATCGTCAAGACTTCCTATCTCGTCCGCCAAACCGATCTTGATCGCCTTCGCTCCAGACCAGACACGTCCACGAGCAATCTTGTCGACATCCGCAACAGACATCTTGCGTCCCTTCGCAACGCGAGCCAAAAACCCGTCATAGATATTATCCAGCATCGCATTCATCCGCTCCGCTTCACCCTTGGAAAACGGGGCATTCATCGACCACATACCGGAATTCGCGCCCCATTGAACACCTTCCCAGTTCACACCGACTTTCTTCCAAAGCTCCTCAGCAGAAACCTTTCCACCAAGAACACCAATAGAACCTGTCAGAGTCGTCGGCAAAACAAAAATCCGGTCCGCATAAGCAGAAATCCAGTAACCTCCGGAAGCAGCAGTCGGTCCCATCGAGACAATAACCTTCTTCCCTTCCTTCTGCGCCTTCGACACAGCGCGCAAAATCGTCTCCGAAGCCGTCGGCGATCCGCCTGGACTGTTCACGCGCAAGACAATCACCTTGATATTGTCATCATCCGTCGCATCCTCAATCGCACCAGCAATATCATCCGCAGCCGCAACACCATCATCCATCAATCCTGTAGGCGCAGCAGCCTCCGTAGAACTCGGCATAATCACACCAACAGCATAAATAAGCGCAACACCTGGCTTCGTAGAACGCTTCTTCTCATGCTTGGCCAAAAACGCCTCCGCAGGATTACCCTTCTTACTCTGCAAATAATCATACATATAATCTTCAAAGTTCACATAAGGAACCTCTTCGCCACCAGCTTTCGCCGACGCAAAACTGTTAATCCGGTCAACAAGAACATCCGAATAATCAACCTTATCCAGCAAACCAGCCCTCAGCGCTTCATCCGCAACAAAGATCCCTCTATCGACCAAAGTTTTCAAATGCGCAGGAGTCATCCCTGTTTCCTCCGCAAGATCACTCATAATCGAATGAGAAAGATCACCGACAAGCTCTCCCATCATTTCGCGGTTCGGCTGGGACATATGAGAATTATTCAAGCTCTCATAAGCAGTCTTATATTCCTTACGTTGAAAGAACTGGGGCTCAACACCAATCTTGTCCAGAACATCCCGGAAGAACGGCTCCTGCAAACTCAAACCCGCAACCGAGACAATCCCCATCGGCTGCATCCAGACCTCATCAAACGACGACGCCAGATAATATGCGCCCATTCCGCCACTTTCCCCATAGGAGGGCGAAAACACATACGCAAATTTCCCACTTTTCCTGAAATCGATGATCGCCGCGCGCATCTCCTGCAAATGCGCCAGAGAATAGCCTCCACCATCAATCCGTGCATAAAGACCGTAAACACGCGGATCGTTCTTCGCCCGATAAAGCGTATCCGTAAAACTCTTGAGCGACGGCGGAACATTCGCCAGAGGATCAGCAAAACTAACCTCATGCGGAAGATCATCAAGATCACCGTTCAACGTCAGATACAAAACCATCTTGCCAGGCATGGAAGGCTCGACATCCTTCACCAGCCTGGAAGCCGACCAACCCGTCAAAACAACGCTGACAAGTACAATCGCCCCGACAAACGTACAAGTCCGCCGTAACGCACCCCATAAAATCGGCCAAACGCGCCACTTGATCTTAGGCTTCTCAACCGCCTTGGGAACAGGAGAAGAAAACAAGGAACGATGGCGAAAATTTCTCTTATACATGGAGCGTCCGAAGCTGAGTAAAACAAAAACCTGTGCTTCGAAACTAATACCAGAAATAAAAGGGATCAAACAGAAACTTATTGAGGAACCAAAGAAAAATCCGGATCATCAACACAAGAATCAAAATGCTCACGCAAAACACGAATATGCTCGACATCCGCAGCCAGATACTCTTTGGTTACCTTTAGACAATCCGGCAAAGAGGGGGACTTTTGCAGCATGTCAAAAGTACGCTCCATTGAATCAACAATTCTCTGAATGGAGTCATAATCCGAAACAGAAAGAACACCATCTGCTTCTGCCAGTCGGCGAGCCATAAAATCAAGCTCATCACGAATATGAGACGAAGCGACCATGGCAACACAATAACCGCCGGACAACGGATTTTTTATCGCAAAGCGGTCATCATCATGACCTCCACAGGAACGATAAAAAGAATATCCAAATCGATTATTGAATGGCCCCAAAAGGTCAGCCGTAACAATATTACAATACTGACTGACAAACTCAGACAAAAGCAACAAACGCTGACCCAGTGTAATATTATACAAAACACCCGGATAATCGCTGACCCGCCGAAAGCCAGCCAAACCTTCTAAATTCATAAATCACCCTAAACAATTATTATATGCATATTTTTGCATATATAATTCACTTTTTCAAGATATGTGATGAAATTCAGTGCTATAAACACTGCGCTTTATGGCGCAACCAGTGATCTGCAAGAACGCAGGCCATCATAGCTTCAACCACCGGCGCACCGCGTATCCCGACACAAGGGTCATGTCGCCCCTTCGTGATAATATCAACCTCGGCACCATGCGCATCAATGGTCTGACGCGGCGTTAAAATCGAACTGGTCGGCTTGAAGGCAACCCGGCAAACAATATCCTGCCCCGAAGAAATACCACCAAGAATACCGCCAGCCTGATTAGACAAAAACAAAGGATGACCGTCCTCATCCATTCGAATTTCATCGGCATTATCCTCACCGCGCAACGCCACAGCTTCAAACCCGGCGCCGATCTCCACCGCCTTCACCGCATTAATACTCATCATCGCCTTAGCCAGATCCGCATCCAGCTTGTCATACACCGGCGCCCCAAGCCCGGCCGGAATACCACTTGCGTGAACTTCAACCAGCGCCCCGGCACTTGACCCGCTCTTACGGATATCATCCAGATACTTTTCCCACGCCTCAGCCATCAAAGCGTCCGGCCCCCAGAACGGATTATTCTCAATCTCCGCCCAATCCCATCGCGAACGGTCAATAGCCTTATCACCAATCTGGACAACAGCAGCGCGAATAGAAACCTTCTTCCCAAGCTGATGCAAAAGGACCTTTCGGGCAACAGCACCAGCCGCCACACGGCAGGCCGTCTCACGTGCAGAAGAACGCCCGCCGCCGCGATAATCACGAATACCGTATTTTTCATGATAGGTAAAATCCGCATGACCGGGACGGAATTTGTCCTTGATGTCGCCGTAATCCTTCGATTTCTGATCCACATTCCGTATCAAAAGACCGATCGGCGTCCCCGTCGTCTTGCCTTCAAAAACGCCGGAGAGTATTTCAACCTCATCAGGTTCGCGCCGCTGCGTCGTATGCCGCGACTGCCCCGGCTTCCTGCGATCCAGATAGAATTGTATATCCTCTGTGGTCAAAGGAATGCGCGGAGGAACACCATCCACAACGCAGCCAATAGCAGGCCCATGGCTTTCGCCAAAGGTCGTATACTGAAAAAGAGTACCAAAACGATTACCCGACATAGCATCTTTTGTAACGGAAACCGACTTCACAGGAAACTAAAAAATAAAGAACCAGACATGAAAAAACCCTACAACGAATACGTGAGTATTCAAAGAAAAAACTAAAGCACCAACATTTCCAACCCCTTTAAATAAAAGAAAAATAATTTCAATTTTTCCTTTGCCTTTCACGAGTCGACAAGTGAGAATAACTAAAGATAACAACTTATAGTATCTATAAGGAACCCCACATGACCGCCGAGCCTCGCCCAGAAGCCCCCCAGAACAAGAAATTGTCAACATCGCAAAAATCAAAGGAAGACCTTTTCAAGGAGCGGTTAGAATTCCTGAAAATTGACCAAAAGACGTCCCAGAATTTGAGGAAGGCAAAACCCGTAGTCGAAGAAGCTATGCCTCTGGTTCTGGACTCCTTCTATAGCTACATAAAACAATGGCCAAACCTCAGCGCTCTGTTTTCTGGTCCCGATCACATGAACGCCGCCAAAAACATGCAGATGAAGCACTGGTCAAACATCGTGACCGGTGAATACAACACAAACTATATCGAATCTGTTACACGGATCGGAAACACCCATAACCGGATCGGCCTGGAACCACGTTGGTACATTGGCGGATATGCCGTGCTTGTCACAGGTATGGTCACCGCTCTTTGCGAAAAATATCTTTCCACCGGATCATCCGGGTTCTTGCAGGCATCTAAAAAGCAGGAGTTTGAAGCCGTTTTAAACGCCTTTATGAAGGCTGCTCTCCTCGATATGGACATGGCCATTTCGACGTATTTCGATGCTGGAAAACAGGAAATGGAAGCCAAACTGGACGATCTGGCAGAAGAATTCGACAACAGTGTTGCTGGCTTCATCAGAGACATGTCCGTCTCCGCAGAAGAATTGGGAGCAACCTCCAAAACACTCGACTCTCTGTCGAAAATGGGATTGAAAAGGGCAGAAGACTTGTCTGTTGCATCAAGTGTATCCGCCGAAAATGTAAACGCTGTTGCCGGCGCTTCAGAACAAATGCTGGCCTCGATCAAGGAAATCAACACCCAGATCAACAAGGCCAGTACAATATCATCTACCGCTGTCGTGAAAACACAGGAAGCCGGAAGTACAATCACAGAACTCAAAGGATTATCCGAACGTATTGGAGAAGTGATCAACCTGATTCAGGACATCGCAGAGCAAACAAATCTCCTTGCCCTGAACGCCACCATTGAGGCCGCGCGCGCCGGAGACGCCGGAAAGGGGTTTGCCGTCGTGGCAAGCGAAGTCAAGGCCCTGGCATCGCAAACAGCCAAAGCGACCGAAGATATCAGCTTGCAGATCACAGCAATCCAGACAGCAACGGAAGCTTCGGTCACAGATATCAAAGATGTCACAGAAACTGTGGCCCAAATCAATGAAATAGCGACATCCATTTCATCAGCCATGGAAGAACAGTCAGCCGCAATACAGGAAATCGTCAGCAACACGCAATCGGCATCTGATAAAACCAGAGAAGTCACCGGTGTTGTTCATGATGTTTCCTCCAGTGCCAATGAAACACAGAACGCCTCGTCAAATGTCAATGAAGCAGCCACAGAACTTGCAAAAAGGGTGGATGGTTTACGCGGCGCCGTAGAAGTATTTCTTGCAAACATAAAAGCAAGATAGGATCTATCTGTAGTCACTTGAATAGTAAAAGGAGTTATTAAATATGCCTAAATGCCTTGTTATCGACGATGTAGAAGTCACACGGTTCACCGCGTCCCAATTCCTGGAAGAGCTTGGTTTTTCTGTTTCTTCTGCAAATGATCCTCAAGACGCAGTATCGACACTGAAAAAAGATAACTTCGACGTCATTTTGCTCGACTGGCATATTGGCAAAGAATCAGGGATTGACCTGCTAAAACAAATCCGCAGTGAAATGAGCATAAGAACTCCGGTTATCGTGTTTAGCGGCGTCAAAGGCAAAGACATGGCGCCTGTCGCTATCAATGCCGGTGCAAGCGCGTTCCTGGAAAAACCGACAACAAAAGAAAAACTGAAAAGTGCATTGAAAAATCTCAGCATTCAAGTGGCTTGACCTTAAGGTCCTTCCTTGAAATGAGTATAAACACTGACTCCATCCGCGAAGCTTGTGAAATTTTCGGTAAGAAAACGGCCTACTTTCTAGGGCTGACTCTTCGGGACGCCGACAATTTCATGGCAGAAATCGGCGCAGCGCTCGTAAACAACGATGCGCAAAGCGCCGGCCTTGCCGCCCATTCCTTGAAAAGCATCATGCACCAGGCCGGCGCCATGGAAGTCGGTGATTGCGGTGAAGCCCTGCAGGACGCAGGAGAAGTCGGCAATTTAGAGGAATGCATAGACCTCTACACACAACTCCGCCCGCTCTATCAGGAAAGCAAAGCCTTCATGGAAGCCCTGATATTGAAATGTGAAGAAGAGAGCAAATCCGCATAAAAGCGGTATCACCCCTCCCCGACGCGCACCGTTTCCTTCTGTGCCGAAAGCGTCCCATGCTCAATAATCGCGACCGTCAAACGTGATATACAAACCCGCCTCCCCGTCGCCTCTTCAGAAATATCCGTTTGCCACACCTGCGTCCGCTTCCCTGTATGCATCGGACTACACCGCCCGATCACAAAACCTTGAGTCACCGCGCGGATATGATTGGCGTTAATCTCAATCCCCACAGCGCGGAAATGCTCAGGATCAATTGTCATCCAGGCCGCCACACTCCCCAAAGTCTCCGACAAAACACAGCTCGCACCGCCATGCAAAATACCAAATGGCTGCGTCGTCCGCGAATCCACAGGCATCCGCGCGCACAAATAATCCGGCCCGATATCCGTAAACTCTATCCCGAGATGAGTCCCCATATTGGCGTTCCGAAGCCCCTCAAGATAATCAAGCGTATAAGGTTTAAACCAGATCATAACAAAACGCCTTAAGACTCCTTGGATCGATTTTCTTTCGGAGACGTAATAAACTTCAGGATCACCGTACCGGACGTCACAAGGGCGCTGCCGATCCGCACAAAAATACCGAATGTCACCACTCCGATAAACAAAAAGAACGCCGTCCGCACAGATTCAGACCACCGTAGCTCATACTCAATATTACGGCTGGTATCCTGCGCATCCCTGAAAAACCCGGACACAGCAACCTCATCAGCCTGAATGCGCTCCAGAAGAAAGGAGGCAATCTGTACGCTCTGGGGATCATTGATGATCTGATAAACAACCCACGCGATATAGATCAACAACACCGAACCGGCAATAACCAGCACACCACCCAGCAAAAGGAAAATCGGATAAAAACCGGAAACATCGCTCCCGCTGCTAAAACCGGTCTTCATGGGTTATTCCCTGGTAAAAAATCGACAAAAGCCCCTGCAACCTTAGCCGGAATAACATCAACATCTTTCCAGACATCGCCGGTCATATACGGTTCTTCTGCCAGCCAGCGGTCAAGTGCATCCCGATCTTCAAAATCAACCAGCAGCATAGAACCACTCATCTGGTCCTTATCATCAAGCAGCGCCGTCGCCATTAAAAAATGCCCGAGCGCCAGATAGGTATCAATCATAGAAAGATGGGCCTGCCGACACGCCAAACGCCGCGCGGGAGCTCCTTCATCCGTACCATCCCGCGCTATGACGACAAAACGCATTTCTTAGGCGGCCTCATCAGACGACTTCGGCGCAATCCCCTGCAAAAGAGCGGCCGTCTCCGCCGCCGTATCCACAGAGACCATCCCGACAGTATGATAGCCCGCATCCACATGCATCACCTCACCGGTAACCCCGCTGCCAAGATCAGAAAGCAGGAACAGGCCGGAGCGACCAACATCCTCAATCGTGACATTCCGGCGCAAAGGCGCATTCAACTCATTCCATTTAAGAATATAACGGAAATCACCGATCCCACTCGCCGCCAGCGTCTTGATCGGCCCGGCAGAAATCGCGTTAACTCGGATATTATCCGGCCCCAGATCCGCCGCCAGATAACGAACACTCGCCTCCAGCGCCGCCTTGGCCACACCCATCACATTATAGTGTGGCATGACCCGCTCGGCGCCATAGTACGTCAACGTAAGCAAACTACCGCCATTTTCCTTCATCAACGGCGCCGCACGTTGAGCAACAGCCGTAAAGGAATAAACCGAAATATCCATCGTCCGCTTAAAATTCTCGCGGGTCGTATCAAGATAAAGCCCGTCCAGCTCATTCTTGTCAGAAAACGCAATCGCATGAACAACGAAATCAAGCTGTCCCCACTCTTTCTTGATCGTGTCAAAAACCTGATCAACACTGGCCTCATCCGTCACATCACACGGCAGAACAATCTTGGAATCAACACGCTCCGCCAGAGGACGAACGCGTTTCTCAAGAGCTTCACCCTGATAGGTAAACGCAAGTTCAGCGCCATTTTGCGCAGCAAGCTCAGCAATCCCCCAAGCTATTGAGCGGTCATTGGCGACCCCCATAATCAAACCACGTTTTCCTTTTAAAAAATCGCTTTTCATTTTTGGTCGTTTCTATCGTTCTATATGTTGAAACCGCTTTTATCCTACACATTTCCCGGCCCGCGTCCAGAGCCGGATGCGACAATTTTATGCCTTGGGAAAATACGATGTTATGTGGCAATATAACAGCAACAAATATTTCACAAAATAATTACCGCCCATGCCGATAGACCGTCAAAGCGCAACCCACGTCTGCAATGCTATAAAACGCCAGATACAGGAAGAGTACCCGGAGCTGAATCTCAACTTCATTCTGCATGAAGAAGGAAAAAGAAAAAAAGCCATCGCCGCCGCAGCTCCATACTTCCAGGATCATCCTGCCGGAAACAAGATCCTGCGCTACATCACAAAGAGCCAGGATAGAAATATCCGCGGCAACAGAACATGCTTTATCGGACTCGCAGAACATTACAGCTCGGGATTTCTCAATTTTTTTAGATCCTATGAAGTTCTGGCACCTTGCTTTGTAAATTACGACCGTTTCAACTCAGTCGAAAACCTGCGAAACCACGTTTACTACATGGTTTGGCTAGCATTGGAGCTGCATAGAGACATAAAAGAAGGAAAAGATGTCACGCTTCCCAACGGCCCGGACGGTATTATTATTGCAAATCTAAAACCCTTGGAACTCTACCATAGAAATCTGACAGCCGATATTTTCTCCGCAACGCTTCAAGCGCTGATCGGACAAAAAACTGCCATTCATGACTTAGCCCTTCACAGAATGAATGACACACTCCTACCCCAAAAAGGCTATATCGCAGAAACCTTCCCCTTTCCGATCAGCCTTGAAACACTTGACTTTCTGTTCTCAGAAAGCATGAAAAACAAAAAAAGGGAAAGCCCTCTGCCACAAGCTGTCAAAATGACAAGAGAAATCGGCATGACATATAAGCCGCAATCCCTGCAACAATGGAGAAGCTTTGCCCTGCCGGCACAAGAAATGGCTTGGTCCGGCCATGATCCGGAAACCATCCTCGGCGCGGCACTTTACTCGAGTGAAAATACATATGTCCGTGCGATCGCAGACATGGTCTCGGAACACACAGGCATCAAGCCGCAAATGATAACAACAACGAACAGCTATAATCCGTTCACAAAACAAGAAGCCAACCGTCACCTGCATGAAAAAACGTGCCAGCAAACCTTCAACAACCTGATCTACAGAATAAGAGGTCCTCAAGACTACAAAATATTTGTTGAAGAGGCCGCAAGACAAAACAAAGACTTATCAGAATGCAGACCAACCGGCTGGTGTGCGCACGCCTTGCTATGCGTAGCCCTTGCTATTGAAAAATCATCCACTGAGAATTCTGAGTTAATCCAAAAAGAAGCCGAAGATATCTTTAAAGAAATGTCCGCTAGAACAAGCTGGACAGACATTCTTCACTTCTCGCGCACCGTTTTCATGCGAAACAGAGAAGGCCTGCCGACAAATCCCGTAAGCCTGATCAATATTGCCGCGCGAAATCCGGAGTACAAATACATAAGAACCGCTCTCGAAAAAACAACGCCGAAAAAGTCCGCCTGATAAAAAAAGCCGCCCGTAAAAAGGCGGCTTTTCAAAATCCATAAAGGAAATCCTACTTAATGATTTCCCAGCTACCATCAGGCTGGCGGCAAGCTTGACCATAAGCGGTCTGCTCTCTGCCACCCACATTGATAGTCTGTTGGTATTCACGGCAATAACGTCCGCTGGAGCTGTATCCATCCTTGGTCGGCGTAATCGTACCGTAATTCCCGCTCTCCGGGTTATTCCAGGTCACAGTTTCACCGACAGGAGCGTTATAAGCCTTTGTATTCGCCTGATTGGCATAGGCAAGATCAGCCTGATCCAGAGACTTCCCGATCTCGCTACCGACAAGCGCTCCAAGCAGAACGCCGGCGCCAATCGCCCAGTGCTTCCCGGTCCCCGAACCGATCGTTGAACCAAGAAGACCACCAAGAACGGCGCCTGAGCCAGTCCCGACAATCTGTTTATTCCCGGTATTCTCAAGCGTCTGACACGCGCTAAGAGTGAAAACCGAAAGAACCATTGTTAATAATGCTAAATTTTTCATCCGCAGATACCTTTGCTCATAAATTGAACCAAAACGGTTTAAATTTTGCCTACTATATCCCTTCAAAAAGGAATTGAACAGACAATACATCTCATACGCTCAAAAAAGAAAAAACCTTCGCATTTTTTTTCTGTGCTAAAAAAAGTTCAAAAAACTTGATTCAACAAAAAAAGCCCGGCATATAAAACGACTATGAGCACACAAGAAAAAATCCAGACAAACCAGGAAAACCACCCCTTTAGCGCCGACGTCGCCCGCTTGCTGGAGATCGTTGCCGGAGCGCTTTACACGAACCAAGACGTGTTTCTGAGAGAACTAACCTCAAACGCAGCCGATGCCTGCGACCGCCTGCGCTACGAAGCCATCAAAAACCCATCCCTGACCAAAGACAATTCCGATTTTCGTATTCATGTCTATAAGGACACGGAAAGCCGCACCCTGACCGTCGTCGACAACGGCACCGGCATGGACGAAAACGAACTCATCGAAAACCTTGGCACCATTGCCAAATCCGGCACAGCCTCCCTGATGAAACAGATTAAAGAGTCAGGAAGCAACGACAACCTGAAACTCATCGGCCAGTTCGGCGTCGGCTTCTATGCCGGTTACATGGTCGGGAACCCGATCGAAGTCATCAGCCGCAAGGCCGGAGACAAAAAAACATGGCGCTGGGAATCCGATGGCCGCTCCGGCTTCACGGTCCACGAAGCCTCCCCGGAAGACATCGCCCTCCTCGATGGTGATCGTGGAACAGCCGTCCGCCTCCATATTAAAGACGAAGCCTGCGAATTTCTGCTCGACGAAAAAATCAAACAAACCATAGAACTCTACGCCGACCACATCAGCGTCCCGATCTATCTCGGCACCCCGCAAGACACAAGCGAAGGAAAATCCGAACAGATCAACAGCGCCTCGGCACTTTGGATGCGCGCCAGAAATGACATCACAAAAGAACAATACACGGAATTCTACCGCCACATCTCCCACGGCTTCGACGAGCCCCTGATGACAGCGCACTGGCGCGCCGAAGGTAAGATGGAATTCTCCGCCCTGCTCTTCGTGCCGACATTGCGCCCATGGGATCTTTTCGACCCCTCACGCCGCCACTTCGTAAAACTGTACGTGCGCCGCGTCTTTATCTCAGAAGACATCGAAACCCTGATGTACCCATGGCTCCGCTTCATTCGCGGCGTCATCGACAGCGAAGACTTACCGCTCAACATCAGCCGCGAAAGCCTTCAGCACAATCCGGTGATTAACAAAATCCGCAGCGCTGTCGCCCGCCACATCCTTGGCGAATTGGATAAACTCTCCCGCAACGATAAGCCGGGCTTCGCCGCCTTCTGGGGCCAGTTCGGCGCCGTCCTGAAGGAAGGGTTGTATGACGCCCCCGAGCACCGGGAAGACCTCCTCAAAATCTGCCGCTTCTACTCCACAAAAGAGGACGGTGAAAAATTCGCAACCCTCGCCGAATATGTCGAGCGCATGAAAGACGGGCAGGACAAAATTTTCTACATCAGCGGCGAAAACGTCCAGAACCTCAAAAACAGCCCGCAGCTCGAAGGCTTCCGCGCCCGCGGCCTCGAAGTCCTGTTCATGACAGACACCATCGACGACTTCTGGCTCCAACAGGTCCATGACTATAAAGGCAAAAAATTCCAGTCTATCACCAAAGGGGATATTGATCTCGCAGCCTTTGACAAAAAAGACGACCAGGAGCAGAAAGAAAAAGAGCCCGAACAAAACAATGAGATAGAGTCTCTTATTGAGAAGTTAAATGAAGTTCTGGAGGGAAAAATCAATACAGCAAAATCCTCCAAACGCCTCACAGGCTCACCCGTATGTATTGTCGCCCCTGAAACCGGGATCGACATGCACATGGAACGCGTCCTGAAAATCCATCAGAAATATGAAGGCGAAACAAAACCCGTCCTTGAAATCAACCCGGATCACCCGCTCATCCGCCGACTTGCCGCCAACAACGCCGCAGGTCAGGATATCACAGATGCCGCCTGGCTCCTGCTCGATCAGGCAAGGATCATTCAGGGCGAACCACTGGACGACCCCTCAGCCTTCGCCAAGAGGCTCTCGGAAGTCATGTTGTCGGATATCTCGAAATAAATTTCAGAATACATAAAGCCGGAAAAACCGGCTTTTATGGCTTACAGACAGAACCGTCATACCAGCACCCTGGTGCCGGGCAGACCGCATCATCATAAGTTGTTCCATCCAGCTTCTTAATCTTAACGCCTGTTTTAATAGGTGTAATCCCGCCGCAGGCCGCAGTATTCATCAGATTCAAGAATGTCTTGGGATTATCCATCGCCCCTGATCCTCCGGGATTAGGGAATGCCACATTATTAGAATGTGACCACGTCGTGACCATGGCTACATTTGAGTTATTCCACGGCCAGAAAAAACCAATCGGCCAGGAAGGAAACTGGTTAAAGCTGAAGTAATGACATGCAATACTAAAGAGCTCATCATCACTATCCCAGCACGACAAAAGATGCTCGCGATAATCCCCGCCAGCACTTTCTTTAGCTTCATACTCCTCAAAAGTATAAAAACCATCATGAGTAGGCTCACTATTAAAATCATAGCATTTGGCAATATTCCAGACCTGATACATCGCGGAACAATTAAAACTTGAATCCGTAATACTACTTCCAGGAACAGAATTTAAAGTTGTACGATTCCCCAGATACTTTGTGCCAAAACCTTTCTCCAGATAAAACATTCTTCCCTTGGGACAAAGCATAGCAAGGCCATCATCTGTCGTAGATGCCTTAGACCACAACGATACATTATCAACGAGAGAATCAAGAATAAGAATTTCAAGAACACTGTTCATATCCAGCCCCTCGGTCAAATAAGGATCGACACTAGTGCCCAAAAACTTTCTAATCGTTACCAAAAGATCAGTCCATACACCGCCAACACCCGGAATAAAAAGAATCGGCCCGGTTGGAGCAAGATTAATCAAGGATGAATACCCCCCTTGAGATTCTTGAGGATTGCCTGGAAAGCTACGTTCCGCATACCAGGCAAGGTGATTCATATAGGGTCTAAAACAAAAAGAAAGCGTACTATCAGGTTTCGCAATCAAATTCTGATTCTGCGTCATTTCACGTTGACCTTCATCCCAGGCCCGCGCCTCCAACACCTTCCAGAAATTCGGATTACACGTCAGTGGGGGGATATCATAAGGAGGGAATGTCGGAAAAGGAAAAACAATAGCCTCTGCAGGCCTAACGAACCCCAGAAATAAAACCAGAAAACAGACTATTCTAAGAAAAAAAAGCAAAAAACTATTCCCAAACTAATCCTAACAGTGCCCTTAAACTCTTATACTCTAGCACATCGCAAAAGCATCTGCCTAGTTTCCTGTAAGCAAAATTATAGCATTCCTTGATAATGACGTTTCGTCATATCGTCGATGTCATCTTCTGAAAATTCAAACTGGCGCCCCAGCTCTTCAATCATAATCTGACGCAACAAAGACGAAAGGTCTTCCTCGGTCTCACACCACATATCAAGGATCGGACGGCGGTAGAGAATAAGGACATCCTCGTCATTTGCCATCTTCCGCTCTACACCGGGAGAAATCTGCTTGCCGTTTTTATACTGGGCCAAAAGATCAAACGGATCATCAAGATCCAGATCCGCCTCATCCGTCTCATCAACAAGATCCTCAACGACCACAGCCAGACTATCATCGCAAAAGCGCAACAATTCGTCTGGCAACGCCTCAATAACAGACGCAGCCAAAGCCTCGAGGTCGTCAACTCCCGGCGGCATTGTAAAGTTCATAATAATCCTTTGACTGTCCACGAGTCTGCCCCTGTTCGTCCCATCTGCGTCAAAGATTTGCACAAAATTTGATTGTTCACATAAGTGTAATGCGAATCGCCTGCCCCGGCAACGAAAGAAATAAAAAACAATAAAGGCGAAGTGTATAAATGAGAGCCTTTATAGAATTTTCATCTTTTTTCTGTTAAAATAAAAGAAGTAAAGGAGCTAAAACGATGGACCTACCCGCAGGAATCGCAGCAGACGCCGCACTCGCAAGGCAAAACGTTGCCTTTTCGGCGATCAAGAGCAGTGCCGATCAAAGCAAAGCCATCGCCAAAATCCTCGAAAAAAGCATCGAATCAGTCCCCAAAAGCGCCTCCCATGGCCAAAACCTGAACATCGTCGCCTGATATTTTTCACCGTAAACTATAGAATTGTTTATTGACTGAACCTTCGTTCGGCAGTTAACAATAATGAGCGAAGTTATGAAAAGAGGATGGCATGTCAAAAGTATTGATTATAGACGATGAAGAAGATCTTTTATTTTTCACTGAAATCAGAGCGCAAAAAGCAGGCGCAAAACAAATAACCTCCCTCGCTTCCGTAGATGACGCTTTTGCGCGCTTGGAAAGCGGAGAAAGAGCCGATCTGGTCATAACGGACAATGATACAGGATCAACAAAAACAGGATTGGAACTTGCGAGATACTGCAAGGATCAAAAAATCCCGGTCATTCTGTTATCCGCAACGGATAGCGTTGTCGCACAAGCAAAAAGCGAAGGAATAACAGCGATTGTAAAAACATCCGAAGACGACAGATTAGAAAACTTTGTAAGAATTGTCCGTGAAAAGCTCGCATCAGGCCAAACGCCAGTAACGCCGACCACAGACCATACCCCACTAGACCCGCCCGAGCCGTTCTAGAAAATTTAGAGTGAACTTAAGCCACCGCCTGCAACGCATGGTTTGTCGCCCAGAGATACTCAAGCACTGATACAAGGCGCTCAATATCCTCAGGAGAATGCGCCGCCGTCGCTGTCAGGCGCAAACGCTCCGTCCCGCGCGGCACCGTCGGATAATTGATAGGCTGAACATAGATATTATACTCGTTCATCAAAATATCCGTCACCATCCGGCAGCAATTCGGCTCCCCGACGATCAGGGGAACAATATGGCTCTCCCCCGGAAGATAGCGCAGCCCGATGCGGTCCAGCCCGCTTTTAAGCAACGTCACATTACGGCGCACACGCTGGCGCTCAATATCCGAAATTTTAAGATGCTCAACCGCAGCCCGCGCCGCCGCTGAAACAGCCGGAGGAAGCGCCGTCGTAAAAATAAAGCTCGGCGCATAGGATCGCACAGCATCAATCACAGCCGCATCACCGGTAATAAAACCGCCCATCGCGCCATATCCCTTGCCAAACGTCCCCTCGATCATATCGATCCGGTCCATCAGCCCACGCTCTTCAGCAACGCCGCCACCACGCGGCCCATACACACCAACGGCATGCACTTCATCAAGATAAGTAAAGGCATTATACTTATCCGCCAGATCACAAATCTCTGCGATCGGTGAAATATCGCCTTCCATTGAATACACAGATTCAAAGGCAATAATTTTTGGACGGGAAGGATCAACGCTCCTCAGAAGCGCCTCAAGATGCTCCATATCATTATGACGATATATAAACTTCTCTTGCTTGCTGTCCTTAATCCCGTGGATCATCGACGCATGGTTCAGCGCATCAGAAAAAATCGCGCAATGCGGCAACAACTTGCCCAAAGTCCCAAGCGCGCCCTCATTCGCCACATAGCCTGAAGACATCACAAGCCCGGCCTCTTTACCATGCAAATCCGCGACAGACTGCTCAAGCTCGACCACATAACGGGTTGTCCCCGAGATATTGCGCGTCCCGCCAGCACCGGCGCCAGAATTCTGCAACGCCTCACGCGCCGCAGCCAGAACCTTTGGATGCTGCCCCATCCCAAGATAATCGTTATTGCACCAGACCGTCACCTCTTTGGCTGTCCCGTCCGGCATCCGGTAAATCGCACGCGGAAAATCCCCGACCTTGCGCTCCAGATTGGCAAAATAGCGATAACGCCCTTCCGCCTTCACCTGATCAACACAGCCTTGAAAATGTGATTTATAATCCATGGTACAACAAGCTTTCTTCAAATGATGTCCGTCATACGCCGGGAAGACAAGTAAAAGCAACCCTTTCTTACCCCGGAGTTTAGAACTTTTCATACCCTCCGCCAAGACGCCTTGACAAAAGTCATGCGCATGGATGTTTTAAAGCCCCAAACTTTGCACAAAATTCTCCGCCCGCCCCAGCGCCTTATCAAGCGCAGCCATGGTCTTGGCAAGATCCCGGCTATCATCTTCTTTCCAGACCCGCAGAACCTTGAGATAAAGCCCCGTCAACCCGGCCACCTTGACCGCACCCTTGATCCCGCTCGTATCAACCCCGGCAGCCTCCAGCATCCAGTTCATCGACCGGCACAAATGCGGAAAAGAAATCACAGCCTGCTTCGGATCACACTTAAAGGACTCCAGCACCGCGCAAAGACCGCCGCGATAATCATTCAAAGCGTCATACCGGTCCATCAGAATATCAAACAACCGGTCCCGCACACTCGTCGTCTCGTCATAATCCGAAATATTCTCCAAAACCGCCCGGTCGATCTCCCGCCCCAGCGCCACCAGAATATCGTCCTTATCTTCAAACACGCCGTAAAGAGCCGCAATACTGATCCCGGCCTCCCGCGCAACATCCCGCAAAGATAGCCCCTCCCAGCCTTTCTCCGCCGCCAGCGCCATCGCAGCCACGATAACCGCATGCCGAATATCTTTTTCAGAAGCTTTTTTAGCGTTTTTTTCCGCCATGGACTTGGCCTTTGCCTGATTTTTGTATATCAGGAATAAACTATATTTTGACTCAGCTGACAAGGAAACATAAATGTCCGAACCAACCCTTGGCGTCGTCGCCGTTGGAAATGCGCTTGTTGATGTTCTCACACAAGTCCCCGATGAATTTATCAACGAACAAAGCAGCAAATACGGCATGGAGCGTGGCGCCATGACATTGATCGACGAGCCCCGCGCCGTCGAGCTCTACAGCCAGATGCCCAAGGGCCTCGAGACATCGGGCGGAAGCGCCGCCAACACCATGGCCGGGTTTGCCTCCTTCGGTGGCAAGGGCGGATTTATCGGCAAGGTCGCAGATGATGCCTTGGGCCGTGTCTTCACCAAAGAAATCCGCGATCTGGGCATCGACTACAACACGCAGCCCCTCCTGATGGGCTCAGCCACAGGCCGCTGCATGATCCTCGTCACGCCCGACGCCCACCGCACCATGAATACATTTCTCGGCGCCAGCGTCGAGCTCAGCCCGGTCGATGTCGATGAATCCCTGATTTATAACGCGGAAATCACCTATCTCGAAGGCTACCTCTTCGACCGCCCGCAGGCAAAGGAAGCCTTCATCACCGCCGCCCAATACGCCCACGAAGCAGGCCACCGCGTCGCCCTGACGTTATCAGACCCGTTCTGTGTCGACCGTCACCGCCACGATTTCCTCAACCTTGTGCAGAACCATGTGGATATCCTGTTTGCAAACGAGGAAGAAATCAAATCTCTCTACCTGCAGGACAACTTCGAAGACGCCGCAGCGGCCGTCGACAAACATTGTGAAATCGCCATCCTCACCCGCAGTGAAAAAGGCGCATATATCGTCTCCAAAGGCCAGCACATTGTCGTCCCCGCAGTCCCTGTGGAAAAAGTTGTCGACACGACAGGCGCAGGCGACCAGTTCGCGGCAGGCTTCCTCTACGGCTTTACGCAAGGAAAATCGCTGGAAGAATGCGGAAAACTCGGCGCGATAGCCGCTGCTGAAGTCATCAGCCACCTCGGCCCGCGCCCTCTGGTCAAACTCGCAGATATCGCAGCCTGAAAAAATCAGGCCCCCTTTAAAATAGAAAGCCGCTCCGCAAAAACCTCTTGCGAAGCGGCATTGCTGCAGACAATCCGCACCTCGTCAAAATCCTCGTCAAGCCGCTCGGTAATCCCCTGAAACATCAGCCGGGCAGAGCGCCCCTTGGGATAACCAAACCCTGCGCCGATATCGGCAAACGCCACGCGGCGCAGCAGCATCGTACGTGCCGTCTCCATAATCTTGCGGCACGCGGAAGAAAGATAATGATCCTCACGCTCAAAATCCGATTTAATACGCGGCATAACCCCAAGCAAAATATGCCGGCACGGCAGCGCAAATCCGGGCAGGGCAAAAACATCCCCGGCAGACGGCCTATAAATATTTTCTAAAATAAAACTATCCAGATCCGTCCCGCTCGCCGCGGCAATTTTGTGATTAAGATCACCCTCAAAATCAAGCGTACGCGGCACCAGCATCGCAATCGCATCAACCTGCTGCGCGGTGATATCCCCAACAACCAAAGAAAGTCGCTCCAAAAACGGATTGGAAGGAGCCGCCGGGTTTGCTATCACTATTTCCATGAAACATTATATCACGACGACCCTGGCCTTTTGCTACATATTTTTCGCAAGCGCCCAAACCCCCGCGCAAACCTTAACGGAAACAGCGGAGGCAACCACGCCCGTTTACACCGGCCTTGCCATGAACGGCAACCCAAGACAAACCGCCACCGATACGCATCTCGATTACGCGAACCCGGACGCCCCCAAAGGCGGAACAATGAAAACCGCCGCCATCGGCAGCTTTGATACGCTAAACCCCTACTCCCTGAAAAACGTCGCCGCCGAAGGCCTGAACCTCGTCTATGACCGCCTGATGCAGCGCGCGTGGAATGAACCTTTTACGCTCTACCCCCTGATCGCCAAAAGCGCCGACGTCAGCCCGGACCGCTCGGCCATCACCTTCCACCTGAACCCGGCCGCCCGTTTCAACGACCAAACGCCGATCACAGCGCAGGATGTAAAATTTTCGTTCGAAACTCTGCGCGAAAAAGGCCGCCCAAACATGCGGCAGGTCTACAAACTTGTCGATACAGCAGAGATAAAAGACCAATACACGATCAACTTTACTCTAAAACCCGGGTACGACCGCGAAACAGTCATGATTCTGGCCATGATGCCGGTTCTGTCCGAGAAATGGTGGACGGGACGCGATTTCGACGTATCTCTTCTGGAACCGCCAGTCTCTAGCGGCCCTTACAATATCGCCGAAGTCATCCCCGGTCGCCGCGTCATCTACGAACGCAATCCCGACTACTGGGCCAAAGACCTCATGGTCAATGTTGGCCACTACAACTTCGACCGTATCATCTATGAATATTTCCGCGATGACACCATCGCGCTCGAAGCCTTTAAAAAAGGAGATTTAAGCCTCCGCCGCGAATGGGATGTCTCCAAATGGGAAAGCGCCTACGCAGACATCAACGCCGAAAAAATAACCAGACTAGCCATTCCGCACCACCGCCCCGAGCGCGCCCACGGCCTGATCTTCAACCTCCGCCGCCCGCTCTTTGAAGACATCCGCGTCCGCAAGGCGCTCTCTCTGGCATTCGACGGCGATTGGGTCGGAAAAAATCTCTACTACGGGCAATTCTCGCGCATCAAAAGCTTCTTCCCGAACTCCGCCCTCGACGGTTCAGGCGAAATCCCCCAATCAACCCTGGACGCTCTGGCCGGATGGAAGAATGATCTCCCCGCCTCCGTCTTCAGCAAAACACTCGACACAACCGATACACGCCCGCTGCGTGAACGGCTGCGCGACGCTTCAGCCCTCCTGAAAGAAGCCGGATGGATCATCAAAGACGGCAAACGGGTCAATGAAAAAAACGGCGAACCACTCGCCTTCGAAATCCTCGTCAGCACCCCGCAGGAAGAAAAAATAGCCCTGAACTTCTCCAAATCTCTGGAAACTTTGGGCATAAGTGCCGCCCCGCGCCTGATGGACACCGCCACCTTCCAGAACCGCATCAACAACTACGACTACGACATGCTCGCCGACTACTGGCAAAACAGCCTATCCCCAGGCTCCGAGCAAATGGTCTACTGGAGCTGTAACGCGGCGAAGCAACCGGCCAGTTTTAACTATGCCGGTATATGCAACCCGGCCCTCGATCACTTCGCCAAAACCATCACCGATGCCAAGACGTACGAAGACCTCACAAGGAATGCACAGGCCATCGACCGTATCCTGCTTTCTGAATACATTTCCGTCCCGCTCTTCTACAAAGGACAGGATTACATCGCCTTCGATAAAAATATCCGCAGGCCCAACAACACGCCGCTTTACGGAATCGTGACCGAAACATGGTGGATCGAGCCATAACAACGAACCAAGAGCATGAAAGAAAAGAATTATATTGAGAAAAGCCGCTACCTTTGCTAAACTTCACCGGAGTTTACTTGCAACAAGCCAAAGATATTTCACCATGATCAAGCGTTTTCCCCTGTTTCTTGCTTTCGCCCTTATCGTTTCCACGCCAGCTTTCGCTGGGTCCGTCAAAGACAATATCGAGCTCTACGGACAATACTGGCAGCGCGTCAGCACCTCTTCGGCCATTTACCTTCAAGGCCCGAAGGCCCAACAAATGCTCAACCGTGACATCGCCCGCTGCGTTGTCGAACTGCGCGAACTGGAACGTCTCGGCGCTGTAAAAGACGCCATTCCAGCCTACGCCGAAGGCCTCGTTCTCAGTGAAGACGAAGCCAAGCTTGCAGGATGGGACACACCGGAGCGTGACGAAAACCTCTTCGCCGAGCACAGCGACTATCAGGACTTCGAGGGCTGCATGCTCTCAAAAGGCTGGGAGCGCATTAAATACGTCCCCTTCGACGTTGCGAAAAAATCCCGCGAAGATTACCTGAGAGCACATATCGACTATCAGAAAAAATATCCGGACAACGAACCCGGTTACCGTTACGACTACGATCATCTGAACAATTAGGTCGAAATAGACAGAATACAAAAAATCCCGGTTCAGGCCGGGATTTTCTTTTTAGGCTCATTCTCTTCAAAGGCACGCATCAACGCCTGCTGAACATCGCCCACCCCGAGGGTCTCCATAAGACAGCCGCACGTGCGGGAGTCATACCCCTCATAAGACGTAAGCTCGTCAAGGCTCTCCGGCGTCGAAACATAAAAAGCCAAAGGACCCCATGGCCGGTAAACCTGCGGCTTGCTCGGCCCGAATAAACCAAGAACCGGAACCTGGGCCGCCGCCGCGCAATGCATCAAACCGGAATCATTACCGAGATAAAACGAACACCGCGCAAGCGCCGCAGCAGCCTCACCGGGATTCCCCTTTGCGATCACATCAATCCCGCGCCCATCCGGCACACGCTCCAAAACAGCGCGCGCCGCCTCTTCCTCTCCCGGTGCACCAAAAACCGCCACCCGCGCCCCCGGCATTAAGCCATCCGCACCCGTCATCCAGCGCACAATCTCGGCAAACCGCTCAGCCGGCCACATTTTTCCTTCCCAGTTCGCCGACGGCCCCACACCAAGAACCGGACCGCCATCAGGAATCAATACAGCGGCCTTTTCCATCTGCGCAGCCGTAAACCACAAACGCGGAGCCGGCACATCGGAAAGATTCATCACCTGCGCCATCTGCTCCACCTTATGATTCCCTTGATCAATATGAGGCCCGAACACAAACCGCAAACGAGCTCGGATCAACCGCGATACCGCAGAGTTACGCAGATCAACCACCATATCCCAGCGCACCGGAACAACACTCTTCCACAAATCCACCCAATGCCCATGACGCTTGCGCTTTTGCAAAGGAATAATCCGCTCCAGCTGTGGATACCCCTCAAACAAGGAAACAACCAGCGGCCCACAGGCAACCGTCACCCGCGCCGATGGATAAACCCGCGCTATATAATCCAGCAAACCGGACGATAAAACCGCATCGCCAATCCGGTTAGATGTGATAAACAAGATATGTTTTACTGAGGAATTCATAAGGACAATGATCGCACAAACACCATTTTTCTCAACCCTGAAAAACCGCGGACTGCTCAGAATTTCTGGCCCCGATGCCCGAAAATTCCTGCAAGGCCTGATTACCAACGATATTGATAAACTGGACAATCGGCCCTGTATTTACGCCTGCCTCCTGACGCCTCAGGGAAAATTCCTCTACGATTTCTTCATCACAGAAGAAAACAACATCCTGACCCTCGATTGTGAAGGCGGCCCACGCCTGCAAGCATTGGAAAAACTCCTTGGTATGTACCGCCTGCGCGCGAATGTAGAAATAAAATCTGAGGACAACACCCCCGTCTACGCCATCCTCCAAGACTCCAATACTCCAATACTCCAGTCCTCCGCCCCCGACCCCCGGCATCCCGACATGGGCGCCCGCAGCTTCGAAAAACCGCAAAACATCATAGAATCCCCCTTCGAGGCATGGGATAGACATCGCATCAATCTAACCATCCCGGACGGCAGCCGTGACCTGATCCCACAAAACTCAACCATGGAAGAAGCAAACATGGACGAGCAAAACGCCATCGACTACAACAAAGGATGTTATCTGGGCCAAGAACTCACAGCCCGCATGCACTATCGCGGCCTCGGTAAAAAACACTTAAAGACCGTAACGCCGGAATATTTTCAGCTAGAAAATCTTCCGGCCGCCGGAACGATTCTCGAGCAAAACGGTCAGACCATCGGCGAAATGCGCTCATCCTGCCAGAATATCGGCTTGGCCTTGCTCAAAGATGCAGCAATAAACCCTCATGAAAACTGATCTGAAATATTTATTTGTAAAAGAATTTAATCTATGACATCATAATAATTGAACACTGTTCAATTAAAAGACGACTTTGAAGACAGGAAATTTAAAAAGTGCAACAGGACGTCTATATAAATGCCTTGGGAACATTCTTACCCGGCCCGCCCGTCAGCAACGCCGAGATGGAGGACTATCTTGGCCGCATAAACGGCGAAAACTCGCGCAACCGCGCCCCTGTCCTGAGGCAAAACAAAATCAAAACCCGGCACTACGCCGTCGATAAAAGCGGCAGAGCAAACACCACCAGTGCACAAATGGCCTCGAACGCGATCAAAAACGCCGCCCAAAACGCGGAAATCAGCCTAAGAGATATAAGCTATCTGGCCACCTCCTCAACATTGGGAGATATTCTGGTCCCCGGCCTGGCCTCCCATGTTCATGCAGAACTCGGCCTCCCCCCGATCGAAATTGCAAACTTCCAGAGTGTCTGCGCAAGCTCCCTCATGGCCTTGAAATCCGCATGGCTCCAGCTAAAAACCGGACAACATCAATGCGCCGCTGTCAGTGGAAGCGAACTCGCCAGCCGATATTTCCAGCCCGGTTTCTATGAATGCGTCCCCGAAATAAAATCTCAAAAATCGATCCCCCTCGATGCAGACTTCCTAAGGTTCACACTCTCGGACGGCGCTGGAGCCGCTATCCTTGAAAACAGACCCAACACAGGGCAACCCTCCCTCAAAATCCTCTGGATCGACATACGCTCCTATGCCGACCGCTTCGACACCTGCATGATCGCCGGCGGCGTCAAGGACACAAGCGGCACGCACATCTGGAGCCACTATGAAAGCCCTGTAAAAGCCGCTGAAGCAGGCGCCTTTATTCTCCGTCAGGATTTCAGCTTAATGCACAAGATGATCCCCGTCTGGGTCTCGCATTACCTCGACCTGATCGACCAAAAGAAAATTGTTATCGAAGAAATAGATTATTTTTGCAGTCACTATTCTTCCCATTCCCTGAGAGTAGAAGCGGTTGATCTCCTGAAAAAATCCGGCGCACTCATCGACGAAGAAAAATGGTTCACCAATCTCTATACAAAAGGGAACACGGGGACAGCCTCGATTTTCATTATTCTCGAGGAACTCTACCGGGAAAAAAATTTACAAAAAGGTCAGAAAATTTTATGCCACGTCCCCGAAAGCGGACGGGCTATGAACGGTTTAATGTTACTGGAGGTCAAATAAAATGAACACAATGAACAGCGAAGAAGTAACCCGCGGTCTGATCAAAGTCTGGGCCGATTTTTCATCCCGGCTGGACAAAGTACCCATTTTAGAAAAACTGGCACGCGGTAAATTCCGGCTTGAAGATTACAAACTGCTCCTGATGAACCACAGGCAGCAAGTCGTAGAAGGAGGCCGCTGGATAGCGCGCGCCGCCTCAAGCATCGACGACCGCTATTTCGACATGCGCTCGAAATTCATGCAGCATTGCGTCACCGAGCACCGGGACTTCCGAATGCTCGAAGACAACTACGTCTCCATCGGCGGCAAGCGCGAAGACATCCAGAACGGTGAAAAGAACATAGGAACCGAAGCCCTGAACGCCTTCATGTTTCACCGCGCCTCTCAGCCCAATCCACTGGAACTCCTCGGTTCCATGTTCATCATCGAAGGTCTGGGCCAGAACAAGGCCGGAGAATGGGGCCGCGCCATCAGAGACCAGCTAAAATTAGAGGACAAACAAGTCAGCTTCTTCCTCTACCACGCCGAGCACGATGACGGACACATGGAAGAGTTTGACGAAGCGCTGAATTCAGGCATTCTGGGGATTGAAAATATGGGACGCGACATCATCAAAACCGCAAAAATCACCGCGCGCCTTTACCAACTCCAACTGGAAGAAATCGGCAATGTCTAAATTCTCCCTCGATCCCGCAAGCCACGACCTGGCGAACCCTGACCCATGGCTGGCGCTGGCGCTCGACCAGAGCACCTTTGTCGATCAACGCGCCAAAGACGCCCTCATGCGCAACAACGCGGCATGGTCGCGGCGCATCCTGCTCCCCGTCATCCGCCCCCTCGCCCGCCTGTCGATCGCCCTCTTCCGCATAATCAGGCTGGTCGTCCCTGAAACGCTGACCTCCTCAAAATTTCTGCATGGTACGATCTGCTGGGGCATGACGAATTTTGTCAGCAAAGACGCAAACTACCTTATCCTTCGCCACTTCAACATGGGCAGCCAGGTCCTAAAATTTCTGAACCAGAATCTCGCAGACGGCCAACTGACGTCCCATCCCTTACTCCCCAAAGAAATCGAAGGTCTCAGGGACAACGTCTTCGTCCAGCACGATTTAAACATCTACAATTTCGTGATCGAGCTAAGCATCTACCTGCGCAACAACAAAAGCCGAATCCAGCCCGTCCCGCTCGATAAAATAGATTTCTCCGCCATTCAGGATTTTGAGCACGAAATAGAAAACCTGCCGGACAAATGGCACAATTTCCTCGACCTCCAAAGCGCAATAGAACTCTATACCCCGCTCTTTGCCCTGCTCCTCTCACGCGAAGATTTCGAAAGAGCCAGCAACTCGCTGCAACTCGATGAAACCATCGCCATTTATGCTGCCACCCTTTTCAACAAGGGAGAGATCATGGCGCTCGTAAATAACAAACACCCGATGGTCCCCCTATCAACGGTAGAAGCCGGCTTCCGCCTCATGCTCCACGGCCTCGACGCAGAAAACCTCTACGGCTTCATAAAATTCGTCAGGGACAATAAAGTAATAGAATAAAACTGGGAAATGGTTGAGGCGATAGGATTCGAACCCCACGCGGCGTCCCGCCGTGCCAACTGTAAAAAGAGGAGGTTCGTATCCTCTTTCAAATCTTGAAAAACTGGAGATTGGTCGGGGCGAGAGGATT
>JAGRHC010000033.1 GCA_020445145.1 Alphaproteobacteria bacterium
TCGTCTCGATCATATGCACCGGAATCCGGATCGTCCGCGCCTGATCCGCAATCGAGCGTGTAATCGCCTGACGGATCCACCATGTCGCATACGTCGAGAATTTATAACCACGGCGGTATTCGAACTTATCGACCGCCTTCATCAAACCGATATTCCCTTCCTGAATCAGGTCAAGAAACTGCAAGCCACGGTTCGTATATTTCTTCGCAATCGAGATCACAAGACGAAGGTTAGCCTCAACCATCTCCTTCTTCGCGCGCGCCGCTTCTTTCTCACCCTTCTGCACCGTCCCGACAATCCGGCGCCATTCCTTGATCGGCAGCATCGCCTCCTCGGAAATCGCCGCGATCTCGTCACGCATTTTGGCCACGCCCTCAGCATGCTTCTCAACAAACTTAGCCCAGCCCTTGTCCTTCAGCTTGTTGATATGATCAACCCAGCCCGGATCAAGCTCTGACCCGTAATATTCCTCCAAAAACCGCTCGCGCTTGACACCGCAATCCGTTGCCATCCGCATCATCTTACCTTCAATCGCCACCAACTCGCGGTTCATTGTGTAAAGACGATCAATCAACTGATCGATACGCGCATTATTGAGGTGCACCTCATTCATATGCGCAACCATCTCGTCCTTCAGGCCAAGATACTTCTTGTTCGTCTCGGCATCCGGCTCATTCCCTTTCTGAAGGGCTTCAAGACGCTGCTGCTGAACCTTCTGCATCTTTTTGTAAGTTTTCTGGATGTTCCCGAAAATCTCGAACACTTGGGGCGCAAGCTCTTCTTCCATGGCGGCAAGAGACATATTGCTCTCGTCCTCATCCATCTCACCTTCTTCACCTTCAGAATCCTCTGACGTCTCCTCGCGCTCTTCAATTTCGCGCTCTTGAACCTCAGCCTCTTCCTCACCTTCAGAAGCCCCATCCGGCCCGCGGCTATAGGTCGCATCAAGGTCAATCACCTCGCGCAACAAAATATCCCCGGCCTGCAAAGCCTCATACCAGGCAATAATCGATTCAATCGCCAGCGGGCTTTCGCACATCCCGCCAATCATCAACTCACGGCCAGCCTCGATCCGCTTGGCAATCGCAATCTCGCCCTCGCGCGACAGAAGCTCCACAGCCCCCATCTCGCGCAAATACATCCGAACCGGATCATCCGTCCGCCCGGTATCGTCATCGGCAATATTCCCGCCGGACTCGTAATCCCCGCCGCTTTCGCTGTCCTCGTCATCACCATTCTCATCCGAATCATCCGACGCCACAGCATCCTCATCCGAAAAGTCATCTTCGCTTTCGACAAGCTGAATACCGATATCCGACAACGTCGCCATCGCATCTTCGATCTGCTCAGAGGAATATTCCTTCGCCGGTAACGCCTTGTTCAGTTCGTCATAGGTCACAAACCCTTTACCTTTGCCTGCCGCGACAAGCTTTTTGACGATCGCAGCCAAAGGCCCTTTCGCTGCTCCACCTTGATTTTCTTCGTTTTGTTTTTCCGTCACAGCTACATTTCCAACCATATCAAAAACACCTAAAGTCCTGATTCTCTACCAAAGATAATCCAGTTCCAATCCAATATCAAAGCGTTATGAAGACTTTATAAACTTTTCCAAAGAGGATTTTGACCTAGACCTGATCCACCGCATCTTGAGCGATCATCTGCCTGAGTTTTTCCTCTTCCTCCTCCGAAGAAGTATCAAAAGCGCGCTTCACTCCCGCCTGTATCTCCTTCCTCACCCCAAGAGCCTGACCATCCTTCCAGTAAGCCAGCCACTTTTCCTCAGCCACATCACTATTCGCCAAAGAGGAGCAAAAAGATGCGTGAACATAAACAGATTCGTTTAATATGTCATCTACTTCTTGCACAAATCCTTCATTTTTAAGGATTTCCAGCAATTCATCCCGCCCCTCCGGCGGATCGCCACTCAAAATCACCACCACAGCATCCCGAAGCCGCCTCAAAACCGGGTCAACCAGCACCAGATGCGCCACATGCTCCTCCACCGCGTCAAAAATATGCGGATGATTGATCAGCCCCGCCAGCAAAACCCGCGGATAAACCCGCGCCATCTGACTGGCTGGGCGGCGCAGAACAGGCCCCGTCCGACCGGAAACCGCAGACCGCTTGCCGCGCTTGAAATCCTGCCGCGCCGGCCCGGCCCGGCTATAAGTGGGCCGACTAAAAAAGGCCTCGGAAACCCGCTGCTGAAACAAAGTCTTGTAATGCGCCTGCACATCATGATCGGCAATCCGTAAAACCTCCTGCTGCAAGCGCTTCACAGCCCCTGCCCGCGCCTCCGGCGTATCCAGAGTCCGCCCGCCCACATGGCTTTGCCACAAAAAATCCGCCAGGCTCTGCCGCCCCTCCAAAATCCCCGCCATCGCCGCCGCGCCGCCGCTACGGATCAACGTATCGGGATCCTCCCCTTCCGGCAAAAACGCAAAACTCACGCTCATCCCGGGCTTCAGCATCGGCATCACGCGGTCCGCCGCCCTCTCCGCCGCCTTCCGCCCGGCATTATCCCCGTCAAAACACAGCACCGGCACCCGCAAATCGCCGGGGATCATCTTCCACAACGTCTCGATCTGCGCCTCCGTCAAGGCCGTCCCCATCGGCGCCACAGCGCCCTTCACCCCGGCCTGCTCACAGGCAATCACGTCCAGATACCCTTCAACCACCACCGGCATAACGCCATCTCCCGCCGAATGACGCGCCCGCGGCTCGTTATAAAGCATACTCCCCTTATGAAACAAAGGCGTCTCGGTCGAGTTGATATATTTCGGCGGCTTGAAATCCCCGCGCTGCGGCCCCCTTAAATGATCCGGCAAAATCCGCCCGCCAAACGCCACAACCCGCCCGCGCCGGTCACTCACCGGAAACATCACCCGCTCCCGAAAGAAAGCATAAGGCTCTTTCCCCTTGACCGACGCCTTCATCACCCCCGCCGCAATCATGTCCTTATCGGTAAAGCCCTGCGCCGTTAAATGCTTACGCAAAGCCTGCCCGTCCTCCGGTGAAAACCCCAGCCGAAACCCCGCGATCGTCTCCTCGGTAAGCCCGCGCCCCAGCAAATAATCAAGCGCCGCCACATTTTTAGACTCCCGCAAACACCCCTCAAAATACCGGCAAGTCTCCTCCACCAGTGCATAAAGATCCTTCTGCTTCTGCGCCTTTTCAACCTCCTGCGGCGTCTGCTTGGGCATCTGCAAACCCGCCTCCGCCGCCAGCATCTCCACCGCATCCGGAAACGACAGATTGTCATGCCGCATCACAAACCCGACAACATCCCCATGCGCCCCGCACCCGAAGCAATGGAAAAACTGCTTGTCGTCATTAATCGTAAAAGACGGAGACTTCTCATGATGAAACGGACAGCAAGCCTTATATTCCCGACCCGCGCGCGTCACCTTCACCCGGCGCCCGATCACTTCGGACAAACTCAGGCGCGTTCGAATCTCATCCAGAAAACGCGGTGAAATAGACATAGGTTCCTTTTATCAGTCCCTCAAACTCTCGCAAGGCGATTCGCCAGACTGCCCGTCAAAAGTTAAAAAAAGTGTATTTTTATATATTTTTCTTGTTTTCTATAAGAAGTTTTATGTACAATACTACAAATCGTTGTTGCCACCACGGGCTTTTCAGAGTAAGCAACAACCGCGTTAGGGACACCAGGTTTAGGGACAAAACAAATGCCGGACATTTTTTCAAAAGACTGTAAAATAAACGTCATCGAATACGGCGAAAACTGTAGTTCCTTCCCCCTCTGGGACCAGCTCAAAGCAAAAATCACCAGCCTTTTCAAACGCGGTTAACCCGCGTTTTTTAATGCCCCCATAAATCACACTCAACACTCAAAACCCGCATTTAAAGCGCTACGAGCATCATGGCGGTGAGTTATAGCCTTTTCAATTTATTTTTGCACAAGACGCAAGCGACGCAACGTATAAGACATACGAAAGGAGCGCAGCGCACATTAAGTACGTGAGCACCGGAAGCGCAAGAATATAGCGTTCGCAGCCCGTTTATCGAAGAATGCTACCCTAACTTCGCTTTAACGGCAGCCCCGGCCTTCCCCATATCCACCTGCCCGGCATAACGCTCTTTAAGAACGCCCATAACCTTACCCATATCTTTAATCCCGGCAGCCCCGGTCTCACCAATCAGCGTTTCCACCAACGCGCCGACTTCCTCTTCCGTCAACTGCCGCGGCATAAACCGCCGGATCACTTCAATCTCCGCCTCTTCCCGCTCGGCCAGATCATCCCGCCCGGCATCGCTATAGGTCTGAGAAGACTCCTGACGCTGCTTCACCATTGTCTGCAACATCGCAAGAATTTCGGATTCCTCAACTCCGTCGGCCTGCCCCTTGCCCCGTGCCGTAATATCCCGGTCCTTCAACGCAGCCAAAATAAGGCGGATCGTCGAAACCGCCACTGGCTCTTTATTTTTCAGGGATTCTTTCAGGGCAATATTAAATTCTGATCTTTTATCCATTTTTTTCCTTTTCTTTTGCGTCAAAACCCTTTAGGAACTGTGTCTCTAGCAAACATATTTAGACCTTTTGCTGGAGATAATATCATCCATGTCAGATTTTTCTAACGAAAAACCACCCCGCAACGCAACAGCCGTGATTGTTTTATCAAACGGCCAGGTAATAAAGGGGATGGGTATCGGAGCGCCAGCACGCGCTTGCGGTGAGATTTGTTTCAACACATCCATGACCGGTTATCAGGAAATCCTGACGGACCCCAGCTACGCCGGCCAGATCATCACCTTCACCTTCCCGCATATCGGGAATGTCGGCACCAACAAGGAAGACATCGAAACAATCAACCCGGCGGCCCGCGGCCTGATCGTCCGCGAAGACATCACCAGCCCGTCCAACTGGCGTGCGGCAAAAGACTTCGATAACTGGCTTAAAGACAACAACCTCCCCGGTATCTGCGGCGTCGACACAAGGGCCTTAACCCGCATGATCCGTGACTCCGGCGCTCCCAAAGGCGTCATCTGCCACGCACCCGATGGAAATTTCGACATCGAAGCCCTCACAAAAGAAGCGCAGGACTGGCCCGGCCTCAAAGGCATGGACCTCGCCAAAGAAGTCTCCTGCACCCAGAGCTATAGCTGGAACGAGGCCCTGTGGACCCGCGAAAACGGCTACGAAAAACAGGAAAACCCGTCCTGCAAGGTCGTTGCCGTCGATTTCGGCGCCAAACGCAACATCCTGCGCTGCCTCGCCGCTGCCGGCTGCGACGTAACCGTCGTCCCCGGCAATGCGACAGCCCAGGACATCCTCGCCCATAAACCGGACGGCGTGTTTCTCTCCAACGGCCCCGGCGACCCCGAAGCCACCGGCAAGTACGCAGTCCCCATGGTCAAGGAACTCCTCGGCAAAAACATGCCCATCTTCGGCATCTGCCTCGGCCACCAGATTCTGGCCCTCGCACTCGGCGGCAAAACCCGCAAGATGCACCTCGGTCACCGCGGCGCGAACCACCCGGTCAAAGACCTGAAAACCGGCAAGGTCGAAATCACCTCGCAAAACCACGGCTTCGAAGTCATCGCCGAAAGCCTCCCACAAGACGTCGAAGTCTCGCACATCAGCCTCTTCGACGGCACCAACGAGGGAATAGCGCTCAAAAACAAACCGGTCTTCTCCGTCCAATACCACCCCGAAGCCTCCCCCGGCCCCTTGGACAGCCACTATTTGTTCGACAGATTTGTGGAGATGATAAAGAAAGCATCATGAAACTGATCACCACAGAGCGCACAGAAATCACAGAGCCGGACACAGAGGATTTAAACATCCTGTCTGGAAAAATTATAGACTGCGCCATTCAGGTACACAAAAAACTCGGCCCCGGCTTGCTGGAAAGTGCTTACCAGCATGCTCTGGCTTACCTACTCTCAAAAAACGACATTCCCTTTGAAAAAGAAAAAACAATATCCGTCATGATAGATAACTTCCCGATTGATGCCGGATACCGCGCAGACATCATCGTCGGCAGAAAAATAATCGTAGAAATAAAATCAGTTGAAAAACTGCTCCCCATCCATCAGGCCCAACTCCTGACCTACATGAAACTGGGCGGATTTGAACTCGGATTACTCCTGAACTTCAACGAACAACTTTTAAAAAACGGCATTAAGAGGATGAAGCTTTGAGGTTTTTTTCACCACAGAGATCGCAAAGGACATAGAGAACAAGTAATATGATAAAAGTAAATTTCACAAATAAAGATAAAAAAATTATTTACCACTGCATAGTCGAGACAGGAGGCTATGCTGGAAGCTTTATAAAGTCTTTTTTGGGAAATACCAATGAAGAAGAACTGCGCACCATCTTTTTGGATTCAAATGCTTCAGTAAATTTAGAAAAAGAGCAATGGTTAGACATTTATAACTTAATGAACGCTGTCATTTATGAGCTTGGCCAAGAAGAGTTACATACAATAACTGGCTATGATTTACCGGAAATGGCAACAGTTGTAAGAAAAATTTTTACTGCTATACACAGCCGCTATTACGGTGATGATTTTGAATAACTTCTGTGAAAACTCTGTGACCTCCGTGTCCTCTGTGGTGAATAAAACGAAGTAACTTAAAAGGAACAACATGCCCAAACGCACCGACATCAAATCCATCTGTATCATTGGCGCAGGCCCCATCATTATTGGGCAAGCCTGCGAATTCGACTACTCCGGCGCACAAGCCTGTAAAGCCCTGCGCGAGGAAGGTTACCGGATCATCTTGATCAATTCAAACCCGGCCACGATCATGACCGATCCCGACATGGCCGACGCCACCTACATCGAGCCGATCACCCCCGGCATCGTCGCCAAAATCCTTGAAAAGGAGCGCCCCGACGCCCTCCTCCCGACCATGGGCGGCCAGACAGCCCTCAACACAGCCCTGAAACTCGATGAAAACGGCACCCTCGAGCGCCTCGGCATTGAGCTGATCGGCGCCAAAGCCGACGTCATCGACAAAGCCGAAGACCGCGAGCGCTTCAAGGAATGCATGACCGAACTCGGCCTTGAATCCGCCCGCAGCGAAGTCGTCCACAACATGGACGAAGCCCGCGTAGCGCTCGAAAAAATCGGCCTCCCCAACATCATCCGCCCGTCCTTCACGCTTGGCGGCACCGGCGGCGGGATCGCCTACAACCGCGACGACTACGAAAAAATCGTCCGCGACGGCCTTGATGCCTCCCCCACCACCGAAGTCCTGATCGAGGAATCGCTCCTCGGGTGGAAAGAATATGAAATGGAAGTCGTCCGCGACAAGAACGACAACTGCATCATCGTGTGCGGCATCGAGAACATCGACGCCATGGGCGTCCATACCGGCGATTCGA
>JAGRHC010000034.1 GCA_020445145.1 Alphaproteobacteria bacterium
AAGATGTATGGCTGGGAAGAGGAAACGACATTCTCGAACAACGCCGCAAGATCAAGGCCAATACACTGCGTTTACGAAAACAATTGTACCAGAAGCAAAAAGCTGCTTAACATCATACAAAAGAGCCGGAAGCACATCTTATATTTTTATGCTCTGTGTCCAAAATACTCTGACGACGTACACCTTGTTCCATACAGAAGCTGGACACGGTTTCTGATCCTCAAGAGCTTCATAGCCACCCGATAGATACCGATCATACCAGTTATAAAAAGTTGAGCGTGATATTCCGAGCTTCTCACACGTACGGCGGATGCCAAAGGCGCTTTCTTCGACGGGGCGAATAATCTCGTATTTTGATGCGGCAGAATATCTCATATACCGTCCTCCCCATCCAGCAGATCGCTTTTTTTAAGAAGACGATGCTCAAGAATTTCTTCGGCCAGAGCTTCCTTCAGCTCGGCGTGCGGCGTCCGTGCTCAATGTCATTAAGGTATTGGGGCGCAATCGCTTCTCCATCTTCCTTTAATATTTTTGCTGCTAGTTCTTTTTGACTAATACCTTTTCCTTTCCTTGTTTCAGATATTAGACCACCAAAAGTAGGCTCTTTATCGCTCATGTAATATTCTCCCATATTTTTCGCAAAAAAGCGAATCAGCTTATTAGCGTATAGAAAATATATGGATCAATCGTTAATTTTAGGGTCCCAGCAAAAACAATTCAGAAAAAATTCCTTATTACAGCGCTGTAATAAGGTGGCTTCAAAGTTTGAAAAGTGTTGGAAAAGTGGTGCCGCTTGTAGGATTTGAACCTACGGCCCCATCATTACGAATTATTTTATGGTAATTACAATATGGTGCCGTTCGGTTCAATATCCAGCCATATAAAGCGGCGGGATTTTAGGGGTTTTGGGCGGTTTCAAATGGGTGCTTAAACGGCTCTTTCAATATCGTTTGGGCTCAAATTGTCGCTTCCCACCTTATTATCGCCTTTTTAAAAATCCAAAAACTGTTTACAGAAATAAAATTTATTTGACAGGACTGTTCCAGTGCGAATAACTTTCTCGGTTGTTCCTCTCCCCAAAAAAGAGGTCTTTTTGTACTTTTGTACCTTATAGAGGTTTTTCATGGGTGATTTTATTGCTGTTTATTTAACATCCGACCAAGGCGGGCCGCTGAGCTTCCTTTTTGTGATGATGTTAACATTCACGCTATCAACATTGCTGGCGTTTGTTTACCGCAAAACATTTCGCGGCCTGTCCTATTCCAGGAATTACATCCAGACGATTATCCTGATTTCGATTGTCACCGCGATTGTGGTGCGTTCGGTGGGCGATAGTCTGGCTTTCGGGATCGGAATGATCGCTGCGATGTCGGTGATCCGCTTCCGCACAAACTTTAAAGACCCGCGCGATACGCTGTTTTTGTTCGCAAGCATGGCGACCGGGATCGCTTGCGGAGCATATGCGTTTGATATTGCGATTATAGGCAATCTGTTTTTCTCGGGTGCCGCGATTTTACTTTATTACTCTCCGATGGGCCCCAACAACTATTATGACGGCTTGCTACGCTTTAACACGGTTAATGACGCGAATGAGGAACAGAAGTTGAAATCGGTTATGGCACGGTATTGCAAGACATTTGCGTTGGTGACATTGCGTGAAATTGATCAGGGCCACCGCATGGATTACGCCTATCATATCAAGCTTAAAAACGGCATGACGCATGAGAAGTTTTTGAACGATCTGCGGAAACTCGAGCACATTCAAGGCGTGAACCTGATGCTTCAGGAATCCACCGTGGATTTGTAAAAAATAATAAGATATTGAATTTAAATAAAAAATAGTAATGAAGAGGGACATAAAATGAACAACAAGATCCTCCCGATCGCATGGGTTTTAATGGTTGTGACGCTGGTTTTTCTGGCGGCGTTCTTACAGGGTGAATCAAACGACTTTTTTGGCATTGCGGATGATCAGGAGCAAGCTGTAAGCTTTGATTCTCCGGTGGAAATCGTGCGTATCCCTTTCCTTGAAGGCGAAAAAGTCAAACGCGGCGATTTGATTATCGAGGTCCGCCGTAACGACCTTAGTGCCGAGATGGCCTTGATCGATGCGCAACTCAAGGAGCTGCAGGCCAGCAAGAAAACCACACAAGATATTCTCAGTCAGTTAAAAAGAAATGTGACCACAGACAACGAGTCGGGTGGCGCGCGCGAGGTAAACACAAAAATTGCCGAATTAAAGCAGCGTAAATCAGAGTTGCAAAGACAGATGGATAGCCTGAAAGTTTTCGCACAATTCGACGGCTATGTCGCCAGCACCTTGTATAAGAAAGGAGAAAACGTCGCGCCCTATCAGGCGATCGTGACGATTCACGGCTCGCGGCCGGAGTATATCAAAGGCTATATCCACGAACGCGTTATCAATGACGTGCAGGTCGGTGATGTTGTCACCGTCAAGCCGGTCAGCGCGTCGCGCCGCGAAAATGTTTCGATTAAAGGAACCGTTGTCAGCCTTGGCAACCGGGTTGTTGAATATCCGGCAAGACTGAAAAACAATCCCACATCACAGGCATGGGGCCGCGAGGTAATGATTCAACTAGAGGATAAAGGACAAGGGCTTTTGTTTGGAGAAAAGCTTAAAGTGATCCCGGCGGCCACACACCCGGTTCTGGACAAAGCCAAAAATGTGACATTAGCCTTGCTGAATAAAAAAGAGAATGATGTCGACGATTTGTCCGGCGCGGCGGCTCTTAACGAGATCATTCCAGCCGCTGGCGAAGAAGAAAACAATCCAGAAGTAGAAAACAATCCAGAAGTAGAAAATAATTCTGAAGTAGAAAATAATTCTGAAGCAGAGAATGATCCTGCTGAAATCACATCAGCCGATCCCGGTATTGATGCAGAGAAAATCGAGGCATCGGGCGTTTTGTGGCGTGAGGCGCAGAATGATTTTCTGGTGATCAGCGATGAAGGCGGCAAAGCGTCCATTGTCAGGATAGATGAAAATGGTGTCATTCAGGGCGCTTTGGCTCTTAACGGGTGCCCGGAGGTCAGTGATCTGGAAAGCATAAGCGGCGACGGCCAGAGCATTTATCTACTGGCTTCCCTGTCGCGCAATCGGGACAAGGAAATGAAAAAGGAGCGCGGCTGGTTTTTAAAGATGACCGGCTCTGAAGATGGACGCAGCTTGACCTGCACAGAATCCGTAAGACTTTACAAGGCCTTGGATGAGTTCTCAGCACAAGGCTCCAAAGATGCGGCTTCTGTATTTTTGAAGCAAGCGATGGCTTCTGGCAAGATAGATGTTGAAGCGCATGTTATTTTTCAGGGTGATCTGGTTTTGGGATTTAAGGCGCCGCATAACGAACAGGGGCAGACCGTCCTGCTAAATCTCGGGAACGTAAACGCTTTGTTTGAAGGCAACGGCATTCAAACAGCTTTCATTCAGGCCGCCATTGACTTGCCTGACAATGAAGACGGCAAGAGTGCACACCTCTCGGATATGATCATAGATGGGGGAAACTTGTTGCTTCTTGGCGTTTATAACGAGGACGACCTTGTGCAAAGCCAATTATATTCTTACAATTTGCAATCAGGCGCATTTGATGTCCTGAACACATTCTCCAGCATAAAAGCAGAAGGTATTGCCCGCAAAAGCGATAGCGATATTATTTTTCTGGTGTTCGATCAGGGTAGAAACGCGCCTTCTCTCTACAAAAAAATAATTTTAACACAGGGAAAGTCATAAAATGAAAAAAGCGAAAGCTCTGTTGCTCGGTGTTTGTGTCTCTATGCTTGTATCGGGTGTGGCCAATGCCGATGGCTTTGACGCTTTTTTACTTGAGGGAAGTTCGGTAGCGTCAAGCCCGGAGCAGATCAACATCGGTTCCCCGGCGGAGCCGTGGGTCGATAACACCGAGGCCAGAGTTAAGCTGGAACATGAAAACCGAGGTGAGAATACCGAAACATACAGCTTTCGTTTTCGCCCGCGTTTTAGCAAAGAGCAAAACGCAGCACGTTCAGTTTATACATTACGACGAGACCAACTGTTGTATAACGAGGAAGAGACCCTTTCGGAATCCTTGTTCGAGCGCTATACGGATCTGATTGAACTGGTCGAATTACGTACACATTCAGATTTGCTGGCGAAACGGATTAAACTGATTCAGGCAGAAACGGATTTACTCCAGTCCGAAAAAGTACCGCCGGACCAGTTGCAAAAAGTGGTTTTGCGGCTTGTTTCCGCTCAATCGGAATTGGAGTTCACAAAGTACCGCCTTGCCGCCATGAATGCACGCCTGAACGGAAAAGAAACCGTCAGCCTCGGGCAGATAATTTCTCCGGCAGGAATCATTGGGCTGCTCCGTGAGAAAAAGGCTACTCTAATCGCCGGGCAAAACGCTCTGCAAAAACGTAAGGCCGAGCTGGCTTTGGCAATGGCGTCTTCTCAGCTTGATCTGGAAAAAGCGCAAAAAGCTCTTGGGATCAGTACGGTTGAGCTAAGCTATGATAACAAGACCAACGATTCCAAAGCCTTGATGTTCGGGGTGAATATTCCCTTTGGCGTTAAAAGCGATCCGACGGTAAGGGATCGCATGGCCGATGTCTACGAAGCACAAACGGATTTACAGCGTGTTCAAAAAACGCTGGATAGCAATCTGCAGGAAAAAATCGAGGTTTTGCAATCTCTGGCGACGTACTGGGAGGCACAAAAGAAACTCCACCAAACGCTGGATGCCGGGTTCGACAGGCTAGAGGACACCAACGAGGCGGCACTGGTTCTAACTCTGAACCAGCAGAAACTCTCGGTTGATGAAAGTATGATCGAAATTCATTTCCGGATGCTGCGCGATTATTTGTCACTTCTTCATATGTCCGGGGTCCTAAGCGAAATGCCTTTGCGCAACTGGCTACGCCCGAAAACTCCTGTGATGGTGACTGCCGATGTCCGCTAAGATTACTCTGCCGCCAACGCTGCATCGCTATGAATTGAAGTATGTGATACCATACGCCATGGTAAAACCGATCCAGCGTTTCATCGCACCGTATTGCGAGATGGATTATCACTCCACGATCAGCCCAGATACGTTTTATACAATCAACAGCTTATATTTTGACACGCGCAACTGCGAGTTTCTGGAGCAGCGTTTATGGGGCCGGGATCTGCGTTTTAATATGCGCGTGAGGTTTTACGGTGGTACGGGCGCACCGCCCTACCATCTGGAAATCAAGCAAAAGATGGGTGTAGGCGTTAAAAAAACCCGCGCGACGATCGGTGGTGAAGAATGGCCGCATATCCTCACCGATCCCTATTACTACAAATTTGGCTCTCCGCATCAGGACGAACGCATCGCCAACAAGGATTTGTTTATGCGTCTGGCCAAAAGCTATGAGATTGAGCCGAAAATCATGCTCCAGTACAGGCGCTGCGCTTTTTTCTCGACCGTGGACAAGTACGCCCGGGTGACAATGGACCGCGATATGCGTTACCGGGAGCAAGACCCGAGCATCCCGATGCGCGATCCATACAACATGAAATATGACGGGAATTTTGTGAACTACGATAATGAAACGATCTATGCCAAGGATACGTTTACGGATGCCAATGTTATCCTCGAACTGAAATGCGATATCGGCTATGTCCCGATGTGGATGTTGGACCTTGTTAAACATTTTGAGCTAAACCAAGTCGGATTCTCGAAATATCTAAACGCCAGCCTCGTTGCTAAAAACGATAACGGCCTCAATTTCATGGCGCATGACAGGATGTCCAATGCGGATTTTATGTTTGATGACGATCCCACGCTTGTTCGCACTCGCTTTCGCGCTTTTTGCTAACGTGCAAGCATACTTATATGCGTCTATGTGTCCGAAGCCTTAATAAGGATAACACGCGTTTGTAAAAAATTCGTGGGTCGTATCATTTTG
>JAGRHC010000035.1 GCA_020445145.1 Alphaproteobacteria bacterium
ACAACGGACGTAACCGGCGAGTGCACGTTGCCTTCAGGGACCGAAATGGTTATGCCTGGCGACAACATTAACAATCTGGAAGTGAAGTTGATTGCACCGATCGCGATGAGCGAAGGTCTGCGCTTCGCGATCCGTGAAGGCGGCCGTACCGTTGGTGCAGGCGTCGTCTCCAAGATTATTGAGTAGGTTCCGTTAGAAATAAGGTAAAAGACAATGGAAACACAAAGCATTAGAATCACGCTCAAAGCCTTCGATCACCGTATCCTCGATACGGCGAGCGCAGAGATTTTGAACACGGCACGTCGCACGGGTGCGCGGGTCCGCGGTCCCGTTCCGCTTCCCAACCGTATCAAGCGCGTTACCTTGATCCGCTCGCCCCACATCGACAAGGGCTCGCAGGAACACTTTGAAATGCGCACGCACAAAAGACTCCTCGACATTCAGGACCCGACCCCACAAACGATCGACGCTCTGATGAAGCTGGACTTGCCTGCAGGCGTAGATGTGGAAATCAAAATTGGGCAGATGGCCGCATAACTTTTAAAAACAAGGCTTGACTAAGTTGGCCCCGAAAAAAAAGGGTCAACCTCTGGAAAGGAAAGAGAAATGAGAACTGGATTAATAGCGCGTAAAGAAGGCATGAGCCGGATCTTCGATGAAGACGGTCGTCACGTGCCGGTAACAGTCCTGAAAGTGGACGAGTGCCAGGTTATTGCTGTGCGCAGCGAAGAAAAAGATGGCTATGTTGCCGTGCAATTGGGTGCAGGGAAAGCAAAAGTAAAGCGGACCAGCAAGCAAAACCGCGGTCACTTTGCAAAAGCCAAAGTAGAGCCAAAGAAAAAACTGGCAGAGTTCCGTGTTTCCAACGAGAACATCCTGACCGTTGGCGCAGAGCTCGGTGCAAACCACTTCATCCCGGGCCAATTCGTCGATGTCACAGGCACCTCGATCGGTAAAGGCTTTGCCGGCGGTATGAAACGCCACAATTTCGGTGGTCTGCGTGCGTCTCACGGCGTGTCCGTTTCTCACCGCTCACACGGCTCCACAGGGAACTGTCAAGATCCGGGCCGCGTATTCAAAGGCAAGAAAATGGCGGGTCACATGGGCGATGAGCGCGTGACCACACAAAACCTCCAGATCGTAGCGATCGACACGGAAGAAAACCTGATTCTCGTAAAGGGGGCCGTCCCCGGCGCGAAACAAGGCTGGGTACTGATCAGCGACGCAGTGAAAAAACCGGCACCGGAAGGTGTTCCTCTTCCAGCAGGCTTCCGCGAAGCGCCAAAATCTGCACAGGAAGAAGCGCCGGTTGTCGAAGCTGAAGCAGCAGCAGTAGAAACGCCAGCTGCAGAAAACAACGATGCCCCGGCATCAGAAGAAAAAAAGGCAGAGGAATAAGCGATGAAACTGGCCGTTAAAAATATCGAATATAAGGATGTCGGGGAAATTACCCTGGATCCTTCAATTTTCGGCGTCGAAGTCCGTCAGGACCTTCTGCACCGCATGGTGAACTACCAGCTCGCCAAGCGCCGCGCTGGTACGCACAAAACCCAGACCCGCTGCGAAGTCTCGGGCACAGGGAAAAAGCCATGGCGTCAAAAAGGGACAGGCCGCGCTCGTGCCGGTGACCTCAAGCGGACGCAGGACCGTGGTGGAGCCGTTGTTCACGGACCGCAACCACGCGACCACGCGATCGACATGCCAAAGAAACTCCGCAAGCTTGCGATGAAAACAGCCCTTTCGGCCAAAGCAGCAAGCGGTAAGCTGGTCATCATTGATGAGGCAAAGGCAAAAGACCACAAAACCAAACCAATGGCAGCAGCTTTGGGTAAGTTCGGTTTCGCATCTGCCCTGATCGTTGATGGTAACGAAATCGATGTGAACTTCGCACGCGCAACGGCAAACCTGCCGCGCATTGACCTTCTGCCCGCACAAGGGGCGAACGTCTATGACATTCTGCGCCGCGATGTTCTGGTATTGACAAAACAGGCCGTGAATGACCTCACGGAAAAACTGAAAGGCTAAAACCATGGCAAAGGCGAAAACAGAACAGAAGCAGGCCGCAGAATGGATGTATGAAATCATCCGCGCCCCGCACATCACAGAAAAAGCCACCTTGGGCAGCCAGTACAGCCAGGTGACCTTCCGCGTATCGAACGACGCGACCAAGCCGCAAATCAAGGAAGCGGTTGAAGTCCTGTTCGGTGTGAAGGTTCGCGGCGTAAACACGCTGATCCAAAAAGGCAAAAACAAGCGTTTCCGTGGCCTGACAGGTCGCCGTTCCGACTTCAAAAAAGCAGTTGTAACGCTCGAAGAAGGTCAGACCATCGACACCGGAACCGGTATCTAAGAGTTTAAAACTATGGCGGCTTCGCCGAGAATGAGCAAAAAGGAAGAAGAAAATGGCATTGAAAAAATTTAACCCCGTAACGCCCGGTACGCGCCAGTTGGTGCAAATCGACCGTTCCGACCTGTGGAAAGGCGCGCCGGAAAAGGCGTTGACCGAAGGTCTGAAAAAGACCGGCGGCCGCAACAACACAGGCCGCATCACCACACGTCACATCGGCGGCGGGGCAAAGCGCAAATACCGCTTCATCGACTGGAAGCGCGACAAGTGGGATATGGAAGGCACCGTCGAGCGCCTCGAATACGACCCAAACCGTACAGCGTTCATTGCGCTCATTAAATATGAAGACGGCGAACTGCGCTACATCATTGCACCACAACGTCTTTCTGCGGGTGACAAAGTCATCGCCGGCGAAAAAGTCGACGTGAAGCCGGGTAACGCAATGCCTCTGAAGAACATGCCGGTTGGGACAATCATCCACAACATCGAAATGAAGCCGGGCAAAGGCGCGCAAATGGTGCGCTCCGCCGGAACATTCGCGCAGCTCGTCGGTCGTGACCAGGGCTACGCGCAGGTGAAACTGGCATCCGGTGAACTCCGCATCGTACGGGCTGAATGCATGGCTTCCGTTGGTGCGGTCTCCAACCCGGATCACATGAACACAAACATGGGTAAAGCAGGCCGTAACCGCTGGAAGGGCGTCCGCCCGACCGTTCGCGGCGTTGTGATGAACCCGGTTGACCACCCGCATGGCGGGGGGGAAGGGCGTACCTCTGGTGGTCGTCACCCTGTATCCCCATGGGGCCAACCGACAAAAGGTTACAAAACCCGTAAAAAAGGTAAAGCGAGCGATAAGTACATTATTCGCCGCCGTAAGAAATAGGATAAGGAGCAAGAACTATGGCACGTAGCGTTTGGAAAGGTCCGTTCGTCGAAAAGAGCATCCTCAAAAAGGTCGAGGAAGCACGCGAGAGCGGCAAAAATCAAGTGATTAAAACATGGTCTCGCCGCTCGACGATCCTGCCGAACATGATCGGCTTGACCTTCGGTGTGCATAACGGCAAGAAATTCATCCCTGTTCTCGTGACAGACCAGATGATCGGCCATAAACTCGGCGAATTTGCACCGACCCGCACCTACACAGGTCACGGCGCAGATAAAAAAGCGAAAAAGAAATAACCGCGAAAAGAAGTGAGTGAAGAAAATGGGACAACCAACCAATCCAGCCCGCAAGGCGGACAATGAAGCAAAGGCTTTCGCGAAATATATCGCGACCAGCCCGCAAAAGCTCAACCTTGTCGCACAAACAATTCGCGGCAAAAACGCAGCACGCGCGCTTGTAGATCTTGAATTCTCGAAACGCCGCGTCTCCGAAGACGTGCGAAAACTTCTGCAATCGGCTGTCGCCAACGCAGAAAACAACCATGGTCTGGACGTTGACCGTCTGATCGTGGCCGAAGCAACCGTCGGCAAAAGCATGATCATGAAGCGCTTCCGCGCACGTGCTCGTGGCCGCGGCGCGCGCATCGAGAAAAAAGTCAGTAACATGACCATCGTGGTCCGTGAAGTGGAAGAGGCATAAGAAACATGGGACAGAAAATCAATCCAATCGGTTTGCGCGTCGGAATCAACCGCACATGGGACTCCCGCTGGTACGCAGGGCGCGATTACGCGGATAAACTGATCGAAGATCTGAAGCTCCGCGAATACATTCAGGAACACCTGAAAGCCGCCGGCATCAGCAAAGTCATCATCGAGCGCGCTGCCAAGATGACCAAAGTCACCGTTCGCACCGCACGCCCGGGCGTGATCATCGGGAAAAAAGGCGCGGACATCGAGAAACTCCGTCAGAACCTCTCTCGCCGTGCCGGTGGTGAAGTCAGCTTGAACATCGTTGAAGTCCGCAAGCCGGAAGTAGACGCCCAACTCGTCGCTGAGGGCGTAGCCCAGCAGCTAGAGCGCCGCGTATCTTTCCGCCGCGCCATGAAACGCGCTGTTCAAAACTCTCTACGCTTCGGTGCAAAAGGGATCCGCATTAACGTATCTGGCCGCCTCGGCGGGGCAGACATTGCGCGTATGGAATGGTACCGCGAAGGCCGCGTTCCGCTGCACACACTGCGCGCCGATGTTGACTACGGCTTCTCCGAAGCTCTGACAACATTCGGGATTATCGGTGTAAAGGTATGGCTCTACAAGGGCGATATCATGGAACATGACCCGATGGGACATGACAAGCGTGCAAATGATGCACAAGGCGGAGCCCCCCGCAGCTAAAAAATAATTGAAAAAATCCAAAAAGTTCTGGATTTTTTCAAAAAGCTGTTATAAGGTCGCGCCGGATTTATCGTAAAGCTTGGAAAACAGGCAGCGTATGGGAACTAGAGCTCAAAGAGCTAAAAGTCCATGCGGCAGAAATTTTTTTATGTCTGTTTTAAAAACAGACTTAACAGAAAAAGAGACGGAAAAGAAATGCTCAGTCCGAAGAAGTTTAAACATCGTAAGCAATTCAAGGGCCGCATCCATGGTAATGCAAAGGGCGGCACAACTCTGGCTTTCGGTGCTTATGGCCTTAAAGCCGTATCGCCCGAGCGTGTAACAGCACGCCAGATCGAAGCAGCGCGTCGTGCGATTACCCGCCACATGAAACGTCAGGGTAAAGTATGGATCCGCATTTTCCCGGATGTTCCTGTAACCTCGAAACCTCTCGAAGTTCGTCAGGGTAAGGGGAAGGGCTCCGTAGATTACTGGGCGTGCCGCGTAAAGCCTGGCCGCATTATGTTTGAACTGGACGGTGTGCCACAGGAAGTTGCGCGTGAAGCGCTGGCACTGGCCGCAATGAAGTTGCCTGTACAGACACGTTTCGTGACCCGTGTAGGCTTAGAGGAGGCTGCATAAGATGAACGCCGAAGATTTGAAAACAAAAACGGAAGACGAGCTGGTCAAGATCATTCTTGATCTTCGTAAAGAGCAGTTCAATAGCCGCTTCCAACAAACGCAAGGGACGCTGGAAAACACAGCGACGATCCGTAAGGCTCGCCGCACCATCGCCCGTGCAAAAACCATTTTGAACCAGAAACGCCGTGGTGACGTTGCTCCCGCAACTGCAAAAGCAGAAGCGAAAAAAGCAAAGCCCGCAGCGAAGAAAACAAAAGCTGCCTAAGAGGAGTAGAGCGATATGCCCCGCCGGATACTGGAAGGAAACGTAGTCAGCACCAAGACCGACAAGACCGTAACGGTTCTCGTCGAGCGTCGTTTCCGTCACCCTGTCTATAAGAAATATATCAAGCGCACCGACAAATATGCTGCGCATGACGAAACCAATGCCTGCAAAGAAGGCGATCGCGTCTCGATCATCGAGTGCCGTCCGATCTCCAAAACCAAGCGTTGGATCGTTGTGAACGGTGATGTCGCTTCGACAACAGTGCCTGAGCCAAAGTCAACGCGCGTAGCTTCTGCTCCTGCAGCAAAGACTGAAAAGGCAAAAGCACCTGCTGCAAAAAAGGCTGAAAAGCCTGCAGCAAAAGCGGAAACAAAAACAGCGGCCAAAAAGCCGGCTGAAAAGAAAACCAAAGCCAAGAAGGAATCATAAGCCATGATCCAGATGCAATCCCGTATGGCTGTAGCCGACAATAGTGGCGCCCGCGAAGTCCAGTGCATCAAGGTTCTGGGTGGTTCGCACCGCCGCACCGCGAATATTGGTGACGTTGTGATCGTTTCGGTCAAAGACGCTATTCCACGCGGCCGTGTAAAAAAAGGCGATGTTCGCCGCGCGCTGATCGTTCGTACAAGCTTCGGCCTGCAACGTCAGTACGGTGAAAAAATTCGTTTCGACGGTAATGCCTGTGTGTTGATCAACAACAACGGCGAACCGATCGGTACCCGTATTTTTGGCCCCGTGACACGTGAGCTGCGTGCCGGTGGCTACATGAAAATCATTTCATTGGCCTCGGAGGTGCTCTAGCCATGACACAGCCAAAACTGAAAATCAAAAAAGGCGATCAGGTTGTTATCCTGACAGGCCGTGACAAAGGCGCAAAAGGCGAAGTTCTGAAGGTTATCCCTGCAGAAGCCCGCGTCATCGTGCAAGGCGTCAACATGGTGACCAAGCACAAAAAACCGACACAGGTTGCACCTGGCGGAATTGAAAAAGTTGAGAAGTCGATCCACGTATCAAACGTGGCCGTCGCTGATCCGAAAACCGGAGCTGCAACGCGTATCGGATACAAAACCCTGAAAGACGGGAAAAAGGTCCGCATCGCGAAGAAGTCCGGCGAGACGATAGAATAACGAGAAGTGAGCTTGAAAAATGGGACAACCACGCTTTAAAGAAATCTACGAAAAAGAAATTATTCCTGCCCTGGACAAAAAATACGGGTATGCGAACCCGCATCAACGTCCACGCTTGGATAAGATCGTCATCAACATGGGCGTTGGTAAAGCGACCCAGGACCGTAAATTCATGGAAAATGCGGTAAACGACCTGACCCTGATCGCCGGCCAGAAGCCGCTGGTCAACAAGGCCCGCAAGTCGAACGCGTCGTTCAAAATCCGTGAAGGGATGGCGATTGGAACGAAAGTAACGCTGCGCCGCGAGCGCATGTATGAATTCCTCGATCGCCTGATCACGATCGCTCTGCCACGCGTGCGCGACTTCCGCGGCATTAACGGCAAAAGCTTCGATGGCCGTGGGAACTACGCACTGGGTATCAAAGAACACATTATCTTCCCGGAAATCGAATACGACAAAGTCGATGAAATCCGCGGTATGGACATCGTGATTTGCACGACCGCCAAAACCGATGAGGAAGCAAAAGAATTGCTGCGGGGCTTCCAGTTCCCGTTCAGAAATTAGGATTAGACGAATTAACCAAGGAAAGATGTAAACCAATGGCAAAAGTCTGCATGATTGAAAGAGATAAGAAGCGCAAAAAACTTGGCAAAAGCTATGCTGCCAAGCGCGCAGAGCTCAAGGCGATCATCAAGAACCGCGAGCTGCCGCCTGAAGAGCGTTTCCAGGCTGTTTTGAAACTGGCCGAACTACCACGCAACTCGTCAAAAACGCGTCAACGCAACCGTTGCGCATTGAGTGGTCGTCCGCGTTCTTATTATCGTAAGTTTAATCTCTCCCGTATTGCTGTGCGGGACCTGGCCTCTCGAGGTGAGCTGCCGGGCGTTGTGAAGTCAAGCTGGTAAGGAAAAGGGAAAAAACCATGACAATGAGCGATCCCCTCGGCGATATGTTGACCCGCATCCGCAACGGTCAGCAAGCTGGAAAAGAAATTATCGAATGCCCGTACTCCCGTCTGCGCGAAAATGTTTGTGCAGTATTGAAAGATGAAGGCTTCATTCGCGGCTACAAGGCAAAAGATCTCGGCGGCAACAAGAAAGCCCTCGAAATCGAGCTGAAATACGCAGAAGGTCGTGGCGTAATCCGTCAGATCGACCGTATTTCAAAGCCAGGTCGCCGTATTTACAACGGCGCAAAAGCGATGCCACGTTTTTACAACGGCCTTGGTGTCCTGATCGTCTCCACACCGCAAGGCGTGATGACGGACCACAAAGCCCGCGCAGCCAATGTCGGCGGCGAGGTTCTGTGCCAGGTATTCTAGGCCATTTGAGAATTTGAGGAAAAAACGATGTCGAGAATTGGAAAATACCCGGTAGCGATCCCTGAAGGGGTTGAGGTACAAATCAACGGGCAGGAAGTGCGCGCCAAGGGCAAACTCGGCGAGCTGACACTGACTGTTCATGATGAAGTGATCGTTGCAATCGAAGAGGCAGCAAACGATGATGGCAAAGCCGGCAAAGTTGTCCGCCTGAGCCCGAAATCAGAAAGCGCAATGGCAAAGCAGATCTGGCCGACCATGCGGACTCTGGTCAACAACATCGTGATCGGCGTAAGCCAGGGCTACACGAAAAAGCTTGAAATTCAGGGCGTTGGTTACCGCGCAAACTTGCAAGGCAACGACTTGGTTCTGGCACTGGGCTTCTCGCACGAAGTGCGCTACGCGGTTCCAGAAGGAATTAAAATCGAAGTTGAAAAGCAGGTCAATATTTCCATCAGCGGCATCGACAAACAACGCGTCGGTCAGGTTGCTGCGGAAATTCGCGCCTACAAAAAACCTGAACCATACAAGGGCAAAGGCATTCGTTACGCAGATGAATACGTCGTGCGTAAAGAAGGCAAGAAGAAATAAGGAAGCAGAAAAATGGCAAAACCAGCATCCGTTAAAACAACGCAATCCCAGCGCCGCAGCTTCCGTACACGGAACAAACTGCGCCGCGTTAATATTGATCGCGTTGGTACCCGCGAAACACGTCCGCGTCTGTCGGTTTACCGTTCCGGCAAGCAGATTTACGCACAAGTCATCGATGACCTGAAGGGCGTAACACTGGCCGCAGCATCGACCATGGACAAGGACCTGAAAGAGAAGCTGAAAACCGGCGCTGACAAAGCTGCTGCCGCTGAAGTTGGCAAGCTGCTCGCGACGCGCGCGAAAAAAGCAGGCGTAACAAAGATCGTCTTCGACCGTGGCCGTTACATCTATCATGGCCGTGTGAAGGCCCTCGCAGATGGCGCCCGTGAAGGCGGACTGGAATTTTAAGAGAAAAAGGAACGAACATTATGGCTCGTGCACAAGTCGCAGAAACCCAACAGGAAGAAAACGAATTCGTCGAACGCCTCGTCGGTATTAACCGCGTCGCAAAGGTGGTCAAGGGCGGTCGTCGTTTCGGCTTCGCAGCTCTCGTCATCGTCGGTGATGGAAAAGGCCGCGTTGGCTACGGCCACGGCAAGGCAAAAGAAGTTCCGGAAGCCATCAAAAAGGCAACCGATCAGGCTAAGCGCAAAATGATCCGCGTACCACTGCGCGAAGGCCGCACATTGCACCACGACGTGCATGGCCGTCAGGGCGCAGGCCGCGTCTTCCTGCGTTCAGCATCTGCCGGTACCGGGATCATCGCCGGTGGTCCGATGCGCGCTGTCTTCGAAGCTCTGGGCGTTCAGGACGTTGTTGCAAAAGCGATCGGCTCGAACAACCCATACAGCATGGTCAACGCAACATTCGATGCGCTCCAGAACATGCAAAGCCCACGTCATGTTGCCGCACGTCGGAACAAAAAAGTAAGTGATGTCGTGGCAAACCGCGAAATGACTGCCGAAACCGGCGCTCAGGACACCGAAGAATAAGGTTTGAATAAAAAGGATCAAGGCGATGGCTGAAGAAGAGAAAAAAGAAGCAAAAGCGAAAAAAGCTCCTGCGAAAAAAGCAGAAAGCAAGCCTGCGGCTAAAAAAGAAGCCCCGGCAAAAGCGGCTGCTCCGGCAAAGGCTGCTGAGAAGAAAAAACCTGCGAAAAAGACAGCAGACAAACTGGTGCGCGTAACGCAAACCGGCTCACCAATCGGCCGCAAGCCAGATCAACGCAAAACTTTGATCGGTCTTGGTCTGAACAAAATGAACCGGACCCGTGAACTGGAAGACACTCCGGCTGTTCGCGGCATGATCAACAAGGTCAGCCACCTCGTCAAAGTTGAAGACGTGGCATAAGCTCTAAAGAACAAGGACGAAGACCATGAAACTGAACGAACTGCAACCTAAAGAAGGCTCGACAAAGAATCGCATCCGCGTCGGTCGTGGTATTGGTTCCGGCAAAGGGAAAACCTCCGGCTCCGGTCAAAAAGGTCAAAAGTCACGCTCCGGCGTAGCCATCGGTGGTTACGAAGGCGGACAAATGCCGCTCTACCAGCGCCTGCCAAAAGTCGGCTTTCGCAACACCAAATTCGCAACCCGCCTGTCTGAACTGACACTGGGCCGCCTGCAAGAAGCAATCGACTCGAAAAAACTCGATGCCAAAAAGACCATCGATGAAGAAACCCTCGTCAAAGCAGGCGTCGTCGCCAGCAAACGCGATGGCATCAAGCTTCTGGCAACCGGAACGTTGAGCGCAAAAGTCGAGCTCAAACTGACCAAAGCCTCGAAAGCAGCAACCGAAGCCGTTGAAAAGGCCGGCGGCAAGATCGAACTGATCGTCCGTGAAGTCGCGCCGGTAAAAAAACGCGGCGAAAAAGCGGCACTGGAAAAAGCAAAGAAATAAGTTGCTCCGGCCTCATAAAAAGATAACAAAACCCCGTCTCAAAGCGGGGTTTTTTACATTTCCAAATTTGACATAGTTTAAAGAAAACAGTACAATCAGCCGGTCTATTACTCTTCAAAGGGTTTGCTTTTATGGCGTTAAAATACGGGCGTACAGCTTTCTTCGCAGCCCTTTTCCTGTTTATTTTCGTGCTCCCGTCAACGTCAGCCATGGCGCTATCGACATGCCCGCGTAACACCCCAAAAGTTATTCTCAAGACCTACGCCACCAAGACACGTCTGATCCGAAGCAAATCCGCCAATGACCTGACCATGTGGCAAACCGGACATACAAACGGCGGAATGCGTATCCTTGGCTTAGGTGGCGGGGAGATGGGCAGCCGTCTGCAAGTTGAGTTCAACATCGTCACCCTCAAAAATGGTGGAAAGTGTGCGCAGGTAAAAACCGTATTCGGAAAATTCTACGCAAAACCGCAAATCCATATCGCAAACAACTTCCAGAAGGGGACATGCGAATACAAGGCTGTGATGATCCACGAAAAGAAACACATTGCTGCACTGAAAGGCTTCTTGCGCGAATATTCTCCGAAGTATGAAGCTGAGTTGAAAAGGATCGTAAAAAAGATTCCAAACGCCACACCCGTCTCGAGCAATCAGGTGGCATCAGAAGAGCAGGAAACAATCAACTTCATCAAATCCTATATGTATCAATATGAGCAAAAGATTTTCTCAGTTCTCTCCGGTCGCCAGCAAAAGATCGATTCCGCGACCGAATACAAGCTCGTAGCAAGCAAATGCGACAAGTGGGAAGAAAAGCTCGCCCAGAATAATTAGGCAGAATAATGAAGCATATATTCGGGCCTGCATAATTAAAATCCACCAAGACCTCGCTCTTTTACACTTCCCCCCTTGGCAAGCGTCATTCTTTTCTTTATGACTTTTCCTTTAACGAAGAATTTTAGAATAAGGTGAAAGAGTATGACGTCTGCTGTCGAACAGCTTGCGAAAAATGCAAATTGGGGCGCCCTGGCCAAAGCAACTGAACTGAAACAGCGCTTGCTGTTTGTGATGGGGGCTTTGCTGGTTTATCGTTTGGGCACATACATCCCGGTCCCGGGAATCGACCCCCATGTCTGGAGCGAGGTGTTTTCGCAAAAAGGCGGCGGTATTCTCGACATGTTTAACATGTTCTCCGGCGGCGCCTTGCAGCGTATGACCATCTTCGCCCTGAACATCATGCCGTACATCTCGGCCTCGATTATCATGCAGCTGGCCTCCTCGATGTTCAAACGCCTCGAAGAGATGAAAAAGGAAGGCGAGAGTGGCCGTATGCGAATCAACCAGTATACGCGTTATCTGACCGTCATCTTGGCCGCTGTCCAGGCTTATGGCCTCGCCGTAGGTCTTGAATCCATGCAAGGTTCGACCGGATCTGTTGTCATCAACCCCGGCCTGTTCTTCCGCATTTCAACAGTCATTACAATTGTCGGCGGAACTGTATTCCTGATGTGGCTCGGCGAGCAAATCACCAGCCGCGGCGTCGGGAACGGAACATCCCTCATCATCTTCGCCGGGATCGTCGCGGGCCTCCCGCGCGCCATCGGAAGCGTCCTTGAACTGAGCCGCCAGGGCACATTCAGCGGCGGCGAGCTTCTGCTCCTGACCGTGATGGTCGTCTCCGTCATCGGTTTGATCGTCTTCATGGAACGCGCACAGCGCCGTATCGTGGTCCAGTATCCCAAACGGCAAACGGGCATGGGCGCACCGGCAGCCGGAACCACAAACCATATCCCGCTGAAGCTGAACACCTCAGGCGTTATCCCGCCGATCTTCGCATCCTCCTTGCTCCTCCTGCCGCTGACATTCCTCGGCTTTGCCGGTGCAAGCGGCAGTGACTTCTGGTCTGATATCGCGCGTTACCTCCAGCACGGCCAGCCTGTCTACATGGCGCTCTACGGGTTTCTGATCATATTCTTCAGCTTCTTCTACACCGCGATTGTATTCAATCCAGAAGAAAACGCAGATATGCTCCGCAAATATGGCGGCTTCATCCCAGGTATCCGCCCAGGTAAGCACACGGCAGATTACTTCGATTACGTCCTGACCCGCATCACAACGATAGGGGCGCTTTATCTGGTCTTTATCTGCTTGCTGCCGGAATTTTTGATTGCGCAGTACCAAATGCCTTTCTATTTTGGTGGAACAAGTCTTCTGATTGTTGTGAGCGTGACAATGGATACGGTGGCCCAGATCCACTCCCACCTGATTGCACACCAGTACGAAGGTTTGATTAAAAAGGCAAAATTACGTGGCTCCAGACGCCGCTAAGGCAAAAGGGCAAAAGAAGGTCAACAAAACAGGAGAAACCCCCCGGATGAATATCATCATGTTCGGCCCCCCCGGCGCAGGCAAGGGAACACAGGCACTACGCCTCCAGCAAAAACACAAGATCAAGCAACTCTCCACGGGCGATATGCTCCGCGCCGAAGTCGCCAGCGAAAGTGCCTTGGGCCGAACGATCAAAGGCATCATGAATGCGGGAGAGCTTGTCTCTGATGAAATTATCATCGAGCTGATCGGAAACTGCATTGCGGAACCTGAATGCGAGCGTGGTTTCATCCTCGACGGTTTCCCGCGCACAGTGCCGCAAGCACAGGCGCTAGGCGATATGCTCGGGCACATGGGCCGCAAAATCGATCACGTTCTGGTTCTCGAAGTAGACGAGGAAGCGTTGCTCGCCCGCATCCAGACCCGCGCAGAGCAGACCAAAGGCGGCCGCAGCGACGACAACGCCGAAGTCCTGAAAAACCGTATTGAGGTTTACCGGAACCAAACAGCGCCCGTCCTCCCTTACTACGAGCAACAAGGCCTGTTGCGTTACATCGACGGTATGCGCGCGATCGACGACGTGACCGAAGAAATAGAAGCGATCCTGAGCAAAGCACAGGCTGCTTAAGCAACCAATACCCCAAAAACAAGCCTCACTGAAACAAATCAGTGAGGCTATCCTGAAAAGATATATCCAAATTCTAATGACTGAGGGCAGGGCCGTCCTCAGACACTTCTGTAACAACAAAGCGCCCGATTTCCATCGTATCTGGGCCCGCGCCATCACGAACAATCATACGAACCGGAAATTTAGCTTCCCCATAAGGTTCGTCAGCTTTTGGCTTACTAAGAATACCATCATAGTCGACAAGGGGGCGCACCCGATTTACATATGAACCTTCACCAAAAGCCCTGTCGATAGCTTCCTGACAGGAATTGCCCTCATATGGCATCTCGGCAAGAGGGAGTACGGGTAGCCCATCAACAGAAGCTGTTCTTTTACCCTGACCTCCGCCTTCATTAAAAAAGTTGCATGCGCCGGCGTTCGGATGAAACGCAACACTGAGTTTTTTCTGCCCTGAGTCCATAACGGAGACCTCCAAATTGTTAAGGGAACAGTATAACCAATAAAGCAATATTACGTCAAAAAAAAGTGCGACTGAAAAATGGTAGGGAAAAACAACAGTAACTCAGTATTTTTCCCCATAAATTTCTTGACGCAGCGCTGTAAATTCCTATAATGCGGCGTCTTCATGAAGGATAAACCCATAAAAAGCCTGATTTTCAGGTGGTTTAATCCATAGAGAAGCGTAATGGTTTACGACCCGGCGGCGCGGAAGTCTAACGCACGGAACGCCAAACGGGTCGGCAGAAGCCCCGCAATAATGCGGCAAGCTTCGGAAAATTTGAAAGGAAGAAAACATGGCACGTATTGCTGGGGTAAACGTCCCCGACAACAAACGCGTCCCAATTGCTCTGACATATGTTCACGGCATCGGGCGCACAACCGCATTCAAAATCTGTGAGAAACTCGGAATTGATGTCCAGCTCCGCATGGGGCAGGCCGATGAGGACACCCTCAACGCCATCCGCTCTGAGATCGAAAAAGGCGACTTCAAGATCGAAGGGGATCTGCGCCGCGAAATCTCTCTGAACATCAAACGTTTGATGGACATGAAATGCTACCGTGGCCTGCGTCACCGTAGTGGCCTCCCTGTTCGTGGTCAGCGCACAAGCACAAACGCGCGCACACGCAAAGGTCCGGCAAAACCAATCGCTGGTAAGAAGAAGTAAGGAGGGCGTGAGAAATGGCTAAGCCAAGAACTAAGAAAAAAGAGAAAAAGAATATCGTTGCCGGTATCGCGCACGTTAATTCGACATTCAACAACACCCTTGTCACCATCAGCGACAAGCAAGGCAACGTGGTTTCATGGTGCTCTTCCGGGATGATGGGCTTCAAAGGGTCACGGAAATCGACACCTTACGCTGCGCAGGTCGCTGCTGAACAAGCGGGCCTCAAGGCACAGGAACACGGCATGAAGGAACTCGACGTCCGCGTCAAGGGTCCGGGGTCAGGCCGCGAATCAGCACTCCGTGCGTTGCAGGCAATCGGGTTCTCGATCCACTCGATCAAGGACATCACACCGGTCCCGCACAACGGTTGCCGCCCGCCAAAGCGTCGCCGCGTATAGTTTGCTTGCATTTGCAAGTAGGAATGATTGAAGTAAGAGCAAAATAAAGGAGCAAAGCCTTGATACAGAAAAACTGGCTGGAACTGATTAAACCGACGAAACTGGATGTTGCACACGCAGGTCCAAACACCGGCAAGGTTGTTGCCGAGCCTCTGGAGCGCGGCTTTGGCCTGACGTTGGGGAACGCCCTCCGTCGTATTCTGCTCTCCTCGCTGCAAGGCGCCGCTGTCACAGCAGTGCACATTGACGGCGTTCTTCATGAATTCTCTTCTATCGAAGGCGTTCGCGAAGATGTAACGGACATCATTTTGAACCTGAAAGCCCTTGGTGTTCGTATGCACGCCGAAGGCCCGAAGAAAATGCGCCTCTCTGCAGAAGGCCCATGCGAAGTCACCGCCGCGCAAATCGAAGCCGGCGCTGATATCGAAATTATGAACCCTGATCTGGTTATCTGCACACTGGACAAAGGCGCAAAACTGTCGATGGAAATGACCGTCAACACAGGAAAAGGCTACCGTCCGGCGGCTCAAAACCGTCCGGAAGAAGCCCCTGTTGGCCTTATTCCAATCGACTCTGTTTTCTCCCCGGTTCGCAAAGTCACCTACGAAGTCACCGACACCCGCGTCGGCCAGATTACCGACTACGACAAGCTGACCCTGAGCGTTGAAACCAACGGCGTGATCACACCAGAAGATGCAGTCGCTTACGCAGCCCGCATCATGCAGGATCAACTTCAGGTCTTCGTCAACTTCGAAGAGCCAAAAGAAGAGAAGCAAAAAGAAGAAGCGGAAAGCCTTCCGTTCAACAAAAACCTGCTCAAAAAGGTCGAAGAGCTCGAACTCTCCGTCCGCAGTGCCAACTGCCTCAAAAACGACAACATCGTTTACATTGGCGATCTGGTACAAAAGAGCGAAGGCGACATGCTCCGCACCCCGAACTTTGGCCGCAAATCCTTGAACGAAATCAAGGAAGTGCTGTCCAACATGGGGCTGCACCTCGGCATGCAAGTCGAAGGCTGGCCGCCGGAAAATATTGAAGAAATCGCCAAACGGATTGATGAACATCAGTTCTAGGAGAAATCTTCTGGGCATTGGGCCCATCCCCGAAACGAAACGATCCTGAAGGGAAAGTGGTTTTGGGTTTGTAAAATGGTTCTTCCCCGAAGAAGGCCGCAAGAGTGAAGAAAGGCAAATGACATGAGACATGGCATGAAACACAGAAAACTGGGTCGTACAACCCCGCACCGCAAGGCGATGCTGGCGAATATGGCTGCTGCTCTGATTAAACACGAGCAAATCAAAACCACATTGCCAAAGGCGAAGGAACTGAAACCCTACGTCGAAAAGCTGATTACGCTGGGCAAGCAAGCTGCGGCCAAGCCGGAAACAGCCTTGGCAAAACGCCGTCAGGCCATTTCGATCCTGCGCGATGAAACGCAGGTCAAAAAGCTTTTCGACGTTCTGGCCGAGCGCTATGAAGGCCGCCCGGGCGGCTACAGCCGCGTTCTGAAGGCGGGATTCCGCTACGGCGACGCAGCGCCAATGGCAGTCATCGAACTCGTAGACCGCGATCCTGAAGCCAAAGGCAAAGACTCCGGTCCGGTTCAATTCGACGACGAATACGCCGAAGAAGATCAAAAAGTTGCTGCTGCCGGCTAATAAGCGCCAGCAGAAATAAGAATAAAACGGCTCGCTCCCCCTTGCGGGCCGTTTTTTTATGCGCAGAAATGATTTAGGATAAAGACGTCTGTAGTTTAAAGCGTGCCCCTAAATGCTCGAAAAAACCAACATCCCATACCCCGCTGACCTCCCGGTCCTAACCTCCCTAAGGTTCTGGGCAGCCTATGGCGTGGCGTTCTTCCATTACTGCGTCATAAGCATAGGAAATACGGGGATTGACGTGATGAACATCCCCGTGATTTCAAAGTTTCATCTGGGGGTCGATTTCTTTTTTGTCCTGAGCGGCTTCATCCTCACCCACGTCTACCGTGAAAAACTGGCGCAAGGCAAAATCTCTATTCGTGATTTTTATATCAAACGCATCGCGCGAGTATATCCGGTATTTATGACGATTTTTTTCCTCACCCTCATAGAGTTATATGGCTTTTATGCGCTAGGGGTCACGGACAAACCTGAATCAGTCACCCCGATAAATTTCATTCTCTATACGCTTGGGCTGCACGCCTGGCTCAATATCGAGATTGCTAAATTTAATCCGCCCTCATGGTCGATCAGCGCAGAATGGTTCGCTTACCTCTTGTTTCCCTTTATGCTCTGGGGAATGGGCCGACTGCATTATCTGGTGCAATTATGCATATCTGTGCTCTGCGCTGTAATATGCTGGGAACTCGCAGAAAAAGTGCTCGGCGAACCGTTAACGCAGCTGACATTCAACATGGGAATTCTGCGTATCCTCCCTGAATTCCTCTTCGGTATGGCATTGTACCAGGCAGGCCTGCGCTACCGCCTGCGCCTCCACAGCACCGCCGCCTTTTTCGCGCTCGTCGGGATAATGCTCCTTGCAATGGCCTTCCTGATCCCCGATTACGGGATTGTTATCATTTTCGGTGCCATCATTCTCCTCGGTGCAGAGCAGGGCAGGGCAGGCTATACCGGACCGCTCACTCGCAAAAACCCGGTTTACCTTGGTGAAATATCCTATTCCGTCTACCTGTTGCACATTCCGATGCTGGAAATGACCCTGTCGATTTTAAAAACGCTGCATCTACCGGATGACTCAGCAATGGCAGCAATCGCCCTGTGCTTCATCGGTATTATCCCCGCAGCAATGCTAAGCTATGCAGTCATCGAGCATCCGGCTAGAATATACATCATCAAGCGCTTCGTGAAATCGGGCCTATAACCCCATATTATCAATGAGCCGCGTCTTCCCCAGCCAGGCCGCCGCCAGAACGCGTTGCCATTCGGGCTTGAAACGCACGTAATCAACCTTCTCAAACCCGTTAGAAACCAAAGCCTGCGCAGCTTCAGCCATAACCTCATCCTGATCTTCCCCGGCGCGAAGCGCTTGAACAGCATCCAGCAAAACCTTGTTCAAACGCCGCGCAACTGAAAGCTCTTCGCTCGACAAGTACGCATTACGCGAGGACAGGGCCAGTCCAGACTCATCCCGCGCAATCGGCGCCCCGACAATCTCGATCGACAAGCCAAGAGCCTCAACCATCTCCCTGATCACCTGCAACTGCTGAAAATCCTTCTGCCCGAACACCGCCGCGTCAGGCTTCACAAGATCGAAAAGCCGCGAGACCACATTCACAACCCCGTCAAAGAAATGCGGCCTGAAATCCGTCTCCAGCCCCTTGGCCGCCGCCCCGGCCTTCACCGCGCAGTCCTTCCCATCCGGGTAAATTACCGCCTCATCCGGCAAAAACACGCAAGAAGCCCCGGCCTCCGCCAACATCAAACTGTCCGCCTCCGGCATCCGCGGATAACGGTCAAAATCCTCATGCGGCGCAAATTGCGTCGGGTTCACAAAAATACTGACGACAACAAAATCGCATTTCTCCAGCGCCAGCTTCACCAGCGAAAGATGCCCCGCATGAAGCGCCCCCATCGTCGGAACAAACCCGATCGTCTGACCGTCTTGCCGAGCCTTTGAAACAATTGCCGCAATTTCATCCCGTGTCCGGGCCGTAAGAATACCCATCAGCTTTCTACCTGCTTCTTAACACCGTAAACATAATCCGCATCTGGAAACGCGCGCGACCGCACATCCCGTGCATAAGCCTCTACCGCCCTTGCGATCTCCCCGGCAATATCCGCGTAAGGCTTTACAAATTTGGGCACATGACCGGGCGTCATCCCAAGCATATCCTCGCTCACCAGAATCTGACCATCGCAGGCCGCCGAAGCCCCGATACCAATCGTCGGAATGCCGATGCTCTGGGTAATGTTCCGCGCCACCGGCTCCACAGTCCCCTCAATCACGACCGAGAACGCACCGGCCCGCTCAACCGCGTACGCATCCTCCAGCAACTTGGAAACCTCCGTATTGCTCTTGCCCTTCACCTTATACCCGCCATCCTTGATCACAGACTGCGGCTGCAAGCCAATATGCCCCATAACCGGGACATCCTGCCGCACAAGATGTGCGATAATCGCCTCCATATCCGCGCCGCCCTCAAGCTTCACCGCGGCGCAGCCCGTCTCGTCCATTATCCTTGAGGCGCTTTCATAAGCCTGCCCCGGCGAGCCTTCATAGGTCCCATAAGGCATATCCACCACAACACACGCACTCTTGGCTGTCCGCACCACAGCCTTGCCGTGCGCGATCATCATCTCCAATGTTACGCCCAGCGTATTGTCCATCCCATACAGCGCCGTCCCCAGCGAATCGCCCACCAGCAATACATCGCAAGACGCATCCAGCGCCGCCGCCATGGGGGCGCTATAAGCCGTCAGGCACACAAGCGGAGCAGGGGCATTCTTAAAACCGCGAATATACTCAGGCGTTTTCATGTCCAAAGTCCTGTCAAAAGAAAAGGGGGAACCCATGCTTATCAGACTTAACCGCCCCACGCTACCCTGGAGAGCACCCCGAAAATGAAAAAGGCGCCGGATTTTCTCCGGTCGCCTCTTTCCCCCAACTTCAAAGGCTTTATGCCTCTTTTTTAATATGAGCGATTTTTCGCTCTCTTTTTTCAACCCGGGCGTTTTTCCGCCCTTATATTTTTTTCAACCCGCCGTTTGTCCTCTATTCTTTTTTAGAGGTATTCAACCGCTTCAAAAACTGAATCACTGGAGGCCGATGTATTCGCTATAGACTCCGAATAGCTCGTATTCCATGATGCAAAAGCCCGCGCCGCAGCAATCTGTTCAGCAACTTTGCGAACCAAACCTTCTTTTTCCCAAGGAGCATACGTGCCGTTCATCAGCATCTGCGCTTCTCTGGATTTGTCGAGGACAGCCTGAAGATGATCAGGAACGCCACCCGACGATACAGCCCCGCCTGCATTCACAGTTGGATCTGTAGAAACTGCTGGTCCCATAAATTGAGACTCGTTTGAAGAAGAACGCCCCCTTGCAACCCGCTGAGTGAGAGCTCTTTGTGCGTTTGGATCTTTTTGGGCAAATGATCCACCGAGGCTAACCCCTTTGGAAACGCTGCTGCCACCTAATCCGCTTGCCATTTGTCTTCTCCTTATGATCCCAATATACAAACCATAAGCGAAAAAAGCAAGAAAAAAGCATATAAAAGTCAAAAAAAGAATTACTTTAAAAACAACAAATACACAGATTGTTTCTGAATAAATATAAGTAAAAATAAAACATATGCTTATATATAATAAATAAAAATAGGGATAGTTCCGGTTTTTGTTTTTTTAATCTCGATTTTGATTTTTTTTAAA
>JAGRHC010000004.1 GCA_020445145.1 Alphaproteobacteria bacterium
TGCCGCTTAATGTTACGAACAACCGCATCGGCTATTTCTGTTGAACTTTGTTTTTTGCTCATCTTCGATCCTTTCAGTCTCTCGATAAGCCAAAAACATCATCTTAACAATACGCCGCTGGCGGTCCAACTTGTGCTGACGGGGTACAATGCAATCATAAAAAAAGAAGATAATGCTAATGTAATCATAGATACGTATCCTATTGATTTATTGTAGATTTTTATTTTTTAGGCTAAGATTCGGTATGACTATAATTGATATATATTCATTATCGGGAGACGTTGAGAGTGAAAATAGGAACGCGCGGTCTAATTACAAATTTAGGATTTATCTTTGCTGTCCTTATGCTAGTCAGTGTTTCTTTCTTTGAACTTTACACCGTGTCTAAAGTTTACACTGATTCAAAGAGAATTTCATCGGCTTTACGGAATCAGGTTGAAGCAGATATGATGCATGATGGTCTTCGTGCGGATGTTTTATATGCTATTAAAATTGCAAGAGAGAATAAGTTTTCCCAAGAACAGGAGGCTATAAAGAGCACTGAGGAACATGTAGAAAATTTTAATTGTCTTATCTCCGAAGTGAAGAAGATGGATATATCGGATGCGGTCAATGAAAAAATCCAGAGCCTTCAGGCCCCCCTGAGCCGCTATTCTGAAAGTGCGAAAAGACTGACAAAGCTGGTATTCAAAAATCCGTCTGAGGCGTCAAAAGGTTACGAAAGGTTTGAAAAAGACTTTAAGTATCTAGAGACAGCAATGGAGGAGTTTTCTTCTGTAATCGAGGCAGAATTTGAGGCAATAGACCTGCATGTAGCGCACGTAGAGAAAATGATAAAATTTATGGTCACCAGCGCAACGCTATTTGCGCTATTAGTTGCGGCAATTGGGTGGTTCATTACAAGTAATCGAATTGTAAAACCGGTTAAAAATATTACGAAATCTATGAGTATATTGGCGAAAGGAGATCTTGACGTTGAAATTCCATATACAAAAAATAAAGATGAAATAGGAGAGATATCAAATGTCTTACAAGTCTTTAAGGAAAAACTCATAGAAAATGATCAGCTAAGGTCCCAACAGGAACTTCAGGCGAAAAAGGCTGAAGAAGACCGTCGCCAAATGATGAATGATCTTGCAAACGCTTTTGAACAGGAGTTTGGCGGCGTAATAGGGACGGTTTCCTCTGCCTCAACAGAGATGGAGGCGACAGCGCAATCGATGGCTAGAAACGCATCGCAGGCCAATGAAAAGGCTGCTTCAGTTGCGGCAGCATCAGAGCAGGCATCCTCTAACGTCAATGCGGTAGCCAGTGCAGCAGAGGAGCTGTCGGCATCGATCGGAGAGATTAGCGCGCAAGTGGCACAATCCGCGCAAGTGGCAAGGGAAGCCAAAAACAAAGCACAGCAGACATCTCATAATGTGCAGGGTCTGGTAAAGGCTGCTGAGCGTATCGGCGAGGTTGTCACGCTTATTTCCGATATTGCTGAGCAAACCAATCTTTTGGCGCTGAATGCTACAATTGAAGCTGCACGTGCAGGAGAAGCAGGAAAAGGTTTTGCTGTTGTAGCAACGGAAGTTAAGTCGCTGGCCAGCGAAACTGCAAAGGCAACTGAAGAAATTTCCGAGCAGATCGCCGGAATACAAGAGGCGACTGTCGAATCCGAGCAAGCGATCATACAAATTCTTGAAGTCATTGAACGCATCGACGAAATCTCTGGAGCTGTCGCTACAGCTGTTGAAGAGCAAGGCGCCGCAACAAAAGAAATCTCACGTAATGTGCAGGAAGCCTCACGCGGGACAGATCACGTGACGAAAAACATTGAAGAAGTCACGCAAGCTGCAACTGAAACGGGGCAATCCGCGCACATGGTTTTGGTCTCAGCCAAGGAACTGGCGGAAATGTCAGCTTCACTGAACGACACGGTTAAGAACTTCCTTGAGCGTATCCGGGCATAGGGCACCTTTAATTAACCAGAACTCCAAGAAAAGCTATAAGCCACTCCTAAAAAGGAGGGGGGTAAGAAACGGTTCTGATTTAAGAGATATTAACACCCCGCCCAAGACCCAAAAAAACTCGCCGCCTAATACTGCTAGATGTACCCCGTCAGCACAAGTTGGA
>JAGRHC010000005.1 GCA_020445145.1 Alphaproteobacteria bacterium
TTCCAATGTTTTCATCTTAGTGTCCAAACTCATAGCTTTTCTAAAGACCTGCAAACAATGTTTTTCTGCTCTTCCGGTACTCAAATACTTTGGTGTATATTCCGTTCCGGTTCTTGAAAACCATTGTTTTCGCTGACTTTATAAAAGCTGTAAGTATGAACCCTAGTTGTAGCGTTCTTTGATCCGTAAATTGTTTGAAGCAGGTTCTCTCGGGAGGGCCTGTTTTGTTTTTGGCAGGGTGTTTGGGGGTGTGAAATGGCATTTAAGGATTTGTGTGGGGGAAAGGCCAGCCCGCTCTGTGCGTTCTGGCCTTTTTTATTTATGCTGCCGCTTTTTTCAAGGTTTCCAGTTCCTTGCGGACTTCTTCGATGTGGCCGGGGACTTTGACTTTACGCCAGATGGCGGTGATGGTCCCGTTTTCATCGATCAGGAAGGTTGAGCGGTCTATGCCCATGTACTTGCGGCCATACATGCTTTTTTCAATCCATGTGCCGTAGCGTTCGCAGGTATCGGCGTTTTCGTCCGAGGCTAGGGGGAAGTTCAGGTCATATTTTTCTTTGAACGCATTGTGTTTTTTGACGCTGCATTTTGAAATGCCGATAATTTGCGTTCCCAGACTTTCAAAAGCGGGGAGCGCATCGCGAAACGCACAAGATTCAGCTGTGCAACCTGGCGTGTCGTCTTTGGGGTAAAAATACAGGATGACTTTTTGTCCTCTGAACGCAGAAAGTGTGATTTCACCGTTTCCATCTGTGGGGAGCGTGAAATCGGGGGCTTGATCGCCGATCTGTACTTCAGCCATGTTTTACCTCCTTGTGGTTGATGGTTGTTCCAAGCTAACGAAAAAGTTGGGGGTGGGGCAAGGCTATTTCTTTTTTTATCATCTGCGATATTGGGATGGTCAAAAGAGTGTGTATTTTGTATGTATATTATTTACGGTTTTCCTTTCCAACCGGAGCTTTTCTGTGCCTCGTAAGTTCGCGCATCGTTGTTGGCGTTGTGGTTTTATTCTTCTTGAGATTTTTTCTGCGGCCGTTTTGATTGCGGCGGTTTTAATGGGGCTTCTATTGGCACGTGTTAGTAGCGGGCCGCTTGATCTTGCTTTTGCACGCGATTTTATTCAGTCGGCTCTTTATGACGAGGCTACGGGTAATTATGTGGAAATAGGTAATGCTGCGCTTTATTGGCCGGAACTGCAGGGGCCGCTTTATTTGCAGCTTCGGAATGCTAGGCTGATGGACCCGCATAATAAGCCGATTGTCTCTGTGGATGAGGCGGCGCTTAGTTTTTCACGCGTGGCTTTGTTGCAGGGTAAGATCAGGCCAAAATCTATCATTTTAAAAAGTCCATCGCTGCGGGTTTCTCGTAAAGAGGGGAACGTCCTCGATTTTGGTTTTGGGCCTGCTGGTGGATGGGGTGAAACGTTGCCTGAAGATGATGGCCAAAATGAGCAAGTCAACGTGATGAATGATATTTTGCAGTATATCTCTCGCCCCGGTCAGGAGAGTGTACAACATTCGCTTATTTCACGATTGGAGTCTTTTGAGATTGAGGGGGCTCGCCTCGTTGTTGAGGACCATGTCCTTGGTTTGTCTTGGTATTTGCCGAATTTTGATGCAGGATTTTTTAGTACGGCCGATGGTATGAGTGCCAAGTTTTTGTTGGAATTGCCGGATTCCAGGGGGAAGCCGTCACGCGTTCTGGCGGCGCTGCATTATGGCTGGGATGATAAAAAGGTCGCTGTTCAAGCGGATGTTGATAATCTTGATCTGGTGAGTTTGGCCGGGAAGATGCCGTTTTTAGAGATTTTACGGGATCAGGATATTGTCCTGAATGCCAAACTGGCGGCGGTGGTTGATGGCGATCTAAAGCCTATGCATTTTGATTTACAGGCTGATTCTGCGGCTGGGACATTATTCTATGCGGATTATTCGGATGAACCGGTCGCTTATAGCAATTTGCATTTCGGGTTGGGGTATGACGCAGAAAGCGGGCGATGGAAGGTTTCTAATACGCATGTGACTGTTCGCGATGTAACACTTCAGGCTGCGGCTGTTGTTGTTCCTGAAGAACAAGGGGCGCGGGCGAGCGTTAATCTTCATATTGATCAAGTTGCCCAGAGCGCTGTCGAGGGATTTTGGCCAAAGGTATTGCAGGGTGATGCGAGCGAGGAGTGGGTCGTTCATAAAATGAGCGACGGGACGTTTAAGGATTTAAACCTCAGCTTTGGGTTTGTTGCCGGGCAAGGACGTGCGCTTAAAGATGCAATCGAGAATTTAACGGCTTCGTTTAAGTTTGAGGGGTTGAGTATCGATTATCGCGATCCTTTGGCGGCTGTCCATAAGTCGAGCGGGATGGGGACGTTTGATATGGATAAGGATGTGATGGATATCCATGTTGATTCTGCGCGTGTGGGCGGGATGACGATAGAAACGGCGCATCTGTTTTTTGACCAGTTGGTAGCGGAAGGGGTCGGCGATGTTGATGCCAATATCCATTTGACGGGGAACCTCAAGGATGCTCTGGCTTATGTTTCTGAGGAGCCAATCAGTTTGCGTAGCTCCAGTCTTGATTTTAAGAAAGTCTACGGGATGCAGGATTTGAATATCCATCTGCATTTCCCCGCGCGCAAGCATGTGAAGATGGAGGATTTTCAGATCGGGGTCGAGGGTACGCTGTCCGATGTTTTGTTGCCGGATATTGTTGGTGATCTTGATCTGACGGGTGGTCCTCTCCAGATGAAGGTTGGCGACGGTAAGGTGCAAGTTTCAGGGAAGGCTTTGCTGGAGAAGCGCGATATTTCGTTTTCCTGGGAGGAGTTTATTCGGAGCGAGGGGCAACCTTATTCCGGGAAAGTCCATGCTGAGCTTGTTGTCGATCAGACTTTGCGCCAACGGATGGGCATTGATCTCAGCGATTTTATTGAGGGACCAACGCCGGTCGTTGTCGATTATACCTCTTATGCGGGAGGGAAATCGCAGGCTGAGGTGGCTGTGGATATGACTCCTACCTTGTTTTTTGTTGAGCCGTTTGATTTTTCTAAAAAGCCCGGCGTAGCGGCTAGCGCAAAATTGACAGCTATTTTTCAGAATAAAGCTTTGACGGACGTTAAAGGGTTAACGGCGAAGGGGACAGATTTTAGTCTTTCCTCTTCCAATTTTTCTTTCCGGAAGGATAAGGCCGGTGAAACCAAGTTGTCGGAAGGTAATTTATCTTCTTTTACGCTGGGGGAGACGAAGGGGAGGCTTGGTTTCCAATTCGATCAAGACGGGGCGGTGAAAATGGTTCTGGATTGTCCGTTTTTGGATATCCGGCCGTTCCTGAGTGAGAAAGAGGCAAAGACGGAGTATAAGGCGCCGCCGATGTCTATTTCTGTTGATGCTGCTGTGATGCGGACGGCTGAGGGGGAGACGGTTAAAAAGGCCAAGCTTTATATCGATATTGACGGGCAGGGGCGCTTTAATCAGTTTGAGATGGATGCGGTGGCCGGGGCCAGTACGATTTATTTGCGGTTTAAGCCGAATAATGAAGGGAAGAGGATTTTCCGTTTGGAGACGGAGGATGCCGGGGCTGCTTTGAAGGCGTTTCAGGTTTATCAGAATATCAAGGGCGGGAAGCTGGTGGTTTATGCCGAGCCGATCCGAGGGGTGTTTGATCGGAACTTGACCGGGGTTGCAGAGATTACGAATTTTAAGGTGATGAAGGCACCTGCTCTGACAAAGTTGCTGAGTATTATGTCGCTTCCGGGGTTGTTGGAAGTTTTGAGTGATGACGGGCTGGCGTTTGAGAAGCTGGAGGCGAAGTTTAACTGGGTGTACCGTAAGAACGGGAGCCTGTTGGTGTTGAAGGAGGGGCGGACGTCGGGGAATTCTCTGGGACTTACGTTTGACGGGACGTTTGATAATGCTTTGCATCAAGTCAATGTGAACGGGACGTTGATTCCGATGGCGGGTGTAAATGGTTTTATTGGGAAGATCCCTCTCGTGGGCGATATTTTGACCGGTGGGTCGGGTGGTGTGTTTGCAGCGACATATAGTTTTAAGGGGAAATCCAGTGATCCGGAAGTCTCGGTTAACCCACTATCGGTGTTGGCACCGGGGATATTGCGGCGAATTTTGTTTGAATGAGAAAACAAGTGGCGGCGTTTACATTTCAGGGACAGTGTGGTTTTTTTGTTCGGGATTGAAGAGGGTAGCTTTTTATGACAGCAGTGTTGAAACAGGATGTATCGCGGCCTCACCTTAAGCGGCTTGAGGATGAAGCGATTTATATTATGCGCGAGGTGGTGGCAGAGTTCAAAAATCCGGCGATGCTGTATTCGATCGGAAAAGATTCTTCGGTTATGTTGCATCTGGCGCTAAAGGCTTTTTATCCGGCTAGACCACCTTTTCCTTTGGTGCATGTCGATACGACCTGGAAATTTAAAGAGATGATTGCGTTTCGGGACCGGACGGCGGCGAAGTACGGTTTGGATCTGATCGTGCACACGAACGAGGCTGGGCGGGCAGATCATATCAATCCGTTCGATCATGGGTCTTATTATACGCATGTGATGAAGACTGAGGCGCTGAAGGAGGCGTTGAGCAAGTACAAGTTCGATGCTGTGTTTGGCGGGGCGCGCCGGGACGAGGAGAAGAGCCGGGCGAAGGAGCGGATATTTTCATTCCGGGATGAAAACCATGTCTGGGCGCCGAAGAACCAGAGGCCAGAGCTTTGGAATATTTATAATACGCGGATCAAGGATGGGGAGAGCATCCGGGTGTTTCCGCTGTCGAACTGGACCGAGCAGGATATCTGGCAGTATATCATGCAGGAGAATATCGAGATTGTGCCGCTTTATTATGCGGCGCGGCGGCCTGTGGTGGCGCGCGGCGGGATGTTGATTATGGCGGATGATGACCGGTTGACGCTGAAGGATGGCGAAGCGTTTGAGGAGAAGATGGTGCGGTTTCGTACGCTGGGCTGTTATCCGCTGACGGCGGCGATTGAGTCTGAGGCTGATACGCTGGAGGCGATTGTGGCGGAGGTTTTGTCGGCCAATACGTCGGAGCGTGCCGGGAGATTGATCGATCAGGATGACGCGGCTTCGATGGAGAAGAAAAAGCGCGAAGGGTATTTTTAAGAGATGGCGGCGGATACACAGATGATGGTGAATGCAGAACAAAATCCGGCTCATGCGCAGAAGACTTTGCTGCGCCTCTTGACGTGCGGTAGCGTGGATGACGGGAAATCGACTTTGATCGGGCGGCTTTTGTATGACAGTCGGTTGGTGCCGGAGGATCAGCTGGCCAGTCTTGCCAGGGATTCAAAGGTGTATGGGACGACCGGCGAGGATATGGATTTTGCGCTACTGGTGGACGGGCTGGAGGCTGAGCGGGAGCAGGGGATTACGATCGATGTGGCGTACAGGTTTTTTGCGACGAAACGGCGCAAGTTTATCATCGCCGATACGCCGGGGCATGTGCAGTATACGCGCAATATGGTGACCGGAGCTTCGACGGCGGAGCTGGCGATTTTGATGGTGGATGCGCGCAAAGGTTTGCTGGAGCAGACGCGGCGGCATGCGTTTATTGTTTCGCTTCTTGGGATACGGCATGTGGTGGTGGCGATCAACAAGATGGATCTTGTGGGCTATGCGCAGGCGGTGTTCGAGGAGATTTGCGAGGCTTTCACGGCGTTTAGTGAGGCGCTTGGTTTTGAGAGTGTGCAGTTTATTCCTTTGTCGGCACGGCACGGCGATCATGTGACCAAGCCTTCGGACGCTATGGCGTGGTATGAGGGCCCTTGTTTGCTGCCATATCTGGAAGAGGTTGATGCCGGGCGCAGGGGGGAGGCTTGCGGGTTTCGGATGCCGGTGCAGTGGGTGAACCGGCCAAATCTGGATTTTCGTGGGTTTTCCGGGACTGTGGCTGCTGGCGCGGTGACGAAGGGCGAGAAGGTTTGTGTGCTGCCGTCGCGGCAGAATGCTGTTGTACGGGATATTGTGGTAGCCAATTCTGATTTGAGTGGGGCATTGTCGCTGGAACAGGCGGCGTCGGGGGATGCAGTCACTCTGGTTTTGGACCGGGAAATCGATATTAGCCGGGGCGATGTGTTTTGCTGCGAAGGTGGTGATCAGCCGGTTGTGGCGGACCAGTTTGCTGCCGAGGTGATCTGGATGGGCGAGGCGCCGCTTTATGCGGGGCGGCCTTATTTGCTGAAGATGAATGCGCGGACGGTGAATGTGACTATTACCGCGATCAAGCATAAGGTGGATGTTGAGACCTTTAACAAGCTTTCGGCCAAGTCGGTGGCGATGAACGAGATTGCGGTTTGCAATCTGGCGACGAGCGAGCCGGTGGTGTTTGATCCTTATGAGAAGAACCGGGAGACGGGGGCTTTTATCCTGATCGACCGTTTGACTAATGCGACGGTGGGGGCGGGGATGATCCGGTTTGCGCTGCACCGCGCGGGGAATATCGGGTTTGAGAAGCTGAAGATCGATAAAGCGGCGCATAGTGAGATTAAGGGGCAAAAGCCTGTTGTCCTCTGGTTTACCGGGCTTTCGGGGTCGGGGAAGTCGACGGTTGCGAATTTGGTGGAGCAGAAGCTTTATGCGCTGGGGCGGCATACGTATATTCTGGACGGGGATAATGTGCGGCATGGGTTGAACCGCGATCTTGGTTTTACTGATGCGGACCGGGTGGAGAATATCCGGCGGATTGGCGAGGTGGCCAAGTTGATGGTGGATGCGGGGCTGATCACGCTGGTGTCGTTTATTTCGCCATTCCGGTCCGAGCGGCAGCAGGCGCGCAGTCTGGTGCAGGAGGGCGAGTTTATCGAGATTTTTGTTGATACGCCTTTGGCCGTTTGTCAGCAGCGCGATGTGAAGGGGCTGTATAAGAAGGCTTTGGCCGGGGAGATCCAGAATTTCACCGGGATTTCTTCGCCTTATGAGCCGCCGCAAAATCCAGAGGTTCATTTGCAAACGGTCGGGCAGACGCCAGAGGAAACGGCGGATCGTGTGATTGCCCATTTGCGGGAAAGAGGAGTGTTTTGATGACGCGTTCCATCGAAGAGCAGCTTGAGATTTTGGTTGAAATTGCTGTGGGGGCTGGCGCGGTCATTTTGCCGTTTTATAGCGGGCAGAAGGATATGGGAGCGATGATTAAGGATGATTGCTCGCCTGTGACGCTGGCGGATCAGCAGGCGGAAGAATTTATTCTGGAGGCTCTGGCGGTAGCGTTTCCGGGGGTTCCGGTTGTTGCCGAGGAAAAATGTGCGGCCGGGGATGTGCCGGATCTTGATGCAGAAGGTGATGGGGCATTTTTTTTGGTCGATCCGCTGGACGGGACCAAGGAGTTTATCAACGGGCGTGATGAGTTTACTGTGAATATTGGGCTGATCCGGGATGGTGTACCTGTCATGGGTGTGATTTATGCGCCGGCTCTGAGGGATGTCTATGTGGGGGGCATCGAGTCCGGCGCGTATTGTATGCATAGCCTTGAAGATCCTGATGATTTTTCATTGTCCGCGGCGGAGCGTATTGAAATGCGTCCGGCGGGTGATTTTTTGACGGCGGTGGCCAGTCGCTCGCATATGAACGACGAGACGCGTACGTACATGGAGAAACGCGGGATCAGTGATTTTATCTCTGCCGGATCGTCGCTGAAGTTTTGTCTTGTGGCGGCGGGGCGGGCCGATGTCTACCCCCGTTTCGGGCGTACGATGGAGTGGGATACGGCGGCGGGCGATGCGATTTTGCGCGCAGCCGGCGGGATGACCGTGCGTACGGACGGCTCTCCTTTCGTTTACGGCAAGCGCAATCAGGCCGATGACAGCGATTTTGCCAATCCATTTTTTATTGCGGGGAAAAGGTGACGCGTCAAAAATGGGGCAATCGTAAAGGGGGGCATGTGTGGTCTGGAATCAAAGGTCAAAACTTTTGTTTTTACAGTGCTTATGTCTGTGGCACTTATTTCTCCGGCAAAGGCTTTCATTGATAACAATGAGAAGATTGCCTTCTGTTCTCCCTCGTACTCTCATATCAAAAAAATCTATTTGTCATTTGATTCTGATATGCCAGACCAAGATCTTCAGGTATGGCAAGCGGTATATCGTGATGTTATCAGTCGCTATATAGATGTTTTTGCAAATGAAAATGCCCCGCATGATGGTGCCAGTTTGAGAGTTAGTCACTGGTTTGGTTTCAATGCGTTAGCCACCATGTGTGGTGTCTGAAGCGTAGCGTAAGGCATCACACATGGTTTTGGCAAGATCGTTTGTGGTGCGGGCGGTCTGTATCCGAGCGAACTATGCGGCCTTTTGGTGTTGTAATGCACCCGCCAACGCTCGATCAGCACTTGCGCCTCATGCAGCGTATCGAACAGTTCACGATCCAGTAATTCATCCCTGAGCTTGCCGTTAAAGCTCTCGTTATAGCCGTTCTCCCAAGGGCTGCCCGGCTCGATATAAGTTGGTTTCACCTCCATTTTCCCAAGCCATTCTCGCACAGCCGTCGCCGTTATCACTGCGAATGTGATCGGGAATGCCACGATCAATAAACAGGTTTTCAAGCGCTGCGAGCACATCACCGCTCTTGAGTTTTCTTTTCGTCACGATGGCAAGACACTCCCTCGTATATTCATCAATCACGGTCAGCATTCTAAAAGCCCGTCCGTCTTTCGTGCGGTCATGCACAAAATCATACGCCCAGACATGGTTTTTCCATGACGGGCGCAAGCGAATGCACGAGCCGTCATTCAGCCACAGCCTGCCGCGCTTTGGTTGTTTCATCGGAACTTTCAGCC
>JAGRHC010000036.1:0-5114 GCA_020445145.1 Alphaproteobacteria bacterium
GCAGGTTGTGGCCTTCGCCCGGGATATAGCAAATCACCTCGATCCCTGTGGTCAGACGCACTTTGGCGACCTTCCGCAGAGCGGAGTTTGGCTTTTTCGGCGTCGTGGTGTAGACGCGTGTGCACACGCCACGTCGCTGCGGGTTGCTTTTCAGCGCCCGGTTTTTCTTTCTTTTAACAACCTGTTCCCGGGGCTTCCGGATCAATTGCTGTATGGTTGGCATAAATCTCTCGCCTTCGTTTTTTCATTCAAAAATGTTTGGATGGCTGCATTTAGCGCGTTCAAGTCATTCCCGTCAAGGGAAATCGCGCTGAATTTAGATCGCAGAGCATCCGGTTTTCTTACGGATGTTGCACCTGTACGGCTTATATACCGCAAGGCCCAACGTCAAATTTGGCCGGACTTTACTTGTGCGATGTCATTGAGTCAAGAAAAAATATTAAGCAAAGATTAACCGTTTACGCTTTTATACGGATGCCATAAAATCATGAGAGTTTTTCGCTTCTCTCTTTTTCCTGATCCATGATGCCTTATTTGAAAACTTTATTCCCTTTTGCCTTGCTGAGCGTGGTTGCTCTGGCGGGGTTTATGCTTGCGTTTTCCGGCGGTTTTCCGATCGGCGACGATTATAAAAACCAGATTATAAGCTTTGATGCATTTTTGACCGAGGTGTATTCCGGTACCCCTTACCCGCGCTGGCTTCATCATATTAACTGGGATTTTGGCGGGGCAAATTTATTTTTCTATCCGCCTTTTATTTATTATGTCGGGCTCCTTATCGATCTTGTGACATTTCATGTTCTCGATACGGCGCAGATTGTTTCGGGGACTTGTTTTGTTTTGCTTCTGGCTTCGGGTGTGAGCTGCTATGTGTGGTTATCCTCTTTTTGCGGGCGCACGGCGGCCTTGGCGGGGGCGGCTTTCTATATGCTGCTTCCTTATCATTTATGGGTTGAAATTTATGAGCGCAATGCGGTGGCCGAGTTTTCCGCTTATGTGTGGGTGCCGCTATTGTTTTGGCTGGCCGGGAAAGATTTGAGGCACAGAGGCGCTTTTGCAGGCTTAAGCGTTTGCTATTTTCTTTTGATCGTTTCTCATTTGCCAAGTGCCCTGCTGATTTCTCCTTTTCTTGGGCTTTATGCCCTTTCCAAGGTCTGGAGAGCGGATGAGCGGAAAGAGGGTTTTTTGTATCTGATGCGGTTTGGCGGCGCGGTTGTTACGGGTCTTTTGCTGGCCGGTCTTTATCTGGTACCTGCTCTGGCTTTGCAGGATGCTGTCCGATTTTCTGTGGTCTGGAATAATCCAAATTATCACTATGCGCTATGGTTCCTGTGGCCGCAGAATCAATGTCCGGGGCTGGGGGATTATTGCGGTTTACTGTTTTTGATGGCTCTTGGGCAGTTGCTGGTCGGCGGGTTTGTTTTTCTCTTTTCTTTGGGCTTTCTTTCCAAGCATTCTATACAGGTTTCGGCGGTCTTTCTGTTCATGCTTTTTGCCTGCTTTTTTATGATGACGCCTTTTTCTGCGTTTTTGTGGCACATTTTCCCTCTACTTCAGACGGTTCAGTTTCCCTACAGGCTTTTGCTTGTTCATGATTTTCTATTTATTTCTCTGGTCAGTTTTTGTTTTTCCTGTTTGCTGGATCATTCGAAAAACAGGATGGCTTTAAACTTTCTGTCTTTTTCTCCTGTTTTACTGGTTTGTGGGGGCCTGGCCATTTTTACCGCGGTTTTTGTACAAAAATCCTGGCATCCGGATATGGCCTTCTTTGAAGATTATTTTAAATCCCGCGTTTTGCCGGGCGAGTTTATGCCAGACAACAAAGAAATGACGGTCAGTTTGAAGGACTTCGTTTACCGCGATGAAGCACCGCCGCTATGGTGGAGTGATGTCCAGGGTGTGTCTATCCGGCAGCCTGTGCCTATAAAACCTAGAAAACTGGAATTTGACGTGAGTATGCCGCGGGACGGCGATGTTTCCTTCCGCCAGTTTTACTTTCCGGGATGGGAGGCGACGCTTGTCAGTAAAGTGAGGGACCGGACTGCCCTGCCCGTTCATGCGGCGGAGCCTTACGGGCAGCTCTCTGTGAGCCTGCCAAAGGGGGAGTATGTTCTCGTTCTCCGTTTGACGATGCTGCCAGCGGAAAAAATCGGGATGGCTCTTTCTATTGCAGGGCTTTTGATTTTACTCGGCGTTGGTTTGTGGCCACGTCAAAAGGTTCACGCTTCCCAATAAAAAAGGCCCCTGCTCTGAGGGGCCTTTTTATTTAATCTTATTTTCGTTTAGCCGTTTGCTGCTTCCTTGTGGCCGCTGTCTTCTTCGGTTGGCAGTGCTTCTGGAAGTTCACCAGCTGTCGCGGCTTCGATCGCTTCGTGCTGCGGCATGTTGGCCAGCGCAACTTCGTCACGCTCGGCGGCCATGCGTTTCATGTTGTTTACGAACGCACCGGTCCCAGCCGGGATCAGGCGACCGACGATGACGTTTTCCTTCAGGCCGTTCAGGCGGTCCACCTTGCCGTTGACAGCGGCTTCGGTGAGGACGCGCGTGGTTTCCTGGAAGGATGCCGCGGAGATGAAGGAGCGGGTCTGCAGAGACGCTTTGGTGATCCCTTGCAGAACAGGCTTGCCTTCTGGCGGACGTTTGCCTTCTTCGATGTAACGCTGTTTGATTTCCTCAAACTCATCGCGCTCGGCATGTTCGCCAACAAGGTATGTTGAGTCGCCGACTTCGGTGATTTCGATTTTTTGCATCATCTGACGCACGATCACTTCGATGTGCTTGTCGTTGATTTTCACCCCTTGCAGGCGGTAAACGTCCTGGACCTCGTTGGTCAAGTATTCCGCCAGGGCTTCAACGCCGAGAACATTCAGGATGTCATGCGGCACGAGGGCACCGTCCAGAAGCGCATCCCCCTTGCGGACGAAGTCGCCTTCGTGCACAGCCAAATGGCGGCCTTTGGGGATGAGGTACTCTTGGGCTTCCTCGTCGGCGCTCGCAGGTTTGACCACGATGCGGCGCTTGGACTTGTAGTCCTTGCCGAATTCGACATAACCGTCAATCTCGGAGATGACCGCAAAGTCTTTCGGGTGACGGGCTTCGAACAGCTCGGCCACGCGTGGCAGACCCCCGGTAATATCGCGGGTCTTGGAGGTTTCGCGCGGGATACGAGCAACGATGTCCCCTGCCTTGACGTCCTGGCCGTCTTCAACCGAAAGAATGGTGTCAACAGACAGGTAGTAGTTTGCCGGGAGGTCGTTTGGCAATTTGATGACGTTGCCTTTCTTATCCAGCAAGGAGATACGCGGCTTGAGGTCACTGCCCTTGGGCTGTGAGCGCCAGTCGATAACCTTTTTCGCGGAAATCCCGGTTGCTTCGTCGGTGTCATCGGTGACGGACACGCCTTCCACGAGATCGAAGAAGTGCGCCACCCCGTCTTTTTCGGTGATGACCGGCAATGTGTATGGGTCCCACTCCGCCATTTTGTCCCCGGCCTTGACCTTGCCGCCGTCGGCGACGAGAAGGCGCGCGCCGTAAGGAACGCGGTGGGTGGCTTTTTCGGCACCGTTTTTGTCCTTGAGGACGATCTCGGTGTTCCGGCCCATGACGATTGTAATACCTTCGGAGTTCTTCACCACGTTCTGGTGACGGACTTCGACGGTTCCATCAAGGTTGGCTTCGACGTGTGAACGCTCGGCGCCTTTTTGCGCCGCGCCGCCGATGTGGAAGGTCCGCATGGTGAGCTGAGTTCCCGGCTCCCCGATGGACTGGGCGGCCATAACGCCGACCGCTTCGCCGATGTTGACTTCCGTTCCTCTCGCAAGATCACGGCCATAGCATTTCGCGCAAAGGCCGTTGTTGGAGCCTTCACAGGTCAGAACGCTACGGACTTTGATTTCGTCGATCCCTGCGGTTTCAACGGCCTCGGCTTTGACCTCGTCGATGATCTCGCCGGCTGCGACGATGATGTCGCCGGACAGCGGATCTTTGATTTCGGTTGACGGCGTACGGCCCAGAATACGCTCGGACAGGGAAACGACAACGTCGGCCCCGTTCATGACCGCACGCATGGAAATGCCGCGCTCGGTGCCGCAGTCGTTTTCGGTGATGATCGCGTCCTGCGCCACGTCCACGAGACGGCGGGTCAAGTACCCGGAGTTCGCGGTTTTCAGCGCGGTGTCAGCAAGACCTTTCCGTGCGCCGTGGGTGGAGTTGAAGTATTCCAGAACCGAGAGACCTTCTTTGAAGTTCGAGATAATCGGGGTTTCGATGATCTCGCCTGACGGCTTGGCCATCAGGCCGCGCATACCGGCAAGCTGGCGGATCTGGGCGGCGGAACCCCGCGCGCCTGAGTGCGCCATCATGTACACGGCGTTCAGTTCACCCTTCTCGATGTTGGAGATGCCTTTCATCATGGCGTCTGCAACTTCGTCGGTGCAGCGTGACCAGATGTCGACGACTTTGTTGTATTTTTCGCCTTTGGTGATCAGACCATCCATGTATTGCTGTTCGAATTCGGCCACTTTTTCGTTGGCTTCGTCGACCAGTTTTTGTTTGGCGTTCGGTATAACCAGATCGTCTTTCCCGAAGGAAATCCCGGCGATACACGCGTAGCGGAAACCGAGTTTCATCAAACGGTCACAGAAAATCACCGTTTCTTTCTGACCGCAGTGACGGTAGACCGTGTCGATCATGTTACTGATCTCTTTTTTGGTCAGGACCTGGTTCAGAATTGCGAACGGGACATTCGGGTGACGCGGCAGGAGGTCGGACATGATGATCCGGCCCGGTGTCGATTCAACGATTACTGTTTCCTTTTCGCCGTTTTCGTTGACGCCGTGGTAGCGACATTTGATCTTGGCGTGCAGGGAGACAACTTTTTGCTCCAGCGCGTGCATGATCTCGCCGGCGCCACGGAAGATCATGCCTTCGCCCGGCTCGCCGTCGCGGGCGATCGAGAGATAGTAGATCCCGAGAACGATGTCCTGAGACGGAACGATAATCGGTTTCCCGTTTGCAGGGGATAGAATGTTGTTGGTCGCCATCATCAGGCAGCGCGCTTCAAGCTGAGCCTCGATCGAGAGCGGGACGTGCACGGCCATCTGGTCGCCGTCGAA
>JAGRHC010000036.1:5170-5386 GCA_020445145.1 Alphaproteobacteria bacterium
CGAACGCCTGAATGCCGAGGCGGTGAAGCGTCGGGGCGCGGTTCAGCATCACGGGATGCTCGCGAATGACTTCTTCAAGGATGTCCCAAACTTCCGGACGTTCCTTTTCGACCATTTTCTTGGCGGCTTTCACGGTTGACGCCATGCCGTAGATTTCCAGTTTGTGGAAGATGAACGGCTTGAAGAGTTCGAGCGCCATTTTCTTCGGCAGACCGC
>JAGRHC010000006.1 GCA_020445145.1 Alphaproteobacteria bacterium
GGCAATCGAGCGGGTGGTTGATCAGGAGCATTTCCATGACGCCTTTACGCGCCTTTTTAACCATCGGGGAGTCCGTCTTGATAACCATGCCATCGCCGCAGGCCATTGCACAGGAGGCTACAGGCTTTGGGGGGCCGCCTTCAACTTCGACAAGGCACATGCGGCAATTTGCCGGGACCGAGAGCTTGTCGTGATAGCAAAAACGTGGGACTTCGGCGCCGACTTGTTCGGCCGCCTGAAGGATGCTGGTTCCGGGCGCAACTTCGATTTCTGTGCCGTCAATGGTAACTTTTGGCATGGGCTTGCTTATTTCCGATAAAGTGTATTGAAAAAATCAGTCGACTACTATTTAATCTGCGGGCAATCGAAGATCAACAGTTACTTGTCATTTATTTATGCCTTATCGCATTGAAGTTTTAGCCCACGAAGAAGACGGGCGCGCCTTACGGATAGAAAAATTGCTCGCATCGCGGGGGAATCCTGCGCATGTGCGGGTTGCCGATGTTTATACTTCGGAGAGCAAAGCGGCAGCTGACAAGCGTTTTGCCGAGAGTCTTGCGAACCCCGTAACACAGAAAACGGGCTCCCTGCCCCGTGATTTTGACTGGGCTCTGGAGATTGGTTTCTTGCCCGGGGTTACCGATAATATCGGTCATACGGCTCAGGAAATTCTCGACCTTTGTTCCGGGGATTCAGAAACATCTGCCGTTTACTCTTCGCGTCTTTATCTTATTCAAGGTGATCTCTCGCGGGAAGATGTGCGTGTTTTAGCCGGAGAATTGTCTAACAAGCTCATTCAGCGCGCGAGCATCAAGAGCCGTGAGGACTTTGAAAAAGATGGCGGTATGGACGCTGTCATCCCGAAGGTTCACCTCGATAACAAGGGTGCTGTCGCGGATGATGTGGATTTAAATATTTCTGATGATTTGCTTGAGCTGGTTGGCAAGTCAGGCATTAAAAATCTGGATGGATCGCGCCGCGGGCCTTTGGGCTTATCGTTGACTTATTTGAAAGCGATACAGGCTTATTTCAAAAAAGAAGGCCGTGCGCCGAAAGATATTGAGCTGGAGATGCTGGCGCAATCCTGGTCCGAGCATTGTAAGCATACGATTTTTGCTTCGCCGATTGATGATGTGCGGGATGGTCTTTATCGGCACTATATCAAGAGGGCGACGAAGGAAATCCGTGAAATACGTGGGGAGAGCGATATTTGTGTCTCTGTGTTTTCGGATAATGCCGGCGGGATTATTTTTGATGAGAATTATCTGATTACAGATAAGGTCGAGACGCATAACTCGCCTTCGGCTCTTGATCCTTTTGGCGGGGCGATTACAGGTATTGTCGGTGTGAACAGGGACTGCATCGGTTTTGGTCAAGGCGCAAAGCCTGTGATTAACCGTTACGGGTTCTGTTTTGCTGACCCGCGGACCAATCCGGGGTATTCCAGAGATGCAAAGGGCAATGATCCGTTGCTTTCTCCGGCGACGATTATGAACGGTGTTGTGGCCGGGGTTGAGGCTGGCGGGAATTGCTCCGGTATTCCGACACCTCAGGGGTTTGTTTATTTTGATGACCGCTTTGCCGGCAAGCCGCTTGTTTTTGTGGGGACGATCGGTTTGATCCCGCGCGAGGTTAACGGCAAGCCCGGCCATATCAAGAAAGCCCGGCCCGGTGATAAAATCGTTGTGGCAGGCGGGCGCGTTGGCGCGGATGGTATCCATGGCGCGACGTTCTCTTCTGTGGCTCTGGATGAAGGGTCTCCTGCGACGGCTGTGCAGATTGGCGATCCGATTACGCAGAAGAAAATGTCCGATGCCATTGTAAAAGAAATTCGTGATTTCGGATGGTATAGCGCGATTACGGATAATGGCGCGGGCGGGCTTTCCTCTTCTATTGGAGAGATGGCGGAGCAGTCCGGCGGTTTCCATGTTGAACTTGAGACTGTGCCTTTGAAATATCCCGGTATGGCGCCTTGGGAAATCTGGATTTCGGAATCACAGGAACGGATGACGATGGCGGTTCCTCCGGAGAATACGGATAAGTTGATTGCCTTTTTTGCCAAGCGCGGTGTAGAGGCGACCGTCATTGGGACCTATACCGATTCAGGTCGTGCTTATATTACATGGCACGGGGAAACAATTTTGGATCTGGATATGGACTTCCTGCATGACGGAGTCCCGGAGACGCCGCTTCGGACGACGTTTACACGCGGCGGTGATTCTGAGCCTTCTTTGGATGAGCCCAAGGATTATGCGCAAGCGCTTCTCGATTTGATGGGGCGGCCTAATCTTTGTTCGAAAGAGTTTATCGCGACACAGTATGATCATGAAGTTCAGGGCGGCGCTGTGCTCAAGCCTTTGCAGGGGCCGGGGCGGGTCTATGCGGAGACCAGTATTACCAAGCCTGTCCTGTCTTCGCCCAAAGGGGTTGTTTTGTCTCAAGGTTTGTTCCCGCGGTATAGCGACATTGATACGGGGGCGATGGCTGCGGCTGGGCTTGATATGGCGGTGAGGAATGCGGTCGCGGCGGGCGTTGATTTTGCGCAGCTTGCCTTGCTGGATAATTTCTGCTGGTGCTCTTCGGATGAGCCGGAGCGGCTTGGGCAGCTTAAGAGAGCTGTGGAGACGATTTATGAGATGGCGGTTAAGTACGAGACGCCATTTATTTCTGGTAAAGATTCCATGTTCAATGACTTTAAAGGTTATGATGCAAGCGGGAAGCCGGTTAAGGTTTCTGCGCCGCCGACTTTGCTGGTGTCCAGTATCGGCGTTATTCCGGATGTGGTGCGTTCTATTTCTCTGGCGCCGAAGGCGGCCGGCGACTCCCTTTATTTGCTGGGCGTGACGAAGGATGAGCTGGGGGCTTCGGAGTATTACGATATGCTTGGGGTTACCGGCCAGAATGTGCCGGAGACTGATGCGCATCAGAATTTGAGATTGTATAAATTGTATGCCCGCGCGAGCCGGGATCGTCTGATTTCTTCGGCTTTGGCACTGGGGTATGGCGGCCTTGGCGCGGCGCTGGCGAAAAAGGCGATTGCCGGTGGATTTGGGCTGGACGTTGATTTGTCGGGCTTTGGTTTGCGGGCGGATAAAATGCTCTTTTCCGAGAGTACGGGGCGTATTCTTGTAAGCGTTGCGCCGCAGAACAAGAAAGCTTTTGAGAAGAACTTCTCCGGGTTTGAGGAATGCCACTATATCGGCAGTGTGTCCTACAGCGAAAATCTGTTTATTCGCGATGTGTTGAAGGTTGATCTTAAGGCTTTGGATGAGGCGTATAAGGCGCCATTGAGGAATTATTGATGAGTGCGCGGGTTTTAATTCTGTCCGGCTATGGCCTGAACTGCGAGGAAGAAACGCAGTTTGCTTTTCAGCATGTTGGGCTTGAGGGGCGGATCATTCATATCAATGATTTGATTGAGGCGCCGAACACTCTGGACGACTACCAGATTTTGGCTGTGCCGGGCGGGTTTTCGTATGGGGATGATACGGGGTCCGGGAATGCGTTTGCGCAGAAGATGAAGCTTGCGTTGTGGGATGCTTTGAAGGCTTTTGTTTCGCGGGATACCCTGACGATCGGAATTTGTAACGGATGTCAGATTCTTTCTAATCTTGGGCTTGTGCCGGGGTTTGACGGGGCGTACGGCGAACGTGATGTTGCTGTGACCTATAATCAGAGTGCGCGTTATCAGTGCCGGTGGGTTGATGTGGCGGCGAGTGGCTCAAAATCGCCCTGGCTGGCGGGGATTGAGCGTATGCATATTCCAGTGGCGCATGGTGAGGGGCGTTTTATGATGTCGTATGAGACGCTGGAGCGTCTGCAATCTGGCGGGCAAGTTGCCTTTTCCTATATACAGCCGGATGGTCGGGCTGCGGGGGGCGCGTTTCCTTATAATCCTAACGGAGCTGTTGCCGATATTGCCGGGATTACGGATCATTCAGGCCGCGTACTGGCGTTAATGCCACACCCGGAGCGCGGGATGTTTACGTGGCAGCGCGATGATTATCATGAGATGAAAGATGCCGCACAGCGTAACGGTGAAAGCCTTCCTGAAGAAACGGACGGGCTTGCTCTTTTCCGCAATGCGGCGCGGTATTTTAATGATTAGCATTTAGAATTCAGGATTCCAAAGCATGATCAGGCGGATTTTGGGATTTAAGGTGTGCACTTTCAGCGGCACGTCTTTGCCCTACTCCCCTTTGAGAGCGAAATGCACGTCGATGGCTTGCTGCTCCCCATCCAGCCATTCCAAGAGCACCGAATAGTGAAGCCAACGCCCCCGCAGCGTAGGCAACTGTCTCCCCCGTCCATGATCCTTGCGTGGATTGTTCGGTGCGAACGATTTCGCCCCCTACTGTGTTAACATTTCCTGTACCAGGAATTACTGTTTTCTCACGGCTATTGTCAGCTTCATTGCAGCTCACAACCGTACCAGCGATGAAAAGACTGGCCAACGTATATTTTAAACCTGCAATCACGCTATGTCGTACGAAACCTGCTTGGCGTTGGTCAGCTTCAAGTTGACCTTGTGTTTGTGTTTCCATTTGTGTTCTCCGAAAATCCAGCGGATACATTACACCACAATGCACTAATATGTCAATTTTAGGCCATTGTGATGCACGAACTTTAAGCGGCTGATTTGCGGTATTCCATGATCCTGTGTTCCATTTCCGGGCGGAAGTGCTTGATGAGGCCTTGGACTGGCCATGCGGCGGCGTCTCCGAGTGCGCAAATCGTGTGACCTTCGATTTCTTTGGTGACTTCGAAGAGCTGGTCGATTTCCTCGACGGTCGCATTGCCGGCGACCATGCGCTTCATGATGCGCCAGACCCAGCCGGTGCCTTCGCGACATGGTGTGCACTGCCCGCAGCTTTCATGCATGTAGAATTGCGACAGGCGGCAAATCGCCTGAATAACATCGGTGGATTTGTCCATGACGATGACGCCCGCCGTACCGAGGGCTGTGCCGACTTCGCGCAAGGAATCAAAATCCATGTGGACGGTTTCGCAAATGTCCTTCGGAATCATCGGGGTTGAAGACCCGCCGGGGATTACAGCCAAAAGATTTTTCCAGCCGCCGTGTACGCCACCGCAATGTTTTTCGATGAGTTCCTTGAGCGGGATCCCCATTTCTTCTTCGACGTTGCAGGGCTGATTGACGTGACCAGAGATGCAGAACAATTTTGTGCCTGCGTTTTTCTCGTTCGGGCCGAGGCCTGCGAACCATGCTCCGCCGCGGCGCAAAATGGTTGGAACAGAGGCGATTGTTTCGACGTTGTTCACGGTGGTCGGGCAGGAGTAAAGGCCAGCCATGGCCGGGAATGGCGGCTTGTTTCGGGGTTGACCTTTTTTGCCTTCGATGGATTCGATCAGGGCTGTTTCTTCCCCGCAGATATAAGCGCCGCCGCCGCGGTGGACGAAGACGTCGAAGTCCCAGCCGGAGCCTGCTGCGTTTTTGCCAAGGAGGCCTGCGTCATAGGCTTCATGGATGGCGCTCCAAAGTTCGGAGCTTTCGTTGTAGAATTCTCCGCGCACGTATATGTAAGCCGCATGCGCGCCCATGGCGAAACCGGCGAGCAAGGCGCCTTCTATGAGTTTGTGAGGTTCGTTGCGCAGGATGTCGCGATCTTTACAGGTTCCCGGCTCTGACTCGTCGGCGTTGATGACGAGGTAGTGCGGGCGACCGTTTGATTCTTTGGGCATGAAGGACCATTTCAGGCCAGTCGGGAACCCTGCCCCGCCGCGGCCACGAAGTCCGGATTTTTTCATCTCGTCGATAATCCAGTCGCGGCCCTTGGCGACGATTGCCTTTGTGTTGTCCCAATCGCCGCGTTTTTGCGCGTTCTTGAGGCTGAAGGATTCCCAGCCGTAGAGGTTTGTGTAGATTCTGTCTTCGTCGTTCAGCATTACACCACCTTCGCCTTTTTCGCGCGGTCTTTCAGGGTTGTCGGGCCGGAGAGAGCCATGGACGCCTTGCGGCCCTTTTGAGAGCCGATTTGCGGGTTCATGTCTTCGGCCAGGAGGTCAAGGACTTCCTTCATTGATTCGGGGCTGAGGTCCTCGTAGTAGTCGTCGTTGATCTGGACCATTGGCGCGTTGACGCAGGCGCCGAGGCACTCCACTTCCATGAGTGAGAATTTACCGTCCTTGGTTGTTTCATCCATGCCAATGTTGAGATGTGATTTGCAGGTGTTTACGATTTCGGCGCTACCGTTCAACCAGCACGGTGTGGTGGTGCAGCACTGGATCAAGTACTTCCCCACAGGGGCGAGGTTGTACATTGAGTAGAAGCTTGCGACCTCGTAGACCTTGATCGGGGGCATATCGAGAATTTGTGCAATATGGTCCATTGCCGCGCGTGGCACCCAGCCACCATAGGGAGGATTGGCCTTTGCGCCCTCCTCTGCAATTTGTCGCTGGACGAGGTCCAGAAGAGGCATGACTGCTGATTGCTGGCGGCCTTCGGGGTAGCGTTTGATGATTTCGGCAACAGTCTTTTCCCGCGCCTTGCTGAAGGCGAAGCTCTCAGGCTGGTAGTCAGCATGTAGGTCAAATGGCTTTTTCATCGGTCAATTTCTCCGAAAACGATGTCCAGCGAGCCGATGATTGCGACGCTGTCGGCGAGTTGGTGGCCTTTGCTCATAAAGTCGAGAGCTTGCAGGTGGGCGAAACCCGGAGCGCGAATGCGGCAGCGGTATGGTTTGTTTGATCCGTCGCTGACGAGGTAGACGGCGAACTCGCCTTTTGGCGCCTCGACGGCGGTGTACGTCTCCCCGGCGGGTACGTGGTAGCCTTCGGTGTAGAGCTTGAAGTGGTGGATCAGAGCCTCCATCAAGCTTTTCATTTCAGCGCGCGGGGGTGGTGTGACTTTGTAGTCATTGGCCTTGACGTAGCCTTCGGGCATTTTTTCGAGGCATTGTTTCATGATTTTGAGTGATTCATAGATTTCCGCCATGCGGACGAGGTAGCGGGCATAGCAGTCGCCGGTTTTGCCTACCGGGATGTCGAAATCCATTTCCTCGTAAGCGTCATAAGGCTGGGATTTGCGGAGATCCCACGGGACGTTTGAGGCGCGGAGCATTGGGCCTGAGAAGCCCCAGTCTTGCGCTTCTTCGGTTGTTACAACGCCGATGTCTACGGTGCGTTGTTTGAAGATGCGGTTTTCGGTCAGGAGGCTTTCGATGTCGGCGATATAGTCCGGTAGCGCCTCGCACCAAGCCATCATGTCTTCAGCGAGGCCGGCAGGCATATCGCGGGCGACGCCGCCGGGGCGGAAATAGTTGGCGTGCAAGCGTGCGCCGCAGATACGCTCGTAGAACTCCATGCCTTTTTCGCGTTCTTCGAAACCCCAGAGGGCCGGCGTTAAGGCTCCGACGTCGAGCGCGAAAGTGGTGATGTTGAGCAGGTGGTTCAGGATACGGCCTAACTCTGCGTACAGGACGCGGATATATTGCGCGCGGCGCGGTACGGTTATCCCGAGCAGTTTTTCTGTGGCGAGCGCGAAGGCGTGTTCCTGGTTCATCGGCGCCACGTAGTCGAGGCGATCGAAATACGGAAGGGCCTGGGTGTAGGTTTTGTATTCTATCAGCTTTTCTGTTCCGCGGTGAAGAAGGCCGATATGCGGGTCTGCACGCTCCACAACTTCCCCTTCCATCTCCAGAACGAGACGAAGAACGCCGTGGGCCGCGGGGTGCTGGGGCCCGAAATTCATGGTAAACGGCTTGATCTGGGTTTCTTCGGATATCTCTACGTCCGGGGTTTCTATCGTATTACGAAGCGGCATTCTTTGCCCTCCCCTTTTTTGTATCCGTCCAGCCGTGCGGTGGGATTGTGCCTTTTTCGTCACCGGGGAGCTGGATGTCGGTCATGCCTTCCCATGGGCTGACGTAATCGAAATTGCGGTAGTCCTGCGCCAGTTTTACCGGTTCGTAGACCACGCGCTTTAGTTCTTCGTTGTAGCGAAGCTCGACATAGCCTGTCAGCGGGAAGTCTTTGCGCTGCGGGTGTCCTTCGAAGCCGTAATCGGTGAGGATGCGGCGCAGATCGGGGTTGCCGGAGAATGGTACGCCGTACATGTCCCAGGCTTCTCGTTCGAACCAGCCGGCAGAGCTAAATACACTGGTGACGGAAGGGACGATTTCATTTTCCGCTGCGGATATTTTTACGCGAGCACGGTTGTTCTGGCGCATAGAGAGGAGATTGTAGACGATCTCGAAGCGCTTGGTGCGTTCCGGGTAGTCTACGCCGCAGATGTCGACCAGAATATGAAACTGGCACTCTTTGTCGTCGCGCAGGAATTGCATCACGCTGACGATGTTTTCAGCGTGTGCGTGGATGACGAGTTCGTCTTTCATGAACGAGGTTCCTGTCACCTCGCCCTCTAGTTTTTCAGCTATATAGTCAGCTAGATCCTGTAGGGCTTCAGCGGGCAATTCGCGTATCCTCTCTCTGGATTTTCTTCTGGAGTTGGAGAAGGCCATAGACAAGGGCTTCTGCTGTCGGTGGGCAGCCGGGCACGTAGATGTCTACCGGCACGATGCGGTCGCATCCGCGCACTACGGAGTATGAATAGTGGTAATAGCCACCGCCATTCGCGCAGGAGCCCATCGAGATGACCCAGCGGGGTTCAGGCATCTGGTCGTAGACGCGGCGCAATGCCGGTGCCATTTTGTTGGTCAGTGTTCCGGCGACGATCATGACGTCGGACTGGCGCGGGGACGGGCGCGGGATCATACCAAAGCGGTCAAGGTCATAGCGGCTCATATATGCGTGGATCATCTCGACCGCACAGCAGGCCAGACCAAAGGTCATCGGCCACATGGAGCCTGTACGCGCCCAATCGAACAAACGATCGGTTTGTGTTAGAAGAAAACCTTTTTCTTCGAGTGTTTTGGAGATTGCTGCCGGCACGACATCCTGCTCGACGGCGGGCGGTATTGGCGCACGTGTGCGAAGGTCGTATTGCGGCGCTGCTATGATATGTTTTTCGTGTGCCATCTAATTTTATTCCCAGTCCAGCCCGCCTTTTTTCCACTCGTAGATAAACCCGACCGTTAGAATGCCGAGAAAACCCATCATCGACCAAAATCCGAACATACCAATTTTCCCGAGGGTCACGGCCCAAGGGAACAAAAATGCGATTTCGAGATCGAAGATAATGAAAAGCAGCGTCACCAGATAGTAGCGGACGTCAAATTTGCTGCGCGCGTTGCTGAACGCGTCGAAACCACACTCATACGCGGACAACTTTTCCGAATCTGGTTTTCTGATGCCTGCGAGCAGAGATCCTGCAATCATCGCTATTGACATACCCCCTGCAATCACAAGGAAAACAAGGATGGGAAGATAATTGATGAGCAGTTCCGACGGCGCCATGACATTCCCTTAAGATTTTTCCGCTTCGGCCTGTTTTGTTCTATCACGGAAAGAGGCGGAAGAAAAGCGAAGCAATGGCGCGAGTGACGGGACTTGAACCCGCGACCTCCGCCGTGACAGGGCGGCGCTCT